>JANNRW010000036.1:0-1797 GCA_031401815.1 Geobacteraceae bacterium | reverse complement strand
AAGGGCAAGCGTTTAATGGAGGCTGACCGCAACCACCTCCATCACCAACTGATTGATATCGGCTTCGGCCATAAAACCTCTGTGGTGATTTTATACGGCTGCTCGATTGCCATGGCGTGGACCGGCATAACCTTTCGGAGTAATGAGGACCATCTCTTCTTCTACAGCCTGTTGGCAGCAAGCATCTTCTTCACCGTTTGTGTGATTCTGATACCACGATTTTACGCCACACTGCCGGCTCGACTGGAACGCCTGTTCGCTAGGGACCATGATGAGACGTCCCCAATCTACCAGATGTTGTTACGGGCCTCGGAACATTTGCTGAAACTTTCCAAGTATATTCTGATCATCATCATTCTGTTGCCAATTTTATCACGCGATTATCAGAACGTTCATATTAATGCCATAATTTCATTAGGTCTGTTTTTCGGAATGGTATTAGGGTATTTCCTGTCAAGGGACGAAGGCTGGCACAATCAGTTTCTGCAGGTGGTACTCTATGTCTCGGTGGTTTTTCTGATGTTCGTTTCGGAAAATTATCTACGTAGCGATACCTTTCTGGGGATTCCGCTGCTCAAGATCTCATTTGTGCTGTTTAGTGCACTTTTGGCCGTTACAACCACGAATATCTTTTTAAAACGGCGCATTGACCTGCTGCTCAATTCAGGGATCGAATACCTGATTTTCTTCCTTGTTATATTCGTTCAGTTCCTACCCGCCCCGTTCGCCAGCTCCAACCATCTCCTCTCTGTTACCGGCAAGTCGATCATCATTTTCATAGTCTATAAACTGCTGCTTACCAGCGAGACCTTCCGCACCCGCAGGGTGCTGATTGTCACCATGATCGCCCTTCTGGTTACCTTTGCAAAGTTTTTTGCCTGAATATCTAAAGAGGTTTCATGCCTTCAACAAAGAGCGAGTCCGGTCGATAATCGATTGACTCAACATCCGCAATATCTCCTTTACGGTACGGCATTTGTTGCACAGAGACGAAACCGGCTGAAGAAAGCAGTGACGAGATGGAATGAATATTGTAACACCATTGCATATGATTCTTTTTTCCAGAGATCATTGGTTGATAAAGCACATTTAACAGGATTTCCGGTTTTACCGGGTTATATGACCGGATGAGAGCATCAAAATCAATAAGGGCAAGCCGCAGTATCCCTCCCGGTTGCAATACTCGATAGATCTCGCTCAGACACCGCTTTGCCTCGGTCTCGGAAAGATTATAAAGCATATGCGACGAATACGCCGCCTCAACTGAATGGTCCGGTAAAGGAAACCTTTTGGTCGCGTTCAGATAATGCACCTTACGAAATATTCCATTTAAGTGCTGTTGATAACGGTGTTCATCGAGAAAGCCGGTTGAGTGAAGAAGCGAGGCAAGGAAAGGAATTCTGGCAACAAAGATATGCATTGAGACGTCTGTATTATACCATCCCTCAAGTGGAACATCAAAACACCCGATATGAAGTTTCAAAATATCTCCTTCTGTCACGTCAATATGCTGCTATTTCACAGAGAGGATTTGCAATTACGGCCAGCGTAAGTTTTGGGCTGATATGGAGTGTCAAATTATCAAAATTATCGAATTTGATAAACCTTTTTTAAGTGGCGTGGCTTTGGGATTTTGGATATGAGGGGTATAGACCGGAACTTTATGCTATAGACTGCTGGCGCTCATGACAGCGCCGCGCCGAGTCGATTTCCCTCATAACGCCTTTAACGTCGGCCGGCTTGTGGCTATTTTCGCACTGTCCGGTAAGCATCGTCACAGGAGTGAGTTCGCCGCCC
>JANNRW010000035.1:0-6867 GCA_031401815.1 Geobacteraceae bacterium | reverse complement strand
GTCTTGCCGCTGCCGGTAGGGCCGGTCACGAGAATTATTCCGCTCGTCCGGGTAAGGAGCCGTTCCATCAGCTGGTTTTCACGCTCCCGCATCCCTATGTCGGTAAGTGAAAGGACGCCTCGCTGTTTATCCAGAAGCCTTAGCACGGTGCGCTCGCCAAAAAAGGTCGGGATGATTGATATCCGGATATCGACATCACGCCCGGCGACAATTACCCGGAAACGGCCATCCTGCGGCAGCCGTTTTTCCGCAATATTGAGGCCGCCCATGATCTTGACCCGAGAGGTGAGCGCCTCCTGTATGATCTTCGGCGGGGAGAGCATTTTGTAGAGAATACCGTCGATTCTGAAGCGCACATCCAGACCGCGCTCAAACGGTTCGATATGAATGTCGCTTGCGCGCTCTTTCACCGCCTGAAAGAGGATGGAGTTGAGAAGCCGGATTACCGGAGCTTCATCGGTAAGATCGAGCAGATCCTGCTGCTGGGTGAACTGTGTGGCGACCAGGGAGAGATCTTCAGCCTCTAGTTCTGCGACAACTTCCTGTGCTGATCCGGAATGGCGCGAGTATATCCGGTTAATTGCTCCGAGAACTTCATCTTTCGGTGAAGCGATCCCTAGCACCGGCAGACCGAGCGCCAGCTTCAGTTCGTCAAGCGCCAGAAGATTTGCCGGATCGGCAACAGCGACCAGTAGCCTGCCATCTTCTTCGCGTAACGGAAGGATAAGGTTACTGCGGGTAAAGGAGAGCGGCAGCTTGAGGAGCCAGGAAGCGTCGATATCTGCGTCGTGAATCTCTGCCATGAACTGCATTCCCATGCGAGCAGCTATATGTTCAATTTCTGTATGTTCAGCCATGTTTATCCATTTGTACGGATTACGGTTTTACCAACGGTTCGTTAAGCATATTGAGCGGTTCTGTCCGCTTGATAGCATTGTTGAAGAGCTCCTTCTGCCGGGCAGACGATTCAGCCTGGTCACGCTCATCCTTTATTACCCGGGGAGTCAGAAGAAGAATCAGATTTGTTTTCTTTCTCTGCGTGCTTTTGGATTTGAAAAGCCAGCCAAGAACAGGGATGTCTCCCAGAAGAGGAACTTTAGTGATAATCTCCTGATCAGTTTCATTTATAAGTCCGCCAATAGCCACAGTTTCATTATTTTTAACAACCACCGATGTTTTGGCAGAACGTTTGGTTGTTGATCTGTCGGTAGAGTTGATTCCAAGCTTGATGACATCTTTTAAGGAGGAGATCTCTTCGGAGATGTCGAGCTTGATGTAATCACCCTCGTTTATCTGAGGCGTAATCTTTAGCGTGATACCGGTATCTTTTCGTTCTATCGACTGCTGGGTGCCGGTTGTGCTGATGGTTGACTGACCGAGAAAAGGGACATTTTCACCGACAAAAATCTCTGCCTCCTTGTTGTCAGAAGTAAGAATAGTCGGATTTGAGAGGACATTGATGATGTCGTTTGACTGAAGCGCCTTCAGCATGACCGGGAAATTAAGCGGGGTCTTTAAGTCAAGGTTGGAATTGGTGACACCGCCAGTACTTAATGCACCCACAGCAGCAAGGAGAGCAGTCATACTCCCAAATGGATCGTAAACACCTGCGACAGAGACGGTGCTATTACTCCCCCCCCCGAAAACCCCCCATTGGACGCCTAGTTCAGAGAGTTTGTCGAGTGAAACTTCTGCGATAATCGCCTGTACCGAGACCTGGCGGCGCCTCTTGTCAAGTTTTTGAATGACCTGCAAAAGGTTCTGGTAGTCGGCCGGAGAGGCCATGATTATCAGGGCATTTGACGCCTTGTCCGGTGTGATTGTGATCTTGCCGCTGTCAAACGGGGACTGCTGTGCTGCTGCTCCCTGCTGGCCGGGCAGCGCAGTAACCATCCCCTTGACTACTCCTTCAAGCACTTTGGCAACTTCTGTTGCATCTGCATTTTCCAGGGAGTAGACATTAACCTTGCTGCTGGTATTGGGAGGCGCAACATCAATCAGTGCGACCAGTTTCCTGATATCTTCCTTGTCTTTTTCGCTTCCGAAAAGAAGCAGGGCGTTCAAACGGATGTCAGCAGATACTGTTGCACCGATAGGAGAAACAGCCTGGCCTTGAGGTTTGGGGGATTTGCCTGCAAGCCACTCCTGAACGGTCTTGGCGATGCTTTCTGCGGAGCCGTTTTTAAGGTAGAGCAGCTCCGCAGCATCCCTCCGCTTTTCAACATCAATCACCTTCAGAATATCGAGAACTTTCTTCATATTAACGGAAGAATCAATCACTAAAAGCATGTTTGCCGGACCAAATGCCGAGACGTGACCATCCTTTGAGACCATCGGCTGCAAGAAGGCAACTGCCTCCTGTACCGCAATATTATCAAGAGGGACGACTCTGGCAACGTACGACTCATTTACAGGAGCTGTCTCATCCTCATTGTAGAGCCTTGTTCCGGACTGCCTGACTGAAGAGAGGGGGACTATCTTGTAGACCTTGCCGACCTGGATCAGGGTAAAGCCCTTTAACTCCAGAACTGAAGTGAATACATTAAAGGCTTCGTCACTTGAAAGTTTGGCTGGAGAGTATATGGAGATCTTCCCCTTAACCCGTTCATCCATGACAAAGTTCTTTCCCGTAAGATCGCTGATAAACTTCACCATGGTAGCTATGTCAACATCGGTAAAGTTGAGGATGACCCCTTTGGCAAAAGAAGAACAGGGAGCCAAGAGCAGAAAAATCAATAATGACGCAGTTAAATGTCGTTTCACAAAAATCCCCCGGGGAGCAGGTTTAAAGAGAGTCTGTCGAGTAGTCAGTTATTCACCTGATTTCGTATATGCTCAGGTATTGAGGCTGAAGACTGAAGGCTGAAGGTTAAACCAGACTCGTATAACTCGTCTTTGCTGATTTTGTAGAGGTTTACCTAACAGTCTTCAGCCTTCAGTCTATCAACCTGAGTAGTTACCTTATTTCATAATTAAAAGTCGTTGGCTGTCCATCCCTAATAAGATCGAGCCGTATCCGTGTCTGCCCTTTGAGCGATGCAAAAGACTGAATCGCCTTTTCCGGTGAATCAATCGGAAAATCGTTTATGCGGAGCAGTATGTCGCCATTCTTGATGCCGATTGTGCCGAATATCCCTTGAGGCTTCACCTCTGAGGCGCGAAAACCTTCTACCTTGCCATCCTTCATACTGGGTAGAAGCCTTGCATCGCTCATGGTCTGCCCGATATTATCCAGCGAAGCATTCAGTGCCCTCTGGTCAATTACATAACTGCCTGCTCCTGAAGAGGTCGCCAGGCTGCCTGAAGAAGCTGCCGGAGGGTGAATAGTTGCTGTGGGCTTTGTCTGCACAGCCTCAACTGCTGTTGGTGAGACAATTTTTACTCTTGTCCCACCGGACTGTATCTCCACATACTCTTTCCTTACCATAGCAAGTGTGCCAATGCTGAAAACATTGTCCCCCAGCCGGAAAACCCTCTCTTCTTTGGAGCTGATTTTAAGAATAAGGGCAAATGTTTCCCGGAAAGTACCTGTTACTGTTCCCAAAAGGGTAAAATCAGTCGGTGCAAAAGCTGCTGTTTTTGCCTCTGGAGTTGCAGCAATAATAGGTGTCAGCTTCCCCTGGGTAGCCTTTCCGAACAGCCCCTTTTCCAAAACAGGAGCAAAAGCAGCCAGCTCTTCAGATACTACAGCAGGTTGTGGCTGCGTCGAGAGGTTGACAGCTGTCTTCGGAAAGAGTTGGTCGATACGGTATGAAGCTATGTCAGAGGCAATAAGAGCCAGGAGCGCAATTATTAAGAGGGTAACTGCAATATTTATCGGGAGCAGACTTCTGTTCACATATAGCCTTTTCTGAGGGTTATAAATGCTGCAAATATATTGGAAATAATACTCTCATGCAAGCGGAAATGCCTGAATGAAGCACTCTCAGGAATAACTCTGCATGCTCTTGTGTCGAACCCTGAATAACGGTATAGTACAGCAACTATCAAGGACAGGATCTGGGCAAGTTATGAACAAAAAAAATTCGATTGTTATAACAGCAGCAACAGAGCGGGAAATTTCCCATCTTGTCCGGGAGATGCGGGCCGAACTTCTTCCGGGAGCTTGCATTCGCCCGATATGGAGGGCAACTTCACCATCAGGGATGGTTTATCTTGCACTGACAGGTATCGGCAAGGTCAATGCCGCCTCTGTTGTCACTTCACTGCTTGAGCGTTTTGCCCCCAGACTCATAGTCAATACCGGCTGTGGCGGAGCCTACTGTGGCAGCGGTCTGCGTGTCGGAGACATTGCAGTTGCCACTGCTGAAATCTATGGCGATGAAGGGGTTCTCACGCTTGAAGGGTGGCACTCCCTTGAGTTGATCGGGATACCTTCGGTTGAACGAAAAGGGAATCGTTACAGCAACGAATTCCCGCTCTCCATGGAGGCGTCTGCCAAAGTTTTCCAGTTCGGGGTCTCTCTGGGGCTGCCGATCAGAAGGGGTAAATTCATTACTGTCTCAACCTGTAGCGGCACATCTCTCCGTGGCGATGAGCTGCACAGACGCTTTGGAGGGATTTGCGAAAATATGGAGGGGGCTGCAATTGCGCATGTAACCCTCCTGCACGACACCGGTTTTCTCGAACTGCGAGGGATAAGCAACATGGTGGAAGATCGGGATGTCTCCAAATGGGATATTCCACTCTCTGTTGAGATGGTGCAAAGGTTTATTTTCAAATGCCTGGAACGAGGGCTGTTGTGACGAGTGAAAACTTGCCGCTTTCACTTGGATTCTCCCCCTGTCCGAATGACACTTTCATTTTCCATGCGCTTGTTCACGGCATGGTTAAGGCAGAAGGGCTAAGCTTCTGCGAACGGCTCGAAGATGTAGAAACGCTTAACATGCTGGCCTTGTCAGGATCTCTCGACATCACCAAAACCTCTTTCCACCTTTACGGGCATCTGCGTGACAGCTACACTCTTCTGGCAAGCGGAAGCGCCCTCGGCAGGGGCTGCGGTCCGCTGCTGATCAGTCAAAAACCTTGCACACCTGAAATGCTTCGCGGCAAGCCGATAGCCTTGCCTGGCCGCTACACTACGGCAACCCTTCTGTTAAGACTCTTCGACCCTGCTCTCGACAATTTCCTTTTCATGCCCTTTAGTGAAATCATCCCGGCTGTGGCAAGCGGCAAGGTAGCCGCCGGAGTAATCATTCACGAATCCAGATTTACCTTCCGTAACCAGGGCCTTGTTCAACTGGTGGATCTTGGCGAATGGTGGGAGAGTGATACAGGGATGCCCCTGCCGCTGGGCGGAATTATTGCCAGACGCTCGCTTGGCGAGGAGGTCATCCGGAGAGTCAGCAGCGCCATTCATGCCAGCATTAAATATGCCTTTGCCAACCCTTTTGCTTCTCAAAGCTATATCCGGGCTCATTCAAGGGAGATGAGTGATAAGGTCTGCAAGGCGCATATAGATCTTTATGTAAATGATTTTTCGCTGGATTTGGGAGAAGAGGGGTTGAATGCCGTAAATACTTTGCTGGTCAGAGGGGAAAAGGCGGGAATTATTCCTCGCTCTGTATGAAGTCAGTTGCCTTCGCCGCAGCAGCAGGAAGCGGATCAGTGTCAGGAAGCGGATCAGTGTCAGGCTTTACTACAGTGACAAGGGAGAGAAAAAGCTCAACCAGTTCCGGATCAAGAGCGCTCCCCTGCATTGACTTTAAAATAGCGACCGTCTCCTCATGGGTATGTTTTTTGCGGTAAGGACGGTCGGTCATGAGTGCATCATAGACATCCGCCACAGCCACTATTCTCGCCTCCAGAGGGATTTCACTGCCGGAGATACCGGTAGGGTAGCCACTGCCGTCGTATTTTTCATGATGATAGTGAATGATGTTGCGCACCATCTGGGAAAGATTGGCCTTTGCCGCAACATCAGCCCCCCAGCCCGAATGCTGTTGCATGACAACATACTCTTCTTCACTCAACTGCTGGCTACCGTTTAAAATCGCCTCGGATATCCCGATCTTGCCGCAATCATGAAGCCAGCTGCCGTATTGTATCTCCCGCTTGACGTTTTTGGACAACTGCAGCACATCGGCAATAAGCAGGGCGAAAATGGCGACGCGGTCACAATGCCCTCTTGTTGAAGGATCTTTCAACTCGATGGCTTGCGCCAGTGAACAGAGCACATCCTCCTTCTCCTTGCGCAGGGAATCAAGAAGGTGATGGTGACGGATCCCTTCCAGAACAGCTTCAACCAACTCTTCATCTTTCCACGGCTTGACCAGGAATCGGTAAACGCCTATCTTGTTGATGGCTTCCAGAGCGCTGGGGAGATCAGCATGGCCTGTCATGAGGATCTTGACTGTTTCAGGGGCGAGCTCTTTCAGACGGGCAAGAAAATCAAGACCGGAAATACCTGGCATGCAGTTGTCTGAGACAACGACCGCAATATCCTGCCGCTGAAAAATCTCCAGCGCCTCCATGGCACTGTCAGCTGTCAAAATCTGTATCCCCTCCTCCAGGAAGAGATCCTTTGCTGTTGCCAGAACTACCTTGCTGTCATCTACAAACAAAATGGTGTCACTCATTTACCGGCCTTTGTGAAAAAATAGGTCGCTGAATTTATCTGTTGGAAATTTCAGTGCAGAAAACCACCGCAGGGATCATGGCATAAAACAGGGGTGTAAAGTCAGGTAAGCTTTTTGTAAAATGTCCTTCGTATTATGAAAGAAGAACAGATTGAGGTGGCCGGGCTTAGTGAGACAGCCTGAAGGGTGAAATAAGCAATGCCCCTTGGTTGTTGTGGTTTTCTGGTTTCAGGCTACCAGTTTCAGTTTTTCAAGTCCTTGGAAATAAGCCTCATCCGGTGTCAGTTTG
>JANNRW010000034.1:0-2019 GCA_031401815.1 Geobacteraceae bacterium | reverse complement strand
ATTCATTTGTCGCCGGCATACCGGCCATAATGCAACGGATGCTGCTAATTCCGGCTTGGAAATACTGACTCAGGCCTTATAAACAAAAGCGTTATCACCGATTATGTCGGTGCGAAAGTTGAGTTATACATTTAAAGGCACGCCAGAAACCAGATGAGCATACCATGCTTCGAAATTTGCGGTAGCACATTCTATTGAATAGTGCGCTTCAATCCGTTTTCTCGCCAATGTACCAAGTTCAGAGCGTTCACATTCGTCTTTTCCTAGCAGCGACATGAGCGCATCAGCAAGAGCTACAGAATCACCGGGTGCTACAACAATTCCTGTGTCAGCCACGATTCCGGCAGCATCTCCAACATTTGTCACTACGCACGGCACACCAGATGCCATCGCTTCACAGACAACGTTCGGAAAGCCCTCGCTAATAGAAGACAGACAAAAAATATCAAGGCAGGCCAGGCAGTACGGAATGTCTTCACGTTCTCCAGCTAAAACAAATCTGTCTTTCAAGCCTGTTTTTTCAATCCATTGCTGCAGTATGTCATTATTAGTATTGAGTCCCCTGCCAACCATCAGAAACTTGGCGTTACGGTTACAACGGACAACCTCACTTGCAGCTCTAATAAAATTACCGTAATCTTTCAGAGGGTCAAACCGGCCTACTGTGCCAACAACAATATCATTTTTATTGAATCCGAAAGATACCCGAGATTGTTCTCTGGCCTGCGGGGATATGTTGAATGGTTTAAGATCATAGCCATTATTGATAACCGTCATCTTTCGTTGGTCATACCCTAATACTGAATGAGCGTTACGTGCAGACTTGGCACAACAAACTATCAAGGCAGGTATCCAGTGTGAAAGTAAGGAACAAAGAGACACAACAAGTCTTGTGGTGGATAAGCCGCGTTGTGGAATCGATGTCCCTCTAATTCCCCAGATTATGTTACGTTTACCGGCCAAACGTGCCGCCATTCCCCCCAACAGATCAGCATGGTACATCCATGTCTGAATAATTTGAGGCTGGCGTAATTTAATAATTTTAAAGAGTTTATTTAAAACGCGAAGTACATCAAAAATGGAAGTCATGTTGAGTGCTACAACATCAACTCCTGATGCTTCTAGTTGCTGCCCAACTTTGCCAATGTCAGTCAATGAGATGACGGAGTGACTGAATTTAGGATTGCTCTGGCTGGATTGAATCAAGCGCAGGAGCATCAATTCAGCACCACCAACATTCAGGTCAATAATAACGTGGAGTATATGCATTGGAGGAGTTGTTTGCTTTTATTTCTGCTTCGATTGGTTCATAGGTTGTTGAATTTGAGGCGGCAAAGGCAGCAATCAGTAGCAGGCCTATTCCTGGTATATGATGCCGTATCGCCGTGCCCCAATTTACCGTACCAAGGGACCAGATTAGCTCAATCACAAGATAACAGAGAAACACGAATAATACGGGTTTTCGCCCGGCTCCAGTCATATTTTTTAAGCCGATTACGGCTTTCCAGATCAACCACCCTCGCAATATGTTTTCCAATAGAACTGGAATATCTGCAACAGACGAAATACGCCAAGGCATCGGTTCAAACAGGTATTGAAAAATTGAGATTGGTAATGAAATGAGGAAACCTAACACGCCACCTAAATTTACATTACTTTTGTAATGTGCCCTGGCATTTTCACTCAAGCCACCTAATTGATAGGTCTCTACAGATTGCACTAAACCATTTTCAAGATTGTAAGAAAAAGTTGTAAAAAGTGACCCCCCAAAATAAGTAACCAAAAGGACCAAGGGAACAACAACAATCAGTTTTGCAACGGGCATTTGCTCACCTTCTTGAAGCGGAAGCCACAATAAATTTAAAATAACAACAAACATGCCGAAAACAAACAAGGCGCCATGCAGGATACCCATACCAATAATGACCAGAATGAGACAAGCCCAATACATTTTGGTTTTATATCGATGAGGCCCTGCACATCCTGACGGCCGAGCAGGTGGTGCGAGTTAGCCTTGAG
>JANNRW010000033.1:0-11272 GCA_031401815.1 Geobacteraceae bacterium | reverse complement strand
TTGTCTGGATCTGGTACAGATTGAGCGGCATCTGCCGGTAACTGCGCACCTCACGACGGACAATGTCGGTAACAACCTCTTCATGCGTAGGGCCAAGGCAAAATTCGTTGTCTTTACGGTCTTTCAGCCGGAGCAGCTCCTTCCCGTACTGCTCCCAGCGACTCGACTCCTGCCAGAGCTCAGCCGGTGTCACCATTGGCATGAGAATCTCGATTGCCCCTGCCCGGTTCATCTCTTCGCGGACAATCTGCTCAACTTTTCGGATGGAGCGGAGCCCCAAAGGCAGGTAGTTGTAAATACCTGCCGCCACCTTCCTGACCATGCCTGCACGTAGCATCAACTGATGGGAAATAACCTCGGCATCTGCTGGAGTTTCTTTAAGTGTTGGTATAAAGTATTGGCTATATCGCATTGTTGTTCCTCTGTTTTAGATTGATTTTCCGTTTGGTGACTTGCACCAGTCCGTTATCTCAAGTTCAGGAATCCTGTCAAACTCCCTTTTATTATTGGTTACCAGCGTAAGCCTGCAACTACGCGCATGAGCAGCAATAAGCATATCCATAGAACCTATCGGGGTTCCGGATTTCTCCAGAATTGCCCTGATTGAGCCATAGTGATCTGCTGCCTTTTCATCCCATGGGAGAACAACCAGTCTTGAAACAAAATCATCAATTTCCCGGCGAATAACCAACCCTTTTGGATGTCTGGCAGCTCCGTAGTAAAGTTCTGCCAGAACAATCGATGATATGCAGATATTACCGATACCTGCCTGTTCAAAATGGAGTTTGACCTCTTGGGGATGCTCTTTGAGTATATAGCTACAGATGTTGGTATCCAGCAGATAGCGCATCAGAAAAGCTCCCGGAGTTCAGGGGGCAGATCGCTTCTGTCTGCAAGAAAATCAGACGGGACTTTTGATGGTCGGGTGAAAAAATCTCCCCAACTATCAGGCTTGGGACGAAGGATAACCGCATCACCCTGACGCTCAATAAAAACTTCGTGGGTTGAGAATCGAAATTCGACTGGCAGGCGAACTGCCTGACTCCGACCATTCTTGAACAACTTTGCAGTCTGGTTCATGTCTGATCTCCTTCACCGGATATATACCATAGATATATCACTTTACCGATGAATTTTCTACTTCATTTATAGCTCCTTACCAGATTTTCTACTTCTGCCACCAGCGCATCTGCAAGTTCACTCTCAGGCACCTTTCTTACAATTTCACCATGCCTGAAAAGAAGCCCTTCCCCTTTTCCGCCAGCTATACCGAAATCAGCCTCACGCGCCTCACCTGGGCCATTGACGATACAACCCATGACCGCAACGGTAAATGCCCTGTCAACCCATTGCAGACGCTTTTCAACCTCTTCTGCAACTTTTATCAGGTTTATCTCGCACCTGCCGCAGGTCGGACAGGAGACAAAATTTATCCCTTTCTGGCGCAAACCAAGGGATTTAAGTATTTCAAAACCTACCCTGACCTCATCAACAGGATCGCCGGTAAGTGACACCCTTAGAGTGTCGCCAATACCTTCAGCGAGCAGTATGCCAAGACCGACTGAGGATTTGACAGTTCCTGAAAAGGTAGTCCCTGCCTCGGTAATACCTATATGAAGCGGGTAGTCAACTTGTGAGGCAAGCAGACGATACGCTTCGACAGTTCTGATTACATCCGAAGCTTTGAGAGAAATCTTGATCTGATCATAGCCGAGCTCTTCAAGAATACGCACATGACCAAGGGCAGATTCAACCATCGCCTCTGGTGTGGGATGTCCGTATTTATCCAGCAGCTCCTTTTCAAGAGATCCTGCATTGACTCCGATCCGGATCGGCACCTGTCGCTCCCTGGCAGATTTGACAACCTCCTCGACTTTCCACCGCTCCCCGATATTGCCGGGATTAAGACGCAGTCCGTCAATTCCGCCATCCAGAACAGCCATTGCAAGCCTGTAGTCGAAATGGATATCAGCAACAACAGGAATTGCACTCTTAAGCTTGATCCGGCCAAGTGCGTGAGCAGCATCAATATCAGGGACTGCGCAACGGACTATTTCACACCCTGCAGAGACCAGACGCTCTATCTGCGCCACTGTAGCCGTTTCATCGCGGGTATCTGAACTGCACATGGACTGCACGGAGCAGGGAGCACCCCCACCAACCAGTACATTGCCTATCTGTATCTGCCGGGTATGTCTTTTCATGGCAGCGCATAGTAGCGGTATTTACTGGGTAAAGTCAAGGTTGAGCAACTGCGGTTTTTAGTTATAGGTATGGACAACGATCTTTATTGCAGATAATATTTCCAAAACAATTCCAAGGAGCAAATCGATGAAATATTTATGGAAAACTCTCCTCCTCTCACTCGTTTTACCTGCACTCTGCTTGGCAGCAGACAATATCGAAGCTCCAGCAGAGTGCAAGCATTGCGGCATGAACAGGACAAAATTCGCATACAGCAGGATGCAAGTAACCTATACTGACGGCAGCAACAGCGGTGTTTGCAGTATTAACTGCGCAATTACAGACTATGCTGCAAGTAAGGGGAAAAAGGTGAAAACCTGGAAGGTGGGTGAATATAACAGCAAAATGCTGATCGATGCCAAAAGTGCTGTCTGGACTGTCGGCGGCAAGAAAAAAGGGGTAATGACTCCGGTTGCAAAGTGGGCATTTGCTGATAATAAGGGGGCTGAAGAGTACATCCGCGAGAATGGCGGCAAAGTTGCAACCTTTGATGAGGTTAAAAAGTTGACTGAAAAGGAGCTGGAAGAAGCTGAGCACCACCATGGACATGAACATGGAAAGCATGGCAACCACAAAAAGTAGGGCTCAACGTTCGCCCCTTTATCTGATATCAACTTGGAGCAAGTAATCCATGTCAAGATTAGTCAAACTGTCGCTGCTGGTTATCTTCTCTTTAGTAATTATCTTAACTGCCGCCATTGCTGCTACCGGAACAGTTCCGGCTCCGTCCGTCAAGGATAAATGCCCGGTCTGCGGCATGCTTGTAGCCAAATTCCCAAACTGGATGGCCACAGCAAAATTCAAAGATGGCGCAACCTATTACTTCGACGGCCCAAAGGATCTGTTCAGCTATTATCTGGACACTTCCCGTTTCACCCCTGGCAGAAGCCAGTCAGACATAATCGCGCTCACTGTGAAAGAGTATTATTCTCTCGGCATGATCGATCCACGGAAAGCCTATTTCGTTACAGGCAGTGATGTTAATGGCCCCATGGGTCATGAGCTGATCCCCTTTGCCACACAAAAGGACGCTGCATCATTCAAGGCCGATCACAACGGCAAACGAATCATTCGTTTTCAGGATATCACCAGGCAGCTGATTAAATCTCTGAATTGAGGGTTGAAAAGATGAATTCCGTAGTAATGCAGATCAGTCCGCTTTTTGCGAGCCGCCGATGTTGTAGCGCTCCAGCCTGTCACGAAGGGTATTTCGGCTTATGCCAAGTATCTTGGAGACCAGTACCTGATTCTGGTTGCTCTTTTCCATAGCCATATGCACCAGGGCTTTTTCTAGGCCTGTATTGACCTCGTCATAAACTGCGCCCCTGTTTTTCAGACAGATCCTGTCAAAACGGGGTTCAAGCAGATCAATAAAGAGTGCATAATAATCATCATTTCCGCTCTCCTGACCCTGCTTTGGCGATCTGCTCATGGTCTGAAGAAACGGTGCTAAATCATCCGGCATCAACTGCCCGCCATTGCACATTACAGTTGCAGAATCAATCACGTTTTTCAGCTCACGAATGTTCCCCTCCCATTTCTGTGATACAAGCATATCAATTGCTTCGGTTGTAAGAGTCGCAGTTTTTTTGCCATACTTTGCAGCAAAATGTTTTATGAAAAAGGCAGCCAGAATCGGGATATCTTCAGTTCTATCCCGTAAAGGGGGGAGATAAAAGGAGACAACCCTGAGGCGATAAAACAGATCCATCCGGAAGCTTTTCTCCTTGACAATATTTACAAGGCTCCTGTTGGTAGCAGCAATTATCCTGACATTCACCTTGACAGTCTCATTCCCGCCAACTCTCTCAAACTCCTGACTCTCCAGAACCCGCAAAAACTTCCCCTGGTTTGACAAGCTCATATCTCCGATTTCATCAAGAAACAGAGTACCGCCGTTGCACTGCTCGAACTTGCCGATTCTGCGGGCATGGGCATCTGTAAAAGCACCCTTCTCGTGGCCGAAAAGCTCGCTCTCCAGCAGATTTTCCGGCAAGGCTGCGCAGTTGACAGCCATGAATGGACGGTTTTTACGAAGCGAGTTACTGTAAATTGCCCGGGCAATAAGCTCCTTGCCGGTTCCGCTCTCCCCCTGGATAAGAACAGTGGCGTCGGTTCCTGCGACCTTGCCTACCATCTTCCAGATCTCAATCATCTCCGGAGAGGAACCGATCATGATATCGGTATTCTGATCACTGTATGAATCAGATTGAGTTCCCTTTGTATAAAGAACTTTTCTGCTCAACAGATTGCTCTCAACAGCTTTATGGATAACAGCCCTTAGCTGGTTGAAATTAAATGGCTTGGTTAGATAATCATAGGCACCCGCCTTCATCGCCTCAATGGCATACTGGGTAGTGCCGATTCCGGATATCATGATAACAGACAGACCAGGATCCATCTTCTTTGCCTTGGCAAGGATCTCCAGCCCGGACTTGCCCGGAAGGTTTATGTCGATTATCGCAACATTCGGGCGATCAGACATTATGCGGCCTAAAGCAACATCACCATCTGTCTCCAGAAGAATATCAAACGGCTCACTCTGGAAAAAGTCCCTTATCAAATTAAGAATGGCAGTATCATCGTCAAGCACCAGAAGTTTTGACTTCATTCAAGTCTCTCCATCAAACCTCAGTTATTGGATTAAAAAAATGTCCGCAGATGCTTTTATAGTAAAGGCTTGTTTCAATAAGTCAACATTGCATTTTCTTGCTTAACAGGGATCCATCGAACCTGCCTTGTCTTCCACCTCTCCAACCCATATAACGGCAAACCCCTTGTAAATACCGACGCCGACTGCTTTACTATTCAGACCCTTCCAGACCCCGGTTTCGAGTATGAGAGCATTATGTGACGGGCTCTTTTTCCAGGCCGTCAAGGCCTTTATCGGAACAGCACTCTCCTGGGACGTCCAGTAAGCGTTCTCATAAACAGGAGCAGAATATACATAACTGGTTATCTCTTTTGCCTTGTACCACATCAGTTCAGGATTATTTGTACCTTTAGTATAACAGACCGGAGTCCATGAACCGTTATATGACCAGCTGTGCAGATTGCAGTTTTGACCATGAATGTCTTTTCCGTCAGCCGGACGATTAGTGAAAAGATCCAGAACATGGGTACGTGCAACCTTGTTGAGTGAGCGGGAGTTAGGGATTACCGGCAGGCCATGGCTTGCCCTGTAGCTGTTCACAAGTCCTACCAGTTCAGTTTCATCTGGAGAGAGGCAGAAGTATTTCCCACTCTCATCCAGGACAGCCCTGAAATCCTTTTCATCTGCAAAAACAGGGGGAGCAGCCATAAAAAGAGATATGACAAAAGAGCCGAGTGCTGCAATCCGGATTTTATGATTTATGCTCTCTTTTGTTAACATGGCTTTCATCCCCTTTCGTTACATATGCCGGATCAGGCTTGCTATTTTTGGTCTTTGACCTATAAGAAGCACTTGGCATACCAACAGCCGCTTTTCTATAAAGCCGCTCACGTCAAGGGATGAGATGATTTGTCAGGAGTCAGGGTCACTGTAATTCATCAGAAAACTGTTCATTTATTGACCTGACTGTTCAATTATTGACACCCAAAATCAATATCCGCGTTTACATTAGATGAGATTCAAACTGGACAATAACAGCAGCAGTGTGCTATGAGAGTGAAAAGAGAGAGGGGTTGCGCCAGGCAGCACTCTTTATTCAATCAAGAGCATAGGATGGGGGAAATATGAATTACATATCCAGATCTTTCAGGCTGATTGTCGTTTCCATGGGATTTGCGGCATTTCTTGGTGGGTGTGTCTCTACCGGAACCTATCAGCAGAAAGAGCAGGAGTCGCTTATGCTGAACAAAAGTCTGGATGAGTCCAGAATTTTATACTCGAACCTTCAGGCAAAATATAAAAAGTTGGGAGAAGAGAATACAGAGCAAGAGTTAGAACTCAAGAAGCTTAAGGTGGAACTTTCCGAGTCGATCATCAAGAATAATGGACTGGTTGAAGTTACAAAGAAACTTGCTACTGATAATAATGACTTGAAAGTAGAAAACGAGAAACTTACTACAACAAACTCAAGCCTTTCGTTAAAAGTCAAAAAGCTTTCGACTGAGTTTGAAGATATGAAACTTGCCCATGAGAAGCTGGTGATCGCAGTTAAACCTGAAAATATTCTGAAAACAGCCGGTGAGTATTTTGCTGAGATGCAGCAGAAAATTGACAAGTTAACCAAGGAAAACACCAGTCTTGGGCAAGCGCTTAAAGAGTTCAGGAAAGCGCCGGAAACAACAGTCAAGGAGCAGGATTCAAAACCTGCAGCCGCTGTTACTCTTCCGGAAAAATCAGGAAAAGAGGCTGTAATCCCGACTCCGACTGTTTCTCCAAAAACTGAGCCTCAGCCATCTGTAGCTGAAAAATCCGTTCCAACGTTGAAGGACAAGTAACTTATCCTGCCCGCCTCATCCCTTCAGCTATTCTGATAGTTGCACCTCGCCAGGTCGGAAAGATTCCGGCCACCATCCCGACGAGAGCTGATGCAGAGAGTTGCAGGGCTATAGTAGTTTGAGATACACGGAACACCGGAAAAAACTGAGAGAGCTCAGCCTGTATCGAGTGAGCCGCCGGAAAAGTTAAAATCACCCCTGTCACTCCACCTATCATTGCTATAAACAGTGACTCACCAAAAACTGTTGCAGCTATGTGCCCCCCCTTGAACCCCATACTCTTCATTGTGGCATATTCGCCAATCCGCTCCCTTGCGGTCATAGCCATGGTATTTGCCGCTACCACCATGATTATTACAATAACCAGGTAAGAGACAATCTGAATTGCTATCATGATTGCTTCAGTCATTGCAACAAAGCTGAGCTGAAAGGCTTTCTCAGTCTCGGTAAGGGTTTCAGCCAGCGAGTTCCTGAAGGTTGCATCGATTGCCTGTGCAACTTCCGAAGCCATGTCAGGTCTGGTTACACTGACTACATAGAGGCCGACCTGATCCGCTCTTCTTGGGATGGTCTTTCGCAGTGTTTCATTCAGGTAAGCCCAATGGAAGAATAACTGGGTTTCATCAGTACTCTGCTCTGCACCGGTATAAATTGCCCGCAGGACAAAGTTCCACTCCCCTGGAAAGATCGTCCCTTTGAGGGTAATCCGGTCGCCAATTTTCCACCCATGCTTGGCAGCCAGCTTTTTCCCGGCAGCTGCCCCCTGCCTGTCGAGTAAAAATGCCTGCTTTTCAGCATCATTAATCAGAAACTCCGGATAAAGCTGAAGAAATGACCTCGGCTCTACGGCGAAATTCGGAAAAAAGTTCTTCTCGGAAATATATACCCCTCCAAACCAGTTCATTGAGCCAACTCCGGATACACCGTCGATATGGCGAATTCTCTCCTGATACGAGATGGGGAGTGAAAAGACAAGAGATATGGAGCTTCGCGTCACCAGGCGTGTAGCTGAGGAAGCCTCGACCCCCAGATACCAGAGATTTACAAGGGTGTGCAGAAGACCGAACGCCAGTATGGCGATTGCGACGCCGGTAACGGTAAGAAGAGCACGAAGTTTGTGCCGGAAAGAGTTACGTATGATGAGTTTCAGGAAAAACATCAGGAGCAGGATGCCTGGAGAGGGGGCTTAGAATCGGTAACCAGCAGACCTTTTTCGAGTTGACGTATGAGATTGGCCCTTTCAGCGGCGCGCGGGTCGTGGGTAACCATGATGATGGTTTTTCCAAAATCAGCAACAAGACGCTGCATGAGAGAAAGTATCTCTTCCGCCGAGACCCGGTCGAGATCGCCGGTAGGCTCGTCAGCCACCAGAATGGCCGGATCAACAACAACAGCGCGGGCAATTGCAACTCTCTGCTGCTGCCCTCCGGATAACTGCCCAGGGTAATGATCCATACGGTCAGACAGGTTCACAAGCGAGAGGGCAGTCTTCACATGCTCTTGCCGCTCCCTTCCGGAGAGCCCGGTAAGGAGCAACGGCAACTCCACATTTTCAAAAGCAGTAAGAACCGGAATCAGGTTGTAGAACTGGAAAATAAATCCGACATTGGCTGCTCGCCAGTCAGCCAGTTCAGACTCGCCAAGAGTTGTGATCTCGACACCTCCAACCGTGATCTTGCCGCTATCTACATAGTCTATTCCGGCAACAAGGTTAAGCAGGGTGCTCTTCCCTGAACCTGATGGCCCCATCAGAGCAAGAAACTCCCCCTGGGCAATATCAAAGCTGATCTGCTCAAGAACCGGAACAAGCTGGCTGCCCCGATGGTAGGACTTGGAAACATTTCTGACTTCGACGAGATTATTTACAGAAGAGCCGATCACTTTTCACTCACCTTGACTTTCATCCCGTCTTTCATCTTTTCAAGAGGCTTGACAACGATCCTGTCTCCTGGATTCACCCCTTGAAAAACCTCAACAAGCGCTCCAACACTTTTTCCAGGCACTATTTCGGTCTCTGCAACCCTCTCCCCCTTTACGACATAAACTACGCTCCTGCCATTTCGCTTGGCTATTGCCGAAGGATTGAGAGCAGTTTTTGGTTTCATCTCATCAGTGGTTGTCTCTCGCTCCAGGAATGCAACCTTTGCGCTCATCTCCGGCAAAATCCCTGGATCAAGATTGCGGAAACGAATCTTGACCATCACTGTCGCCTTGCTCCTATCCGCAGTCGGAACGATAGCATGAACATACCCCTTGAAACGTCTGTCCGCCAGTGCGTCGAGCTGTATCTCGCACGGCTGCCCCACGCGAACCTTTGCCAGATTTGACTCGGAAACATCTGTCTCAACCTGCAAGGAAGAGAGATCTGCAATTGTCACCACAGATGCCTTTGCATTCGCTGCTGCACCAAGTGGTGTAACAATGTCGCCGACATCGGCATTTTTGGTCAGTACAACGCCGTCAAAAGGTGCGCGGATTTTGGAATAATCATGGTAAACATCAGCTCCTGAAAGTGCTGCTGCTGCGACCTGGACATTTGCCTCACCTACGGCAACTGCCGCCTTTGCGCGGTGATGGCGCGTTTCAGCCGTGTCAAATTCAGCCTGGGCTACTATACCCTGGCGAAAAAGATCCTGTTGCCTTGTGTGGGCACGTGCAGCATCAACTGCTTCTGCTTTTGCCTGCTCCAGCTGCGCCTGCGCAGATTTTAATCCGGCAGATGCCTGCTGACGGGCAGCATCCGAGTCTTTACCTTCAAGTCTGGCAATCACCTCGCCACGAGTCACCCTGCGCCCCTCTTCGACACCAAGCCACTCCAGGCGACCTGTTGTCTTTGATGCAAGGGCAGCCTTTCGCTGGGCAACCACGTAACCACTGGCGTTAAGCAGGGTAAAAGACTGGGAAGGATAGATCATCGAGACCGTAACTGTCTGCACAACAACCGGAGATGACAAGAGAAACTTCCAGATCAACAGAGAGAGTATGATTACTGCGAAAAACAGCCGGAAGAGTATCCGGAAGCGAACTGGTTTGCGGTCGGGAAGAGCCTGCTTGTCTATCCTGAGCCCGGAAATATCTGCATTTGGCATAAAGAGTCGGCTCCTGAAGCGTATTTCAATCTTGCAGTCAGAATATTTGTTGAAATCCTGATGATTTGCGCTATTGTAATGAGAACTTTTGCATTTGTTTAAAGTTACACAAGAAGCTGCAAAAATCAAGCTGCGTCATTTTACTCCATAAACAGGAAATGCTCATGAATAACGAAATGGATCATCTTAAAAACCAGCTCGAATACAGAAAAAAGTTCATGGAGAGGATCAACGACATACATTCGGCAACCAACCTGAATGATATTCTGATCCAGCTAAAAGACAGCATAGCCGGACTGTTCGATGCTGACAGGATAACCATATATGTTGCTGATTCAAAGAGAAATGCACTTATTTCACGTGTGAAATCAGGCGCAGAAGTTACACAGATAGTTGTCCCGATAAATGCGTCAAGCCTTGCCGGTTACTCCGCTCTCTCTGACAGTGTCATCAATATCAAGGATGCTTACGACCAGCATGAGCTGACCATGATCAACACTGCGCTGACCTTTGACAGGGTCTGGGATCAAAAGACCGGTTACAAGACTACACAGGTACTCTGTGTACCGATGAAATTCAACAATGCACCGATAGGTGTCATACAACTTATCAATAAAAAACATGGCGCCTCTTTCACAGAGACTGACCTTGGCTACGCCAATGAACTTGCATCCTCCCTCTCCATTGCCATCTATAACATCCACAGGCTCAATGCTTCTACAAAACTGATTCGCCAGAAATCACGCTATAACTACCTCCTGGACAAGAACCTGGTTGATGAAATCACCCTGCAGAAAATATCGTCACACCCGGATGCTGCTTCACTCGGCCTGGATCTGCTTCTTGTTCGCGAAGTCAAGATATCACGTGAAGAGATGGCGAAAAACCTGAGCCTCTACTTCGGGACTGAATTCATGGCTTTTGACTCGACTCTCCCTCACCTTGAAGAGATCCTGTCAAAGATAAAACCGGACAGGCTCAGAAAAGAGCGCTGGGTTCCGGTGAAGGTTGAAAATGGTGTCCTTTGCCTTGTCATGGAGGATCCGACAGACCTTGGCAAGCAGGATCTCATAAGATTTGTCTATCCTGAATACAAGAGACTCAGTTTTGTAGGGGGTTTCAGGGATGATATTGAAAAGTTTATAGACCATCTTTACAACCTGCAACCTGGTGGTGACTCCAGCTCAGGCAGCATAAATGATCTGTTGAGCAAGCTTGAAGCCGGAGACGAGCCTGATATCGAACAGGAGGTGCAGAAAGTCTCTGAACAGGACAGTGTTATCGTCCAGCTGGTCAACAAGATCATCTGTGACGCCTACAAAGTCAAGGCATCTGATATTCATATTGAGCCCTATCCCGGCAAAAACGATGTCCTGGTAAGGATAAGGATTGACGGTCGTTGCAAGATATACCAGCGTATCCCATACAAGTACAAATATGCGCTCACCTCCAGGATCAAGATCATGTCTGGGCTTGATATCGCCGAACGCCGCAAGCCGCAGGACGGCAAG
>JANNRW010000032.1:0-10898 GCA_031401815.1 Geobacteraceae bacterium | reverse complement strand
GCCTGCTTGTCGGCGACATTCAATGCTGACAGGCCGATGTTGTAGAAGATGCCGCCCGACATGTCGGTTTCCATGGTTTCGTCGGGACGGCCTTGGCCGCTGAAGGTGGCGCTCAGTTTAAGCGACTGACCCATGGTTATTTCGGGGCTTTCAAGTACTTTCTCGTCGTCTATATGCACAACGGCTTTTACATGGAGCAGGTTGGCCGGGGTGTTCAACAGCCCGCCATAAACGGCAATCAGTTCACTGTCAGCGGTGTTGCCGTTATCTGCCGGGACATAGGATACGGTGATTTTCTTACCGGCAAGGTCACAGATGTTTTTGGTTATTTCAGTTCTGGTATTGGATTGCGGATCAGTGAGACCGATGGTCATGGTATGCCGTTGAGTCTGGGCAAGAGCGGAGAACCTGCTGTCGACGGCGACCGTCTTGTACGGCAGCGTTCCCATGAAGTGGCCGAATTCCTGGGTTTTGATCCGCTTCAGGTAGTACATCTTGCTTTTTGAGCCTTGGTAGTTGGCGCTGTGGTAGTCGTCCAGCGTCTGTAGGTAGGTCAGGGAGGGGGATAGTTTGCTCTGCTTGCTCAGGTAGGCAGCTTCATCGAATTTGACGATTTTGGAGATGTCGATGGAGTCGTTGAGTTCCTGTTCCTTGAAGCTGGGATCGATGGAGGCCCAGGCGTTACCGGCTCCCGGCCTCGCACCGAATGAAGGGATCATATTGACAAAGGCCTCTACCCAGACATGATCCATCCGGATGGAGAGTAACTTCCCTTTGCTGTCGATAATGCCGATTGCCTTGCCTTGCATACTGCCAGTGGCGATGATGTCACCGGCTATTTTCGGGTCTTTTACCCCCAGCCAGGCCATGGCTCGTTCGGCAGAAAGTTCGATGGTACCGCTGACGTATCTGGCCGGGATGTTTGCTGAACGCAACAGTGCTATCAACATGCTGGCCTGGTCGATGTCGTTGCCCGACATCTCCAGAAGTGTCTGCTGTGCCCCTTTGAGAGAGCCGTAGTAGGGCTCGAATTTGAAGTTATTGCGCACCCATTCGTAGATCTTTACCGGGTTGTTACCGAGCTCTGCCGCTTTGGCCGTGATTTCGGGAGTAAATTTCACATCGGGTGTTTCAGCAAGATCGCCGCTTGTGGGGAGCGTAGCGGCGAGGCTGGTGGTGAGCAGGCCGACCAGGGAGCCGTTGGCTGCAACCATGATCCTTGGTTGTGTTTCCCAGGCATGTTTCCCGCTTTTCAGGTCGCCCTTGAGCTCTTCTCTCTTCTTCAGCACAAGCTTGTTTCTGGTACGTTTACGATGGAAGAGGTTGTCGGGGTCGAGCTTTTCATGCGGCGACGGCGCCTTGACCCGCTTCAGGTGCTTGTGGGTTTTCTCTATCTCAACCTCTATCTCTTTCTCGTCTTTCGCATTCTCAACTCTGGCAACATTTCCCCGCAGCTCATTGAGGTTTTCGTCGTAGTGCTTAACGAACTTGCGGTGCCGCTCAAGTATGACAGGAGAGAGTTTGGCGTCTTTCAGGCGCTGCTCCGTAGCGGCAAACTGACTGCGCATCTCAACGTCGAGCTTGAGTATCTCGTCACGGCCGGCTTTCAGGCGGCTCTTTTTGCTGGCATGATCTGCCTTGCTATCGGCAAGGGTTGTTTCCAGATCTTCGGTAAGCTTGGAAAAACGCTCCTCAACACTTGCCGGTTTCTGTTTCTGGGGCGCTGCCTTGGGTTTTTTCGCCTCCAGCTGCGCTGCATGGGCAAGGCTGAACAGCCCGCCTGATGTCCAGGTGAAGAATGACAGTACTACTGCGGCGATGATTCTTGTGTGCTTGTGAAACATATCTCCTCCTGTTGATTCGGGAATGCTTGTATTTTCATAGAAGCCATGAATCATGGCACACAGATCAAATCTGATTGAACGGATCAAAACGGATTTAAAGGCTTATGAATTTTGGTCTGATCCGCTTTTATCCGTTAAATCCGTCTTTTCCGCGTTCAATTAAGGTTTTGCCTGGTTCCGGCTGCAAACGCAAAGAGCCGCCCGATCAACATCTGCTGATCCGGGCGGCTCTTTGAAATAATAGTTTGATATCAGGCATCATCTCCCCTCCTGATTTACGCAACACAATGAATGCAAACTTAAATACGCCGTTCTAGAATTTGTGTCAATGAAATATTTGTCATCTGTATTATTTCTTGGCCAGCACCGTGTAGACTCCTCCTTTGGCAGTCGGCAGAAAGGCATGTGCCGATTTGGGTGACCAAGGTGTTGGCAAGGGTTACATTTGCCGTTTGAATAGCCGGAAAACTTGTTGTTCTGTATGTCGGTTGTCAGGGGAAATAGGTAAGATGTCCCTGTATTTCCGCTGTATTTCCGCAGTCGAAGGAGTAAAGATGCCAAGAATGCAGAAGAATATGAATTGAAGAGGTGGAATGGAGGTCAGCCTTGTAGGAATTCATCTGGAGTGATGCCAGCTTGTTGCAGAATTGCGCGCAACGTTCCTTCTGGCATGTCCCCGGCATGGTTTGGAATAGTCGTGTAACGGCTCGTCGCCTCACAGTACCAGATTTCATGACTACCGGCGGCCTGCCGGTCAAACGTGAATCCGAACTGCTTCAAGCGCCGAATGATCTCACGGTAGCGAAAACCGGACAGTCTTCCCATCAGGAGCCAACCACCATCGGCAAATCAAAGGAGTCGGCCAGTTCCGGTTCGGAAGCAGAGTGTTGACGCTCTTGCTGAGCTTCAAACAGTCGGCGTGCGACATCTCTGGCTATTTCCATGACTTCGGCGATTGTACGCCCTTGGGCCACTAGCCCCTGCACTTCGTCCGACGTCGCTAGATAAAAACCTTCGGGCAATTTTTCAACATGAATATTGATGATCCGTTCCATGAAATTTCTCCTTGCCGAAAGTATACTGATACAAAATTCAGAAAGCAAGTCACCAAAACTAACTATCACCTGACTCCGTGACGCTGCTTTATGCTTATATTTGGCCGTTGCATTATGAGCGTCTGACAGGCAATACAAGAGCACAGAAAGCACCGGTGTCCACAAAAACCCTCACAGCGGGTTCTCACCGTAAAGGTAAAGATCGTGATTAACGGAAACATCGGTATCCGGGCAGAATTTTGCCAGGTCAACGATTCCTGATAATGGTTTGACGGACTGTAAGTTGTGAGTTGGTTCACTGATAATGAGTTTCAGATGCTTTCTATGTGGTGCTTTGAATTTTCCGACCGGTTTAAAAACACCGTCCTCGTAAACCGCATTGATAACCTGCTGCATGATTTTCTCCATCTATTTATTTTAACGAAAGATTATCACTATACGCACCGGTTGTCACACGGCTATTGATCCCCGCACTGCCCCGGTTTTCTTGCCTCAAGCCTTTGCCCAAGGCGCTCGGCAATCTGCTCGTAAAGCTCCCACCGGTTAGCTGTCCTCACTGCGCTGCTGACCGTATAAGCTCCAACTCGCCTTCCGGAATCGATGACATCACCCATTTGGTTAAAGGCTTTTCTCATTTAAGTTCATCATTTATCCCAAAAACGGCTTTTGGGTCCACGAAAGACACGAAAATTTAAAGCGTTACATCAAAACAGTAATTCACCAAACAGGTGCTACTCCATGATGTTGTCTATTCGCTGTTTTTGTTCGTGTTTTTCGTGCTTTTCGTGGACAACTGCTTTTTCTAGGTTTATCTGTATTTATCCTATTGATCCCAGTTACAAATGCTTTTTATAGGTTTAATTCTACATAACGGCAACAGGCGATGAGGTAGTGTCGGTACTGATGGGACTTTTGAGCAGATTTTGAGGGGGGTGGAGAAAGAGAAGTAACGAGAGCGTTTGACAACCCCCCGGCCAAGGGGGCGGGGGGGGTATTGAGAATTTGAGAATGCATTACTTTATGATCTGGCCAGAGTGCTGTTGACGATTTCCAGCACCTCTTCATCGTAAAACGGCTTGTAGATAGCTGCTGCTGCGCCCGCTGCTACAGCAGCGTTCAGATCATCATCATAACCAACGCCACTGCATATTATGATCCTTGCCTTCGGATCAAGAGCAATCAGCTCTCTGGTAGCCTCAATACCGTTTTTTTCCGGCATGTAGATATCCATCATGACAAGGTCGGGGTGATGCTGGCTATAGAGGAGAACCGCTTCTGTCCCGCTGGAGGCTTCTGCAACAATGGTAAAACCGGCCTTGGAGAGGATGTCTCGCAACAGCCCCCTGAAAAATAGTTCATCATCTACGATCATTATGCGGGCTGTAGAGTTGACTGACTCAGGACTCATTTCAGACCTCTTTAGTTATTTTTGATCTGCAATTTAACAGGATATTATTCAGGAATCCAGCAGAATCCTGTTCACTCTATAATTTCAAAGCATCCCGATGAAGCGGTGTGTCTGCGGGATGACCCTTACATCTCGAAGCAATTGTGATGCAAGCTCCTGAAGCTCGAGAAGTTCAGGCACTGAAATGTTCAGGGTGTTGTCACTTCTTGTCTCCGGCTGGACAATAAAAGGGATATCCGGCGCAATTTCGGCCACCATCTCTGCTGCTCTGGATATCTCCCAATGAAGTGTGGCCGAGTTTACAACGACCTTTACTGACAGGTTTGACGAAGCAGCTATGGCCAGAAACTCCCGGTGGTGCTCCCAGAGTGAATCATGTCCTGAGCTTGACGGGAGCTTGATATCCATGCTGACATGGTCTATATGTCTGACTAACGGGAAGAGCGCTGTATGAAGCAGGCCATTTGTCTCAAGATGCAGCGGCAGGATTGCCTTAAGTGGCAAAAGCCACTTTTGCAACAGATCAAAATGCAGAAGAGGCTCGCCACCGGTAAGGGTTATTGAATGATGAGCCAGAGGCCAGCCTGAATTCCAGCGGGAAATCAGACTGATAATCTTCTCCATTTTTACCGGATTATCTGTTTCCGTAAAATCACGACGCCCTGGAGTCAGTTCAAGACGGCACTTGTCGATATTATCCAGGCTGTTTGTATCGCAGTAATCACAGGAGAGATTGCACCCTCTGAAGCGGATAAATACCTGCCTCCTGCCGATCAGCGCCCCCTCTCCCTGGATAGAAGAAAAAACTTCAACAAGATCGGCAGCATCACTCTTCATAATAGCTGGCGCACGCAAAATCTGACTCCCAGACTGTAATCATCTCTACCTTTACATTCCCGTTGTTCAGTTTTTTGCTCATCTCGGTGAAAATAAATCTGGCAATATTTTCAGAAGAGGGTGATAGACCGTCAAAATGTTGAAGTTCATTCAGGTACTTGTGATCTAGTCTGGCAAGTAGCTCCTTTGCCTCTGACTTCAGTATCTTGAAATCGATGCAGAGCCCGGCCTTGTCTAGCTCTCGCGCAGTAACCGAAACCTCCACCCGCCAGTTATGTCCGTGAAGATTCTCGCATTCACCCTGATAGTTATTAAGGTTGTGAGCTGCCGCAAATGAGGTGACCACCTTTAGTCTGTACATAGATAAATACTCCCTTGTACGAAAGTTTTTTTGAATTTATCATAAATCAGCAGAATCAGTCACCTATCAAATCGCAACCCTCTAAAATTGAATTGACGGTATCTGTTTCCTGGTGCTATGGTTCCCCGCGCTACAGACAGTAAACGAAAGGATCCCTTATGTATAATTTATATATTTCAGCAGTAGTTGCTGCCGTAGTCGAACTGATACTCTATTTTGCCCTTGAAATGGCCTGGTGGAGTTCTCTGCTTATCGGCACTATCTACCTCCTTGTAACATTTGTTCTGCTTTCGCGTTCTACAATGAAAAAGGTTGTTGCCGCCATCGAGAGTGCGGGCAAGGAGCTGGAGGCGCAGCCCCCCCGTGTTGAAAAGGCCGTACGAATGCTAAAAGATGCAATGAAGTATGGCAAATGGCAGTTTTTTGTAGATGGTCAGCTAAATGCGCAGATAGGGATGATTTACTACATGAAACGGGACTTCTCTAACGCTTTCCCCTATCTGGAGAAATCCTCCTACAAGAACTGGGCAGCGCTCGGAATGCTGGCTGTCTCTTATATGAAACGCCAGAAAAAAGGGCTGATGATAAGTACCTTTGAGCGGGCTCTAAAGTGGAACTGGAAAGAGTCGATACTCTGGAGCCTGTATGCCTACTGTATGATCGAGAGTGGCGATAGTGGAAAAGCAGCCCAGATCCTTGCCAAAGGTATCAGGAAACTCCCTGCCGACGAAATATTGAAAGACAATCTTGCTGCCCTTGAAAAAGGGAAGAAGATGAATATGCGTGCTTACGGGGATCTATGGTTTCAATTCCACCTTGAAACTCTGGGGGCTCTTCAGAAGCAGCATATGGCGGCGATGGGGGGCAAAATGCAGCGAAGGGTAACCGGCAGAAAATGATCAGCCTCCCTGTTCATGGGAACCTGCCTGTGAGAAACGTCCCGTCTGAGGTCAGACCCCTAATGCGGTAGTACTTCTGCAACTCCTCCTGAAACCTGTTCCGGTCAAGGGGGGGGATATCCAGCCCATCACCGGATGAGCCTGGCTCTGAAAAAAACCTCTCCGGCAGCATATCATCAGCAGCAGTGAAACCATTTTCACAGTTATAGAACCTCTCTGTCAGGAAGATCCGTTGCCCGATCTCCTTAAGTGACTGCGGAGTATACTCCAGAGCGGTTGTAGCGGTGAGCAGCTCTGCATACTCTTCCAGACTCGCCCCGAAAAACGAGAACTTGCAGGCAACAAGTGAATCAATGGCAGCATTGGCATCCTCGGCAATACTGATAATCCTGGCTTTGCCGTCAAACGAAAAACGGTCCGTAGCCACCGGTTTTCTCAATATTTCATGCGCAATCGGATAAGCTCGCAGATGGCAACCACCACGATTGCTGGTGCAGTAGGCAAGTGCCATGCCGTAAGCGCCCCGAGGATCATACGCAGGCAGCTCCAGGCTCTTTACACTCATCGAGATTTCAGGAGACCCAATTGCTTCAGCAACCCGGCGGGAACCAAGGGAAAGAAGCTCCCCCTCTTCTTCACGCAGCGCCATTTTTTCGAGAAGTCCGGCAACTTCAAAAGCCTGAGGGAAGCGCCCTCTCGCCTCACCCCAGGCAGAGAGGGTCGCAGCAGCAGTAATCGTATCCATGCCAAGCTCATTGCAGAGGGTATTAGAGCTGACAATTGACTTTAATGACGAGATGTTGTTGAGAGCACCAAAGTGTGAAACTGTTTCGTACTCCGGTAGGTGCTCTCCTTCCGGGGTGCTTTTCTTGCACTGGATCGGACAGCCGTAACAACCGTCTTTTTTGGGGCTGCATTCGCGCCGGATTGCCGTACCTGAGTAGTTGTCAGACTCTTTAAAAAGCGTTCTGCTGAAATTTCCAGTCGGAGCCATCCTCCGCTGCTTCATCAGATCAACCAGCGCAGGGGTGCCGTATTCGGCGATCCCGGATTCCCCGAAAATAACCGGCGACGCCTTGAAGAGCCTGAGTACATTCTGCCTGGCTCTGTCAAACAGAGGGGGATCGGCAACTAGCGTTTTTTGAGAGCCATTCACCACAATCGCCTTCAGCAGCTTCCCCCCCATTACAGCTCCAAGCCCGCCGCGACCGACAGAGTTCCCTTCACCCATCATGATATTGGCAAACAGGACTCTGTTTTCACCGGCAGGGCCGATTGCCGCAACACTGCCAAGGCTCCCAAGCGACTTTACCGTCTCTTTTATTCTCAAACCCCAAAGATCATCAGCAGGGAGCAGCTCACTCCTCTCCCCCTCTATAACCAGAGTGACCGGTCCGGAGCTTTTGCCGGTAATGAAAAGAGCATCCAGACCAGCGCCTTTAAGCCGCCAGGCAAATCGTCCACCTGCAGAGCAGTCGTAAATGGTACCTGTAAGAGGTGAGCGCGAAACAACGGCAAGCCGTGCTGAAGTCGGAGCAGCCGTGCCGCAGAGCGGCCCTGCGGAAAAGATAAGAGGCATGGCCGGATCAAACGGGTCAAGCCGGAAAAAGTCGCGCATCAGCCTGACACCCAGCCCCCTGCCGCCAAGCCATTCATGCAGGATCTCAAAAGGGATATCTTCCCGCCAGATTCTCCCGGAAGTAAGATCAACTTTAAGTATTTTCCCGTGCCAGCCAGACATTGGTCAGAGATACCCCTTCATCTCATCTTTTTGCAGCTTCTCCACAACCTTCTTCACATCCTGCGCCCTATCCCTATGGCATATGAGCAGGGCATCAGGAGTATCCACGATGATCAGGTTCTCAACCCCGATCAGAGCAACCATCTTCCCACCTCCATATACAAGAGAATTCCTGGCCTCCATGGCAATCAGCCCGGCAGACGCTATCACCACATTGCCGCTCTCATCAGCCTCGATCACCTCCGGCAGAGCACTCCAGCTCCCGACGTCGCTCCAGCCGAATTCAGCCGGAATTACCTGTACATTCTTCGCCCGCTCCATCACTCCGTAATCGATCGACTCCCCCTTTATCTGAGGATAAATCCGGTCAATCTCCGGTTGCAGGGCAGAGAGGTCAAAACTTTTCTCCGGAAAAGGGAGTCTGCTGATTACTGAAAAAAGCTCCGGCATCTGGAGCGCCAGTTCATTTTCGATTGCAGCAGCCTGCCAGATGAACATCCCGCTGTTCCAGTAAAAGTTCCCTGCTGCAAGAAAACCGGCAGCTTTCCGGGCATCAGGCTTTTCGACAAACCGTCTGACCGGGAGAGTTACAGAATCTGCACCCCCCTCCCCTGCCTCAATATAGCCATATCCGGTTTCCGGCCTGGTCGGCTCGACCCCCAGGGTCAGGAGCGCTCCGCTTATTGCACTGCTACATGCAGCTGAAACTACCCGGCAAAACTCAGCCTCATTTCTGATGTAATGATCCGCAGGTAGCACCACCATCACCCCTTCCGGATCATGGTGCGCAACAATCCGCGCAGCAAGAGCAATGGCAGGAGCAGTATTGCGGCCAACCGGCTCTGCAACAATATCTATCGGAAGATCTGTATACCCGGCCAGCTGCTCCGCAGTGGCAGCAGCCTGGGCAACATTGGTCACAACCATGATCCGTTTCGGCTGTAAAGGTAGAACCCTTTCAACAGTCCGCTGCAACATCGATTTGCCGCCAAAAACCGACATCAGCTGCTTCGGCGTTTTTGTGCGGGACAAAGGCCAGAAACGAGTGCCGGAACCACCGGCAAGAATTACTACATACATTTGAAAAGCCTCCTGATGCAGAGTGATAGTAATAAAGAGTAGTCAGATGTCAGGAATCAGGATTCAGTAGAAAATCCGGCGATCCCCTGAATGGCTTAATTACAGAAGTTAAGCGAATATATCTTACTGCATCAAAAATACTGACTCCTGACCCCTGATACCTGACTCCTGGCTACTGACTCCTGACCCCTGACTCCTGAGCAGTCAACTGAAATATTTATCTTTAAACCGTAAAGAACGCAAGGAGAGAAAAAATGGACTGCCGCTTTCGGGTTCAGATCTTTTTAAACCAGCCTCACGCGACGACGCAACGACGCAACGTTAAAACCTGAAACCGTCAAATCCGGGAAAACATTTTTACAGGGATAAAGGGGATCAAGGCGGATAAGGACAATAGCTCTACTCAAAAACGGCATTTGTATCCACGAAAAACACGGAATATCACGAAAATTCATACCCTTAAGGCAAAACAGAAATTCACCAAAACGGTTTTCGGTTGATATCCGTCTTTTGCGTAGTTTTCCCCGTGTCTTCAGTGCCTCAGTGAGATAACGCCCTGCTGTTCATCCAATTGTGGCATCATTTCACAATGGAACGCGGAACAGCCGCAAATACGGTTCCATACTTTACGACTTTGTCGTTGTCTTTGAATTCAAAGCATTATATTCTTAAAATAGAATTTTGATAATTATGCGTCGGATTGGTGAAGAAAAAAGGGAAAAGGAGCAAATAATATGCGAGTTGAAGCAATCGTGAAAAAAGACGGCTGGTTCATACCCCATCCTGGCCTTGCAGTTGGCAAGGCAAAACATATTCTTCTCGATATTACCCCGGTTGTCACTGGAGAAGTGTCGGATGATGCTTTTGTGCAGGCAGCCGGTATTATTAAGAAAACCACAATAGACGGGATTAAATTTCAGAATAAAATGCGGAAAGAGTGGGACAGGCGATAGTGTACCTAATCGACACCAATATCATCATATACTATCTTGAAGGAGAACAAGCTGCCGTCTCTTTTTTGAGCGCTCATCGCGGTAAACTGGCAATTTCGCAAATTACTTGGGTGGAAACACTCTCATACTTGTTTAGCGCAGATGAAGAACAAGTTGTCCGGGCATTTCTACAGGAATTCAGACTGATCGAATTTTCCTCCCCTATGATGGAGTTATCTGTAGAAATCCGTCGAATGAAAAAGATGAAACTCCCTGATGCATTAATAGCAGCGTCAGCCATTCATCATGACTTGATTCTTGTGACAAGGAATACCAGGGATTTCAAGGGAACCGCAGTAAAAACGCTCGATCCATTTGTAGCTTCCTGATTCAATGGATTCTCAGCCCATTTAAAAGCTTTTGCATCGCTTTCCCCGTGCCTCCGCGCCTCCGTGAGAAAACGCCCTGGATCTGCCTTTATCCGTGTACATCCGTGACATCCGTGGCTAAATGCTTTCGGGTTCAGATCTCTTTAAACCCGCCTCACGCAACGACGCAACGACACGACGATAAAACCTGAAACCGTCAAATCCGGGAAAACATTTTTACAGGGATGAAGGGGATCAAGGCGGATAAGATCAAAAACAGGACGAACATCTTTTTAGTTTAAACCCGGAAGCCTGTTTTTAAAGGTTACATCCTGTTCATCCCTGTAAATAAAAAGTATTTGAATTGTTATCC
>JANNRW010000031.1:0-3250 GCA_031401815.1 Geobacteraceae bacterium | reverse complement strand
TAGCCTAACCCTTTGTAATGCTTATCTCCGTGTCTCTGTGGCAAATGTTTTTATAGGATTAACCACAACCAAAAGGAGTGTAACATGTCACAGGATTTCATCGTAGCAGACCTTAAGCTGGCTGACTGGGGCCGAAAGGAGATCAGGATAGCCGAAACCGAAATGCCGGGTCTGATGGCGATTCGCGAGGAGTTTGCAGCAGCGCAGCCACTAAAGGGCGCCCGCATCACCGGTTCGCTTCATATGACCATTCAGACTGCCGTGTTGATCGAAACACTGACTGCTCTTGGCGCAGAGGTGCGCTGGGCGTCATGCAATATCTTTTCAACCCAGGATCATGCTGCTGCAGCAATTGCAGCCCTGGGGATTCCGGTCTTTGCCGTCAAGGGGGAGAGCCTGGTCGAGTACTGGGAGTATACTCACCGGATTTTTGAATGGGCTGATGGCGGATTCTCCAACATGATTCTGGACGATGGCGGCGATGCTACACTGCTGCTGCATCTGGGGGCAAGGGCAGAGAAAGACCTTTCCGTTCTGGCAAAGCCGGGCTCCGAGGAAGAGACCATCCTCTTTGCAAGCATCACGGCGAAACTGGCAGTCGATCCGGCCTGGTACTCGGTTCGTCTTGCCTGTATCAAAGGGGTGACCGAAGAGACCACCACCGGCGTGCACCGTCTTTATCAGATGCATGAGCGGGGCGATCTACGCTTTCCAGCCATCAATGTGAATGATTCTGTTACCAAGTCAAAATTCGACAACCTATACGGTTGCCGCGAGTCCCTTGTGGATGGTATCAAGAGGGCTACCGACGTAATGATCGCTGGCAAGGTGGCTCTTATCTGCGGCTACGGCGATGTAGGCAAGGGTTCGGCTCAGGCGATGCGCGCCCTCTCGGCCCAGGTCTGGGTGACTGAAGTCGATCCGATCTGCGCACTTCAGGCGGCCATGGAGGGTTACCGTGTGGTGACCATGGAGTATGCTGCTGAAAAGGCTGATATCTTCGTCACCTGCACCGGTAACTACCACGTCATCACCCATGACCATATGGCCAGAATGAAGGATCAGGCCATTGTCTGCAACATCGGCCATTTCGACAATGAGATCGAGGTAGCGGCTCTGGAGCAATACGAGTGGGAGGAGATCAAGCCCCAGGTGGATCATGTCATCTTTCCGGACGGGAAAAGAATTATTCTCCTTGCCAAGGGTCGGCTGGTAAATCTTGGCTGCGGCACCGGCCATCCGAGCTATGTCATGTCCTCTTCATTTGCCAACCAGACCATCGCGCAGATAGAGCTGTTTTCGCATCCGGAGAGTTACCCGGTCGGCGTCCATGTCCTTCCCAAACATCTGGACGAAAAGGTGGCCAGGCTGCAGCTTAAAAAGCTTAACGCACAGCTGACGACCCTGACCAAGGAGCAGGCCGACTATATCGGTGTAGCTGTAGAGGGGCCGTACAAGGCAGATCATTACCGGTACTGATTCGATGGGATAGCAGGAAAATGCAGGTGTGAAAATCAAGGAGACAGGGGGTCAGATATTGACCCCCTTTTTTGTTTTTATTGATTTTCGGAAAATAACGGCAATTTCGAATATTTCTCGGAGATAAGGATGAAACGGTGACCGTTGGCTATCTTGCCTATTCTCTTGTCGTCAATATCAAGCAGATAGATCGCTTTATGATCGTCAAAAATGCACTCTCCACAGCCTGGCAGGAACAGGACGTCTCCTATCGGACGATTGCCCAGATGTAATATGCCCGGATTGTCGGCATATTGAAGGATCGGCAGCTTGTATTCCGAAATGGTCAGAGTATGTTCCAGATCACGGGAGGCCGATGCTTCCCTGGCTCCGCACCTGTCGTAAGGGTAGGATGCACCCCAGTCATTGCCTTCATGCCACCTTCTGGAGCTGTTACGGCCATAATCGGGATTAATCTCAAGTTTTTCCGGATTATCTATCCGCAGCTTCTCTGTTATACCGTTTTCCTTCAGAATAATTCTCGTTACTGATCGGGCATGCAAAGCTTTGACGTAGAGCGTGTCTTCCCTTGCAGACCATCCAACAACAGTATCCTCTGTATCCTTGCTGACATTGAAATCAGTTTCTACAAGCTTGTTGGCAGATATCTCATAAATCATCAATTTGAAGGGGTGATTTACTCCGATCCATTTCAGAAAAGCAATTTTATCCCCACCCGGACTAACAGCCACCTCATTCATTACATATTTGTTTGCCAATGTGCTGATCATCGTATTACGTTTTGCGATCAGATCATAACAGTACAGGTGATTCTGCTCACTCCGGAAAACGCAATGTTTCAAATTGTTTGCAAGGAGATAATCTTTTACCTTGTGCGGCACCAGAACAGTCGAATTCCTGCCGTCCAGGTCAATTGAGTGCAGATACTGTGTAGCAGAGTCGATGTAGATGACTTTGGTCTTTGGATTAGTGGCCCAGAGTGAATTGCCGGTAAACTGTTGTACGTTATGGGTCGGTTTCGTTGCGAAATAGTAGGCAGGAGCCAATACGATATATGTGGAAATATTGGCAAGAGTAACAGCAAAAAATATTATAGACTTCTGGAAATTATGGTGCTTTCGGGCGCACCATTTCAGGATTACCTGAAATTCGACAATAATAATGACAAGAAAGTAGATGAGAGATCCAAGCGCGGCTATCCAGGGATAAAAAGAAAAATATTCAGAAAGTTCTTTCGGCGCAATCACCGGATAAAAATAAGAATAGATTATCTGAAGCGGAATTCCGGCCAGCAGTGAAAAAAGATTGGCCCATAAAACAGCCATTAATACTCTCTTGTACTTCAGGCTGAGGCAACGGGATAGAACAAACCCTTCAGCCAGAACAGCCAGAGGAGCCAGGAATGTCAATCCTGTAACAAATACAAACCCGGTACTTATCGGATCAGCAAATGCCAGCTCCGGAAGCAGCAGTAAAATGCCACAGATGGTAACTGGCAAGTGTGTCCAATGTTTGGCATGGTTATTATCCCGGATCAGATAGTCTCCTGTTTTTGCAAAGGTTCTGCTTATGCAGTTTTAAGGGGGCAACTGTTTTAATGTACAAGGCATATTTGATAACCTGCTGGAATGTTGTGATTTTTCACGACCATTCCGCCACCTGTTTTTCACGACCATTCCACCAGGCCCGGCGCTCTGAAATGTGTAGTCAGCCTATCACATGATTGTTTTTATAGTCCCCTTTTTTTTGCGGTAACTCTCCCCTTCAATAA
>JANNRW010000030.1:0-5977 GCA_031401815.1 Geobacteraceae bacterium | reverse complement strand
CAAAAATTCCGGCGGCATGACTCACCCTGTTGGGCTGAAAAAACCAAATGGCCTCGGCTTGTACGATATGAGCGGTAATGTCTGGGAGTGGTGCCAGGACGAGGATAATCTCACAAAAGGCAAAGGCGATACTAAAATGATTCTTCGTGGCGGCTCCTGGATCAACATCGACAATTACGCCAGGACTGCTTTCCGGAACCGTTACGAACCTGGTTCAGGATTCGACATGTACGGCTTTCGCCTGGTTTTACCGGTTAAATAGCAACAGGGGGCTGGCTATAGTATCCAACTTATTATTGCCAGCCTCCTGTTTTATCAACTAACAACCAACCACCAATCACTATTCACCAGTCACTATCCACCATTCACTAACCACCAACCACCAATTTACCAAATAATCTCATTGACAAAGCCTCCCTCCATTTTGTATATTGAAAATCACTTTCAATAACGGTGACGCTGATGAAGCAGGCTAAAAAGAAAAAATTTCAGGATTTTATTAGCATGAAGGGGCTGAAGAGCACCAGACAGCGCGATATTATACTCGACTGCTTTCTCTCTTCCGACCGGCACTTCAGCATCGAAGAGCTCTATCTGCTCCTGAGAGCCAAGCATCCGGGGATCGGTTATGCAACTGTCTACCGGACAATGAAACTCTTTGCCGAGTCAGGGATTGCCCGGGAAATCCAGTTTGGTGATGGTCAGAGCCGTTATGAGCATCTGTTGGAAGGGGAACACCACGACCACCTGGTCTGTACTCGTTGCGGAGCAATAGTTGAGTTTGAGAACGAGACTATCGAACAACTTCAGACAGAGGTAGCAAGACTGCACGGCTTTACCATTGTAAGTCACAAACTTGAACTATACGGGATCTGCTCCAGCTGTCGGAGCTGATTTTTTTATCGACCCATTGAAATTGATAGTCATTAACAGCAGCCTTTGCGAGGATTTTGAAGAATGAGCAACAGCGCAGTATTCAGCAAAAAAAGTGATGGGGCAACTTCCGGCATTGCTGTGAAAAGGATAGCTCTCGTCGGCAATCCGAATGTAGGGAAGAGCGCTCTCTTCAACGCCCTGACCGGCGCTTATGTGACTGTTTCAAATTATCCCGGCACATCGGTGGAGGTCTCCCGGGGGGCAGTCATTATTGATGGGGTCTCCTGTGAAATCATCGATACCCCCGGCATGTACGCCCTCCTTCCGATTACCGAGGAGGAGCGAGTTGCCAGAGAAATCCTTCTGAACGAATCCCCGGATCTTATCATACATGTTCTCGATGCCAGGAACCTGGAGCGGATGCTGACGATGACCCTCCAGCTGATTGAAGCCGGTCTCCCGGTACTGCTGGTTGTAAATATTATGGATGAGGCCGAGAGGATGGGGATCGGGGTGGATATCCCCCTGCTGGCAGAGAAGCTCGGTATTCCGGTGATAGGCGCGGCAACTACCAAAAAGCGTGGTCTTTCGGAGATCCGTCGGGCAATTCTTGCTCATAACAGCACTCCCCGGGAGCTGTTCGGCTACTCCCGGAGGCTGGAGCGAGATATAGATTCAATATCTTCAGTGCTGACCGGCGAATATCGCCTCTCCCCCAAAGCGCTTGCACTGCTTCTTCTGCAGGGAGATGACGAAGTGGCAGCACTTGTCACCAGCACTGAAAAAGCTAATGGAGCCGTTGTTGCCGAAAGAGTCAAAGCAAAGCGGTTCGAGCGGCGCGAATCCTTTCATATGGATCTCTCCCTTGAGCGCAAAGGGATCGTCCATGGCCTGCTGGCAGGAATAATAACCCTCCCGGATGAGCGAAGGATCACCCTTGCCGAACGCTTTTCCACTTTTTGCGTCCGACCGCTTACCGGAGTACCACTTTTGCTTCTGGTTCTCTACTTCGGCCTTTACAAGTTTGTCGGAGATTTTGGTGCCGGGACTCTTGTGGATCTGCTGGAAGATAAACTGTTTGAGGGGATCATCAGCCCTTGGGCAGTAACTGCGGCAAAGGCAATTATCCCCTGGGAGATAATCCGTGAGCTGTTCGTCGGTGAATACGGAATAATCACTCTGGGGCTCCGCTATGCTGTGGGGATTATTCTCCCGATAGTGGCCACTTTCTTTCTCTTCTTCTCAATCCTTGAAGATAGTGGTTACTTCCCCCGGCTGGCTCTCCTGGTGGATCGAATCTTCAAGAAAATCGGCCTTACCGGCAGGGCAGTAATACCAATGGTACTAGGTTTTGGTTGCGATACCATGGCAACCATTGTGACCCGGACACTGGAGACAGTCCGGGAGCGGATCATAGCCACACTACTGTTGGCGCTGGCCATTCCGTGCTCGGCTCAGCTGGGTGTTATCCTGGCTCTTTTGTCGAAAGCTCCGGGAGCACTGCTGGTCTGGAGTGTCTGCCTGCTGCTCATTTTTCTGGTTGTAGGTTTCCTGACCGCCAGATTAATGCCGGGAGAGACCCCGATGTTTTACATGGAACTCCCACCGATGCGTCTGCCGCAGCTGTCGAACATTTTCACCAAAACCTATACCCGGATGCAGTGGTACTTTCTTGAGATACTGCCTCTTTTTATCCTGGCGTCAATACTGCTCTGGATCGGCAAGATCACCAACTTCTTTGACAAGGCAGTGGAGTTCATGAGCCCGATGATGACGGCTCTGGGTCTCCCGAAAGAGGTTGCTGTAGCCTTTATCTTCGGCTTCTTTCGCCGGGATTACGGTGCCGCCGGCCTCTATGACCTGCAGACCAAGGGGGGGCTCGATCCTCGTCAGCTCACTGTCGCTGCGGTCACCCTTACCCTCTTCATCCCCTGTATCGCCCAGTTCCTCATCATGAAGAAAGAGCGGGGCTGGAAGGTAGCAACTTCAATTGGCCTTTTTGTAAGCGCTCTTGCATTCGGGAGCGGCTGGTTATTAAACCAGTTTCTTCTGGTTACGAAACTTTTATAGAGTAAATGGCGATGATCTGTGGATTCTGTGGATATCAGTTTGACGAAAGCGACGGTGGCAAAGGGTGCGGAAGCTGCCCCGGCGGTTGTCACTCTGTCCACTGCCCGCGCTGTAACTACAAGAATCCCCTTGAGCCTGATGTACTGAAAAAATTAAAGCAGATTTTTCATAAAGGAGCAAAGCAATGAAACTGAGCGAAAAAGCAGAAGAGATTCTGGAGTCCATGTGGATTGCCATTGAAGAGGAAGGACGGGGGTTTGTCGACCTTGAGAGAGTATCTGTCTGCTCTGATGATCCGGCTATCAGGGAGCTGACTGACCATGCATATATCGAGCTTAAGGGGGAGCGGATTCATTTTCGCCCGGAAGGGCGACTGGAGGGGGAGAAGACCATCCGCCGCCATCGTCTGGCTGAACGTTTGATGATGGATGTTCTAAATATCAGAGGCGACAGCGCCGAGCTCAAAGCCTGCCAGTTCGAACATCTTCTTAACGAAGGGGTGGACACCAAGGTCTGCACCATGCTGAATCACCCTGAAACATGCCCGCATGGCAAACGGATTCCGCCGGGAGATTGCTGCGAAGAGGCGCGCAGGAGCGGCGATCTGGGGGTGGTTCCCCTGACAGAGCTGAAAGCAGGCGAACAGGGGGAGATCGCATACATCCTTACCGAGGACAACAAGAAAATGCAGAAGCTGATGGCCATGGGGGTTCTTCCGGGCAACCGGATTGTACTTATGCAGGCATTCCCTTCATATATCTTCCGGGTCGGTTATTCTGAATTCGCCATCGATACGGCCATGGCACGGGAGATATTTGTCAGAAGGTAGCTCCCTTTCCCCTTTCCTGCTGCCATAAGTTTGCGAATATTTGTCAGTCAGAGCGCGCCGGAGTCCAACGGGTATTGCGAAGTCGCAGACTGTGAAAGTCAAAGGGGAGATATGGCATGAAGGGCAGAGTGAAGAGGTTCTGGAGGACGGTTCGCTGGTGCGTACCATCCCGGCCTCTCACGAAGCAGAGATAATGATGGAGATCCTCAAGCATGGTTCGCAGGTGGAGGTGTTGGAGCCGGGGTGGTTAAAAGAGAAGGTTGTTCAGGAGATGAAGGATGCTGTCTTGAAGTATGAAGGTAAAACTTTTGACTTTGATCTGATACACAAATAAGGTATATTTATGGCGTGGGCAGTCAAAATATTGCGGAAAGCTGACAAGCAGAAGGATAAGTTGCCCGAGAAAGTTAAGAGCGCCTTGTTGTTTCTTATGCACGAAATCAGCAGAAACGGCCCCGTAAGGGGAGACTGGCCGAATTACGGCAAGCTTTCACCTGGAAGACATCACTGCCATATCAAAAAAGGCAAACCTACTTACGTAGTTGTCTGGGAAGAGATAGACGGCGAAATCAGGGTTGTGGAGATAATCTATGTTGGGACACACGAAAAAGCGCCATACTGAAAAGCCTTTGGAAGCAAGGTTTATCGGTTCAAGAGAAAAAATCGGCGAACTGAAAGATTACGCAAAGCGGATCGGCTTGCAGGATGCTTCCGAAAGCCTGAGCATTGCCGAGGCTTTCCCTGCATACGCTGAAAACCCTCTCGGGCTTGCTCTTAGCGGTGCGAGACACAGGGAGGGATTAACGCAGCGAGCTTTGGCAGAGGCCACCGGCATACCGCAGCGCCATATCAGCGAGATGGAGAGCGGCAAGCGGCAGATCGGTCGGGAGAGAGCAAAGAAAATTGCTGTAGCGCTCCATGTGCCTGACTATCGGGTTTTTTTGTGACGTCAGATGCGGATTTCAACAAGAAAATTACGCTTCACTCTTAATATTTTTCTTGTTGGTAGGACACTGGATGGGGGAGGTAGTGTGGTAATGTATGGCTTATTGCAAGCGCCCTGACCTTTCAGCAGCAGCGGCGGGCTCTGGAGAGCCGGATTGAGAGCCTGGCCGGGCTTGATCTGGCCGCGTTGATATGCAGTCCTTAAGATACTTAGGAGAGCTACTGAATGAAAAGCGGAACGGTTTATCTCGAAACCACAGTAGTGAGCTATTACACGGCTCGGCCCTCTCGTGACATTGTTCAGCTTGCACATCAGGAAATTACCCGCCGATGGTGGTAACTGGCTCACCGCCGTTTTGATCTGTTTATCTCCGAACTTGCCATTGAAGAGGCGTCTGCCGGCGATCCGAGTGCCGCGAAGAATCGTCTTGAGGTCATATCCCGGCTCCCTATACTTCAACTCAATGAGGCAGTGGAAAACTTGACAATTGCCTACATGAATGGTCTGAACCTTCCGGAAAAGTATGCTCGCGATGCCGCTCACGTTGCTGTGGCAGCAATTCACGGGATTGATTATCTGGTGACATGGAACTGTACGCATATAGCTAATGGTGAGATAATCAGGAAAATCATGCGAATCAACGAACAGCTGGGCTATGCGACGCCAATAATTTGCACTCCGGAAGAGTTGATGCCGGTAAGATAACGGGAGACAACGGCAAAATGGAAAGGCGGGGTCAGCCCCGGACATGAGACATTGAACTGGTCGGACTCCGGTCCGCAATTATCAGCTCCACAAAAAGAGAAAACCCGATGAATTCCTATTCCCTCTTCAAAAAGGGGCATTGAAACTATGAACGTGACCGATCTGATAAATGCCGTGGCGCTCGGTGAATAGGGGCGGCGGGGGCATTGATTTGTTGACTAACGTGCCATACTAGCTGAAGTTACGAACTTGGTATCAGACGTCGTTGGTAGTCTACACAGGAGGTATTTATGACAAAGCGTCCAATAAAGGTCTACGCCCACACATCAGTCTATGGTGGTGTATTTGACGAGGAGTTTGCCGTGGCCAGTCAGGCTTTTTTGATCTGGTTCGCAAGGGAGAATACACCCTGTGTGATTTTTCACGACCATTCCGCCACCTGTTTTTCACGACCATTCCACCAGGCCCGGCGCTCTGAAATGTGTAGTCAGCCTATCACATGATTGTTTTTATAGTCCCCTTTTTTTTGCGGTAACTCTCCCCTTCAATAA
>JANNRW010000029.1:0-4288 GCA_031401815.1 Geobacteraceae bacterium | reverse complement strand
GTCGGCGCCCGGTCTCATCAATCGCCATTTGCATAGAGGCTGTCACCACATCGCCGTACAAGATCACGTGACCACGAAGGTTCCACGCTGCCCGCCCAGACGTCTGGATCAATGCCCGATAGGATCGCAGATATCCCTCCTTATCTGCATCGAGAATCGCCACCAGGGTGACCTCAGGAAGATCCAATCCTTCGCGCAACAGATTGATTCCCACCAGCACGTCGAACGTGCCGCGCCGCAAGTCTTGTAAGATCTCAGCCCGCTCCAATGTCTTAATGTCAGAGTGCAGATACCGGACCTTGATGCCGAGATCGTGATAGTACTCGCTCAAGTCCTCCGCCATGCGTTTGGTCAACGTGGTGATCAGCACTCGCCCGCCCTGCGCCACTTCAGCCCGCACTTCGCCAAGCAGATGATCGACTTGCCCTTTGGCCGGTCGCACCTCAATAACCGGATCCATGAGACCGGTCGGGCGCTTCCAGGCGGGCTATCCGCTCCTGCAGCTCTGATTCGACCACAGCTTCACTTGTCTGCCGATCTACCGGTTTTTGAAAGCGTTCCCAGGCCTTTTCGAAAAGCTCTGGAGCGCGCTCCATAGCGGCAATTGCTATTGTGCGCCAGGGTAGATTTTTCAGCGTCGTTGTCAGGATTGATGTGATGCCCATAGGTTGATCTCCTTTTACTTTCTTTGCAGAGCCTTGAAAAGAGGCCGATTTTACTATATAACTGGAACTGCTTTTTCGTACTGAGGAGGTTTCACATGTCCCGCACTATAAAGGCCGCTGCTGTGCAGTTTACCATTACTCTCGGAGAAATCGAACCTAATCTTGCGCAGGTTCGGGCTTCCCTTGCCGAGCTGGCTTCAGAAGGGGTGCAGTTGGCCGTGCTGCCGGAGATGTGGGCAACCGGCTTTGACTATAAGGATCTTAATCAGCTGGCAGCCAGAACGAGTGAAATTGTCGCAGAGATAGCCGCTCTTTCGGCAGACTACTCCATGGTGATAGTCGGCTCGCTCCCTGAACCCCACGAAGACAAGGTCTACAACACCGCTTACATTCTTGATAAAGGCGAACTGCTGGGCAAGTACCGCAAGATCCATCTCTTCTCCCTGATGCAGGAAGACCGTTCCTTTGACGGTGGCGACTCCTGGCTGCTGGTTGACAGTTCCGTCGGCAGGATCGGCGTTTTTATCTGTTACGATCTCCGCTTCCCGGAACTGGCCCGCAGGCTTGCCGTTGAAGGGGCTGAAATTCTTGTAGTCCCAGGCGAGTGGCCCAAACCTCGCCAGGAGCACTGGCGAACACTGCTGCGGGCACGGGCGATAGAAAACCAGCTCTTTATTGTTGCGGCCAACTGCTGCGGTGTTGTCGGCAGGCTGGATTTCTTCGGCATGAGTATGATTATCGATCCGAAAGGAGAACTCCTCGCCGAAGCCGGTTACGAACCGCAAAATATATCCGCCGTTATTGATTTTGGCGAAATAAAGGCATGGCGGGATCAGATCCCCTGCTTCAAGGACAGAAGGCCCGGCAGCTATTAATAAGTTGACTTGCCTGCCGGAGAGGAATATTTAAAATAATTGATCTGAAATTGATTTGGAGGTGCTCACTTGTCACTTTTTGCCGGTACTGGTCTTATTGTAAAGCTGGTTCTTTTTGTCCTTATTTACTTTTCGGTCGTTTCCTGGGCGATAATTTTCTATAAACTCATCCAGGTGCAGAAGGCAAACAAGGAGTCGGAGCGCTTTCTCGCCTTTTTCTGGCAGACAAAGCGTTTTGATGCCGTCAGTGCCCAGATTGACCGGTTTGCCAACTCCCCCCTCTCGATCCTTTTCACCGAAGCGTACAACGAGTTGAAAAAGCTGGGCGAAAAAGGAGAAGAGAAGAGCGATCCGAACGTTATCAGCACAGAGCTTGGCGGGGTGGACAATATTGCCCGTGCACTCCGTCGGGCAACGACTTCCGAGATAACCAGACTGGAAAAATACCTGACATTTCTGGCAACAACCGGCTCCACTGCCCCGTTTATCGGCCTCTTTGGAACGGTCTGGGGGATCATGACCGCATTCAAGGGAATAGGCGAAACTGGTTCCGCCTCCCTTGCCGTGGTCGCACCAGGAATAGCCGAAGCGCTGATTGCAACAGCCATCGGCCTCGTCGCCGCCATCCCGGCGGTTATGGGGTACAACCACTTCCAGAACAAACTCAAGATTCTTATCGCCGAGATGGACAACTTTTCTACTGAGCTCCTGAACATCGTCCAGCGCTCATTTTCGAAAAAATAGGCAGGGTATTATGGATTTCCATTCCAGAGGAAGCGATCGCCCGGTAATGTCCCAGATTAACGTCACCCCTTTTGTCGACGTAATGCTGGTTCTGCTGGTAATTTTCATGATAACTGCGCCGATGATGCAACAGGGGATGCAGGTAAATCTCCCGAAAACCGAAGCAAAGGCGATGGACGTCAAGGATGAACCGGTTATTGTGACTGTCGATAAAAGCGGTCGTGCCTTTCTCGATAAATTAGAGGTTCCTCAAGGCCAGTTGAAATCAAAACTGACGGCACTTTTTGCGACTAAAGCAAAAAAAGAGGTCTTTCTTAAAGCTGACCGCGATGTCCCTTACGGGGATGTGATCCGTACTATGGCCGAAATTAAGGGTGCCGGTGTTGAGCGACTGGGTATGCTTACGGAGCCAGCAGGGACAAAATGATTCAAACTGTTCTGCAGCACGACAGGACAGTCAAATGGACATTCGCCCTGTCACTGGTGCTTCATTTGCTAACGATCATCGTCTTGAATAGTAACTATTTTTTCAAATCCAGACTACAAGAAGCAGCCCCGTACTATGTAGACCTCGTCTCCCTGCCGACCTCTGACCCTGCTCCGGCAGGCGGTGCGCCATCAGCTGCAACTCTGCCCGCTCCGCCACCAGTCGAGAGTGCGGTCGCGCCGAAACCAGTCATGACTGTCCCGGTGAAACAGCTTAACACCACTCCTTCAAAAACCACTCCAGCCGCGGATAAAAACCAAAGTGCGCAAGACGCTCGTGAGTTCAGTGAAAAGATGAGCCGTCTTGAGCGCAATGCCGATGCACGCCATCAGGCAGATGCGCTTACAGCCCTTCAGAAAAAAATTGCTGCCAAAAAGGGAACCGGTAGCGCGCCGACCACTGGGGTAAACTTCGGTTCGGATTATGGCGCATATATCCAGTCACGCCTCAAAGATGCCTTGAGCACAACCATTGCTTTTCAAAGCAAGCAGCCGGAAGCGAGCGTACATATTTTCATCGACAGAACCGGCAAACTTCTGAAATATGTCATGGTAAGCCCCTCTGCCGACATACTTTTCAATAAATCGGTCATTCGTGCCATAGAAAAGGCAAAGGAAGATTTCCCTCCTGTCCCCTCTGGAAAAGGATTCGACAAACTGTATGTTTTCAGCCCGCTAGAGGTGCAAAAATGAAACACTTTTTCAGCTTGATATTTTTTCTCACTGCGCTGGTTCTTCTGCCGACAACCATTATCGCGCAAGACGATTTTTTGCGGGTAACGGCTCAAGGGAATCGTCAACTCCGCCTGAACATTCTGCCACCAGTCCCTTCTTCCGGAGCGCAGAATCAGCAAATAGCCTCTGAAGTTGCTGACATCTTTAAACTCGATCTCGGGATAACCGGACTGTTCACCATGGTTGATCAACCCGAAGCCGACCTTCAGCTCAAAGCCATCTACACCGTTACCGCTCAAGCGGTAACTTTTGAGTACCGACTCGCAGAACTCCCCTCCGGCAGAGAGATCCTCGCCAAACGCTACAGTTCGCCGCTGACGGATATTCGCAAGAACGCTCATACCTTTTCGGACGAAATCCTCTCTTCCTTAACCGGTGAACTGGGTCCTTTCACCGGTAAAATTACCTATATTTCAACCGCCACCGGCAATAAAGAGATCTGGCTGATGGACTGGGACGGGAAAAACCGGCGCAAGCTTACAAATAATGGCTCCATCAATCTTAACCCCGAGTTTTCTCCGTCCGGCAAAGAGATCATTTTTACCTCTTATAAAAACGGTAATCCCGACCTCTACCGGCGGGAGCTTTTTACCGGGAGCGAAGCCCGGACATCCTCCTCCTCAGGCATAAACATAACTGGAGCGTTCTCTCCCGAAGGGGATCGTATCGCCCTTGCCAAGAGTAAAGACGGTAACTCCGAAATATATCTGATAACCAAAGATGGGAAGCAGCTGGCGCGCTTGACAAAAAACCACGCCATTGATCTTTCGCCAACATGGTCTC
>JANNRW010000028.1:0-1589 GCA_031401815.1 Geobacteraceae bacterium | reverse complement strand
AAAACTGAAACTGGTAGCCTGAAACCAGAAAACCACAACAACCAAGGGGCATTGCTTATTTCACCCTTCAGGCTGTCTCACTAAGCCCGGCCACCTCATAATTGAGGGGTGAATAATAATGATATTCGTATTCGACAATTGGTTGTGGTTTGCAATCCCACTCAGTTGTTTCTGGGGTGTATACGGTTGTAAATTTGAAAGTCAAGTTAAACCTCATAAGTATAAATACCTCATAGACTTTATTAAAGAGAATCGTCTTGAAGCTTTTGGGGTTTTTACTTCAGAATTTATAGGGTCATTTGCTGGGTGGTATTGTCTTCATCTTCTTGCCCCAAGTCTCAACAACTATAATAAAGATTCTGAACTTGGAGGCTTTGATATATTTTTAGGAACAGTCGCAGTCATTGGAATAACTGGATACTCCCATAAATTGTTTGACAAGATTGGGAAGTAATAAGCTTCGGAAAAGTGTAGCAGATTGAAATACGTGGTGACCCATGAGATCAGTTCTGTCAATCAGGCTGCCCGAAAACCTTGCTGCCGAGCTTTCCGATTTTGCCCGTGAAACGGGGCGAAACAAGAGCGACATTGTCAAGGAGTCGATTTCACAGTTTTTGTGGGAGGCCAGGTTCAACAAAACAGGAAAGGCTCTTGCGGTCAAGGCAAGGCAGCAGGAATTTTATATTCCAGAGATTTTGAAGTAATGCATTAAGATCAGCAGTTTGCGCTCCATTTATGAATTAAAGACAGGCTTTCAGATATAGAGTTCTCTATCTCTTCGGTATCAAAATCTGCCTGAAGTCCAAGCCAGAAACCGGCGCTAGTGCCGAAAAATCGCCATAAGCGAACAGCCGTGTCAGACTCGCCACTGGTCATTAATTCTTATACTCCATTCCCCTTCACGATTGTTCGCGGTTGGCCGCCCGCGCCGTCCGAGTTCAGGCTGCGCGGATGCAGGTTTTCAGGTCATGGAGGAATGTGTCGTAGTTAGTTGGTGGATGGAGTGGTTATAAAAGGTTCCCAGCTCTCGAGAAAGTAACTACTGTTGGCCGGTTGTCAGGAGGGCACTTAAAGGATAGCGTCAATCCCTTTGCGATGAATAACATTGAGCAATGCTAGAGCTGCTCCGGTAGGATGTTTTATGCCGCGCTCCAGTTGTGACAGATATCCGGCAGTCAAATTGAGACAGCGGGCAAAAACTGATTGGCTCATATGCGCTTGTTCTCGCATCATACGGATTTCTTCACCCGTCAGCGGTTCGATCACAGGTTTATCTTTTAATCCAAGGTGGCGCATGGTGATTTTATCGTACGCAGCCTCACCCAGTACGCCTGCATCCCTCATGTCTTTGGCAGTTGATGACGTCGAGGTTGTACAGGGTCACCGGTTTGTCCGAAAAAGCAAAATGCATTTTTTGCATATTGCTTTTTTCATCCAGCTCACCTTCCCTGAAGACGTTGTTAATATGACGTGAGATAACAGACTGGTCTCGGGCAAACAAAGCCGTCATCTGATCCTGGGTCAACCAGACGGTTTCATGATCGAGACGAACTTCAAGTGAAGCCGTGCCATCCGGGCTTTGATAAAGG
>JANNRW010000027.1:0-8173 GCA_031401815.1 Geobacteraceae bacterium | reverse complement strand
CCCCGTCCGGACGGGCGACCGGTTCGTACAGACCGCCGCTCTGATAGTGCAGTACAAACTGGTAGAAACGAACCCCCAGGTAGATTGTGAAGAGTAGATATAGCCACTGGATGGCTATGCGGAGCGGCTGCATGAAGCGGTTACCCATTATTTCTCCTGCTTCGGATATCAGTCCGGAGTTTGCGACTTATTATGTCATACACCTGTGTTAGCATTCAAATATGATGCGATTGCAAAAAGTCTTTCCCCCCTCCCTTGACGGGAGGGGGTCAGGGGGTGGGTGAAGATGCAACATACTGTTTTAATGGCAACTTCCCCCCCACCCTAGCCCTCCCCCGCCAGGGGGGAGGGGACTTTTTTTAAGAATTTGCGACTGAATCAAATATATCTACAATAAAGGGGTGACACATGGAACCGATTGCACTGGTTGGCGCAGTTATTACTGGATACTGCGGATTTCTGGCATTAAGGGATGACCTGAGGAGTCTGCGCCGCTGGCGGCTGGAACTGTCGGCAGGTCAGAAGGTAAAAAAACCCCGGCAGCGGAAAGCTTTTGCAATTGCCGGTCGAGCAGATGCCTTGGCTGTACATTGGCCAGTGCAGTTAAAAGGCTCCTTTTAACATGCGGGATCCCCTTTTCCAGCTCTTTCAGAAGCTCCTTCATCTTTTTCCGCTGCATGTCAGCAGTGCCGCAGACCGGGCAGCAGCAGCAGACTACCGGAAAACCGTTCTCTCTGGCAAACGGAATGATCTCCTTCTCCTCGACATAAACCAGCGGCCTTATGACTGTTACTTCACCGTTATCAGCCAGCATGGAGGGGGACATCGCCTTTAATGACCCGACAAAAAACTGGTTCAGGAGAAGGGTTTCAATAAAGTCGTCCAGATGATGGCCGAGCGCCAGCTTGTTGCAACCGAACTCTCTGGCCAAAGAGTAAAGAGCCCCCCGCTTGAATCGTGCGCAGATGGAGCAGTAGGATGAATCGGGTCGACGTTTCTCCTTGATGAGTTCGTAATGATTTGCCTTCTCGACATGATAATTGAAGCCGTTTTCACGCAGATACTCCGCAATTACGTCGCTTCTGAATCCGGGATAACCGGAGTCTATGGTTATCGGGACAAGCTCGTAACTGACCGGTGCGCGCTTTCGCAGTTCATTCAGCATATTCAGCAGGGTGTAGGAGTCCTTCCCGCCGGAAACCCCTACTGCAATCCTGTCCCCTTCTGAAATCATTCCGTAGTCGGCAACTGCACGTCCAACAAGGTGCCTGATACGGGTATGTAGTTTGTTTCCGCGCTGCGTCATCGTGCCCCTTGAATCATCTGCCTGAAAAAAAGCTCCTCTGGTTTTTGTACCACTCGAAAAGCAGCACCAGAGCAAAAAGCAGCCGCTCCCTGTTGATCCCGTCGGCCAGATCATTTTTTACAAGCCTGATCACTTCGCTGTTATCCAGAAAATCGATTTTACATGCAGAAATGTAATCCTCAACTGATCCATGCAGATCAAACCACTCCTTCAACCATTTTCTCATAGGCAGGACAAATCCCTGTTTCGGCCTGTCAAGAATCTCGGGCGGGAGCCACCTGGCCGCAATCCGTCGCAAAGCCACCTTGCTCTCTGAGCATCTCATTCTCTGCTGCTGCGGTAAAGAGAGTCCGGCATCCACAATTGCCGGGTGAAGGTAGGGTGCCCGGCCTTCTAGGCTGTGAGCCATGGCCATACGGTCAAATTTTACCAGGAGATCATCAGGCAACCAGGTTGTCAAATCCGCAGCTGTCCCCCTCTGGAGGGGGTCATTCGCCTTGTCGAGCCATCCAAGAATCCCCCCTTCCCATGAAGAGGCCGCATAATCGCAGTGACCGACAAGACGTTGCCGTGTTGAAGAGTCTGTCAGGAGAGGGAAGCCGGAAGGGGTTGTCAATGACCCTTCACCAAGCAGCTCTCTGATTGAAGCAGCCCTGCTCTTTCCGGTTCTGAGCAGATTCAATACCTTTTCATGCCAGGGGAGAATCTCAAGAAACTGCCTGTAATAGGAGTATCCGGCAAAAACCTCGTCTGCCCCTTCTCCTGCCAAAACCACCTTGACATGTTTCCGCGCCTCCTGGCAGAGCCAGTAGAGCGGGAGCATCGCCTGATCTCCGACCGGCTCATCAAGAGCTGATGCAACCTCTGGCAGCAGCTTTATAAAACTCTCTTCCCTGAATAGAAAACTGTGATGACTGCTTCCGATGCTCTTTGCAACCAGTGCAGCGGCTGAGCTTTCATCGTGAGCCCTGCTTTCAAACCCCATTGAAAATGTCGAGATACGTGGCTGCTTTTTTGCAGCTACAGCGGCAACTATGGAGCTGTCAAGCCCGCCTGAAAGAAAGACCCCAACAGGCACATCGGCAATAAGACGGGACTCGACTGACTGTTCAATCAGGGTGACCAGTTCATCATCACTTATCCTGTTCGTTCTGCCCAATGTCGGCTGATAGTAGCGAAATGCCCTGGGGATGGGTTCATTGAGGGGAATTACAAGATACTCTCCGGGCAAGACCCGTTTGATATCCCTGAAAAAGGTCATTTCGCCAGGGATGTAATGCAGTGCCAGATAATAGTCCAGCGCTTTTGCCCCGATTTCACTGCTCACCCAGGGGAGCAGTGCCAGTGAGCGGAGATTCGAAGCATAGGCAAATCTCCCGCCTGAAGAGGAGTAAAAGAGAGGTTTCTCGCCGAACCTGTCGCGTGCGAGATAGAGAGCATTTGCACCCCTGTCGAGGATGGCAAGCGCATACATGCCGTCAATCCGCTCCAGCAGCCCTTTTATCCCCCATTCGGCAAAACCGTGGGCAAGCACCTCTGTATCTGAATCTGTCCTGAACTGATAATCTCTCTTCTCCAGAAGTTTTCGCAGCTCTCTGAAGTTGTATATTTCGCCATTTTGAAAGGCTACGACATCGCCGTTTCTGCTCAAAAGCGGCTGCCAGCCATGCTCCAGATCAATGATCGAGAGACGACGCATGGCCATGCCTATTGCCCCATGAAGAAAATGACCCTCACCGTCAGGCCCTCTCTTTACCATCAGATCGCGCATGGCAAAGAGCAGTTCAGAAGGTACGCTTCCGGAAACCGTATCAATCAGGCCAACTATTCCGCACATCCCTTCGAGCCTCCGGACAGCCATGCTTCCCGAAACAGCTTTCCATAGGCATTGGCCATTGTCTCCAGATCATTCAGGGATCCAAGAACATGCATGCTTTTTGCCCCCATCTCACTACGCAACAGATCATCATTAATCAACCGGGAAAGAGCAGCGGCAAGAGCCTTGCTGTCACCTGGCGGGTAAAAAAGGCCATTGACATTCTCTCGTACCTGCTCTGCTATCCCGAATACAGGAGTAGTAATTATCGGGAGGGTACAGGCCATCGCCTCCAGGATAACTCTCGGGTAACTCTCGATTCGGGAAGAGCAGACAAAAATATCTGCTGCGGAATAATAAAGTGCAGTATCGTGAGTTTCAGCAACAATGGTAACTCTCTTGCGCCTACCTTCAGGCATTCTGGCCAGGAAATCGTGCATGATCCGGCTGTAATCACCCATGCGGTCGCCGACAATAAAGATCCTTATTTTACCGATATCATGGGCAGGCAACAGCTCTACTGCTTCGAGCAGGTCAAGTTGACCTTTACGTTCGCAAACTGTCCCCAGAAGAAGAATCATCAACTCCTCATCTGCAATATCAAGCTCCCTGCGTGCATCGATTCGCGGCCATCTCTGCATGGATTCAGCCAGTCTACCAACATCAAGACCGTTGTGAATGGTTGCAAAATTATTCCTGCGATCAAGCGGCAGACAACCTGCGCGAGTTGCATTAGCAACAAAGATTACCTTGTAGGGGTGGTTGAAACAGTCCAGAGCCTTTCTGGCTATATCATCTCCCATGAAATCGAAATATGTCTGCCAGGGTTCACTCTCCCTCGGATTCCAGAGCGAAGGGAGCCCGGCCTCCCTTGCGGCATCAATTGCATAGAATGTCTGCAAGGTATTCCCGTAAACGAGTTCACACCCTGCACCCCTTATCCATTCAGCAAATGCCCTTATTGCCTGCATGTATTCAACAAGAGTGCTTTTGCCCAGAAGAGGGTGAGGGAAAACCTCTACCGGGATTCCGGCCTCTTCATATTTTCGGCGCAGTGGCCCTTCAATATGGCAGTAGACAACCGGATCAACTATACCGGCTCTTTTGAGATACACCGTAAGCTCGTACTGACTGTAAGGTGCCCCCTCCAGATTCAGGTTGAACGCACACATGAGTGTTTTAACCGGAGGCTGTGGTTGCAGGCTCAGACTGTTAGCTGCAATTGAAAACTGTTCATCGTCAAGAGAGAGATTCGGATTGTAGTACGGATCTTGCCAGGAGCTGTATTTCTGCCTGAACGCAGCGATTTCCGCCGGGTTGTCAAAGCCTCCGCGAGAGTAGTTTTCATAATGCACAAGCTCGGCTTCCGGGCTATAGACAATCCGCCAGGAGAGCTGACGTAACCGGTAGCAGTAATCAACATCATTATAGGCAACCGAAAAAGCGTTTGCGTCAAATCCGCCTGCTTCCAGAAAAAGCTCTCTCTTTGTCAGCATGCATGCGGCAGTCACTGCCGAGTAGTTCCTGACAACATTTGCGTAACTCAGATAGCCATGGTTCCACGAAGGGAGCAGCTTGAAAGCAGGGCCGGCCATCCCGTCATAAAGCCCGTGGATGATGCCTGCATGCTGAATTCGCCCGTCAGGGAAAACAAGTTTCGCCCCTACCGCGCCGACTCCGGCAACCCCCAGATACCCGACCATCTGGCTCAGCCAGCATGGAGAAACAACTTCAGTGTCATTGTTCAGGAAAAGCAGATATTCAGAGTCAACAAGTTCAGCAGCCCTGTTGTTTATTGCAGCATAATTAAACCTGCCGCCAGGGCTTGCAATCCTCAAAACTCTATCCGGAAGCCTGGCAAGATACCGGAGCGTTTCCGGATCATCGCTCTCATTGTCGATAATAACTATCTGATAGTTTTGGTAGCTGGTTTTCTCCTTTATTGATCTGATGCATTTTGAAAGGATTTCAACCCTGTTTTTTGTCGGGATTATAATCGCCACAGAAGCGCCTGTATCCGGAAACTGATGGGAAAAAATCCCGCACCTGGCGGCAATCGCCCAATCAGGCTGATAAACCCTGGCAGCTACCCCTCTTCGATCAAACGCCTCCTGAACAGCTCTGCGACCGGCTTCAAAACTGGCCGGTTTCGCATCACCCGAGGAGGCTGTTGATCCCGGCAAAACACGCCAGTGGTATAGAATCCGGGGGATATGCACAACATCTCTTGCCAGCTCTGTTGCGCGCAGTGCAAGATCGTAATCCTGTGACCCTTCAAATCCGGCTCGCATACCCCCTGTCTTCAGATACAGCTCCCTGCGTATCACAAAAAGGTGGCTGATATACATGTAACTGAGCAGTAACTCGGGCGAGAAGTCCGGCTTGAACTGCGGGGCGAATCGCCCCCCTTTCGTATCAATCTTGTCATCATCTGAATAGATGATATCTGCAAGGGGATTATTGGCGGCAAAAAGGGCAACTTGGGCCAGGGCATCAGGGGTGAGCTCATCATCCTGATCCATGAGAAGCAGGAACTCTCCAGTTGCCACTTCTGCGGCGCTGTTGGTCGCGAGGCTGATATTGCCGTTCTCCTGCCTGAAGACAACCTTGATCCTTGAATCCCTTTTTGACAGTTCCTTGAGACTCTCTCTCACCCATGAGAAGCTGCTTGCGTCATCGGCAATACAGAGCTCCCAGTTTTCATAAAGCTGCGCGAAAACCGAATCAACTGCCATATCGAAAAATTCGCGCGGAGGGTTGTAAACAGGCATGATTATGCTGATCAGAGGGGGGTTCACAAGGCTTTCAATCTCTCTTGCTAATAATGATCTTCTCCTGTCGTTCCATCTGTTTACTTCACACCAGCTCTCATATGGATCAATGGCAGAGCCTGATCGTTCTGAAGAGAGTTGAACCGCCCTGCTCATGAGAAAGTGCAGCTGCTGTTTGCCGGGGAGCTTTTTGCGTGACCTGACATAGAGCAGCAGTTGCCTGATAAAGCTTGAAAGTATGACTGCTTTTGACTTCAGTCTGGTTGCTGCAACCTGACGGGAACCAAGGTATCTGCTCTTTAATGACTGCAACAGGGTGTGCATCCGCCTGAGCGGGGAGGTAATCTTCCAGCTGAGCGAGTTAAGGAGGAGATTGATGGTGACCCTGAGCTGCCCCAGGGCATATTCAAGTTCTGCAAGCCGCCTGTCACGGTCTGCAAGCTGGCTGTCACGATCATGAATCTGTTGATCCAGAACTGCAACCTGCCTCTGAAAGTCAGCAATCTGATGCCCTTTCTGATCGATTTCAACAGCATAACTCTGGAGTTTTTTTCGATTCTGTGTATATTCCGGCGGGAAATACTCTTCGAAAATATTTTCCCGATCCCTTATAAAATCGGGATCTTCCATGCCAGAGGAGCGTCCGGATGTGCCGTACCTGGCTATGACAGTATCTACATGCCTCACCTTTATATCATCGTTGTTAAACCATTTCAGATTCAGCAGATAATCAGCCCAGACAGTGTATCCGGTATCAAATTTACCCAGACTGACGAGCAGCGCATGACGTATGAATATCGCCTGATGACAGATGTTCTGCTCCATCAGCTTTATTCTGGTAAATTTCCCGTCATAAATCCTGCCTGTATCCCCCCAGAGAACATTGCCATATATCACATCAAATAAATCAACATCTTCAACTCCGAATATCTTTTCAAGCACTGACTCGTCATGGAAAAGATCATCAGCTCCGAGAAAATAGATCCACCCCCCTCTTACCCTCTCAACACCCTTGTTCATTGCATCATAAATGCCGTTATCCTTTTCCGAAATAACAGTTATATGTGAATACTTTTCAGCATACCGTCTGATGATCTCCAGCGTACCGTCAGTTGAAGCACCATCAACAATCAGATGCTCCCTGTTCTGATATGTTTGCCCTGCAACAGTCAGAATACAGGATTCAATATCCTTTTCCGCGTTGAACACTGGCGTTATTATAGTAATTTTACGGTCAGTTCCCACTCTCAGATTTACTCCCGTCAACAATAAATCATCAACTACTCAACCCCTCAACACAGGCTCACATTGAGTGCGCCGGACAAAAACAAGATAACAAATCAGCTTGCAGATTACTACTTATGATTAAGGTTTGCTGCCTGACCAGACCTGGTTATCACTATCATTATTTATACAAACGTGTTACAAAATCCTATATCGTGTTACCCGGAACTACTGATTTTTGCTTTATCACACTACTATTCCCTGGAATTTGAACTTCAAAAGGATCGGAAGATGCACATACCGGATGGCTACCTTGGCCCGGCAACCTACGGTTCTCTCTGGGCAGTCATGCTACCGCTCTGGAGCCTGGCCGCGCGCAAGGTAAGACAATCCGTGAAAACTGCTGAAATCCCTTATCTCGCCATGGGGACGGTCTTCAGCCTGATGGCCATGATGTTTGTCCTGCCGATTCCCGGCGGCACCACCGGCCACATCTCCGGTACCACCCTGGTGGCCATACTTCTCGGTCCCTGGGCGGCCATCATCGCGGTCTCCATCTCCCTCATCATACAGGCAGTGATCATGGGGGACGGCGGCATAACTGCCATAGCTCCAAACAGTTTCAGTATTGCTGTTGTCGGCGCTTTTGCCGGTTCCGGAGTTTATCGCCTGATTATCGCATCAGCTGGCTTTAGAGGTGAATCGTCAGTTAACCTCTCCATTTTTGCCGCTTCGGTTGCTGCCTATCTGGCCATGAATGCCTCTGCTCTCTCCACTGCCTGCCTGCTCGGCCTGCAGCCGATCATTTACGGAACAGCTGCCGGAAGCGGCTATTTCCCGTTTCCGCTCGAGGTGGCGATCCCCGCAACCATGCTCCCCCATCTGACTATTATCGGCGCTCTTGAAGCAACTCTCACGGCGCTTGTACTGATATTTCTCAAAAAACAGGGTCGGATATACCCTTTTGAGAAGGAACCCCCGTATAAGGTGAATCAATGAATGATGCATTCCCAAATTCTAAAAGAAGTCCCCTCCCCCCTGGCGGGGGAGGGTCAG
>JANNRW010000026.1:0-3151 GCA_031401815.1 Geobacteraceae bacterium | reverse complement strand
TCCCTTAAAACGCCGTACGAGGTCCGGCAGTTGTGCCAGCCACTCCTTAATCGGCTCTCCACGACGCAGGTGCTGGTTGCCAAAGCTGTAATGCCGGATGTAATCAATACCTAGCTTGTTGATGATGTTCTCAGTACCATTCCCATGATGATTGTCCAGATCTAGAATACCAATTGTCCTTGCTCCTTCTTGCTGGGCACGGATAGCGGCAATGGCCAAGAAGTTGAAAGTGCAGTAGCACATGCCATGCATATAGCAGGCGTGGTGAGCGCCGGAAGTCGGGCTAAAGGATAGTTCTTTCGTACGGTAACTGTGCAGAACTGAGGCTACCATGCTGCCACAAACCCATGGCAGTGCTGCTGCCACTTCTGGACTATAGTTACCAAAGCCGTTAGGTGCTTCCAGAGTCAGAACAGATTGTACATAGTCGCGGTCATGGGCCAGGGATATCTCATCAACAGTAAGCGGAGGAAAGGAGTTAATCTCGAATGGTATGTCGAGCTTCTTCCAACTCTCAACAACCTTGGCCGGTTTTTCCGCAGAGGGGCTAAAAGAGTTGTTTACTGTGACATTCTGACGGTTATCGTAGAACACCTTGACGTTATAGTTACTGGTGTCTTTCGGATTCTCAGGAATCGGTTCACCGGTAATGCAATACTGGCAGACCAGCTTGCCTTCACTAAAGTACTTAACCCGTCCTCCACCGCCACATCGACTGCAGGTAAGCCGTAATTCCCGCCAGTTCATTATCAGGTCGTAGGGAGAGCCGGGGAGTATCTGCATGTTCTTTTCCTCAGTCATGTTTATCTCCTTATCGATCGCGTCTCATTCCGAGTTCACACATCATACTGTCAAACCTGTTCCATTCTTTTTTATCGTATTCCAGAGTTCCTGCCTTATCCCATAACCTGATAAACAGGCTGTATAAGTCCTGATTAAACTGCCGTGCTTCCGGATTGTCTGCGAATGTTGCAGATCCAGATTCAAATGAGTTGTCACTGGCAGGAATTTCTAAAATTTCCACCCCGGTCGTTGCCATGGCCGGTATGGTCATAAGTTCAAGTTTTTCGGCATGCATGATTACCGTGCAGATGGTCATGTCAGTGAACATCAGCACTACTACAGGTTCACCATCTTTTACTGACCAAGATACTTTGTAAAGCCTTTTACCGATGATGCCAGCAAATTCACTCATGGTTTTATCCTCCTGTTATGGCCCTGTCTTGACGGGTGGTACTACGGGTTTGATTTCCTTTTTGTAAATTACCCGCTGCTGGCAGGATGGGCACTGGATCACCAACTCCAGTTTTTCGATCAAGTGCTCCAGGGCTTTTGATATTCTCAACTGGTTAAAGCAATACGGACACGCAAACATTCCAACCTCCTGTCCTGTCATGCGAAAACACTGTCCCGCACAACCCCCTCACCCTGTATCTCGGAATATCCCATCGTATGATTCAATCCTAACAGGCTACCTCCCCCGGTTAGCGTCCCATGTTAAAAATCATTTTTTTGTGAAATTTTGAAGCCAGGTTTACGGAATGTTCATCAAATGACTATTGGCTCTGGAGATCTAATTTTTATCGCTAAATTATATGAGCGAATATGTAGGCCGCTATTCGGGGGAGGTAGCATGTCATCATCTGATCAACATAATCATGCAGGAGGCTAGAGTAATGGCTGTACGGACGAGCGAAACAAATCCACTCATAATTGATGAAGTTCATGTGCCTGGATGCCAAGGAGTCATCGGTATTACGTTCTGTCCGGGCAAAAGGGACAAACATTCCCATTCAGGGATTTGGGATAGAGATCTCGACACTGACATGATGGCAATCAAGATGTGGGGTGCAACAAATCTGGTCACCCTTATGGAAGATCATGAATTCGATATGCTCGGGGTTAGACAACTACCTTTTAAGGCCTTGGGGCTAGGATTGACGTGGTTTCATATCCCCATTCGTGACGTTTCGATTCCGGATTTCAGGTTTCACGAACGATGGTCAGGTATCGGACTGCATCTAATGGATGAACTGGTTGATGGAGGGAAAGTTGTCATCCACTGCCGGGGGGGTAGGAAGAAGCGCATGGTTGCAGCAATGTTGCTGATTGAAGCCGGTCTGGAAAGTAGAGATGCTGTAGAAGTTGTCCGCGCTGCTCGCCCCAGCGCGATTGAGATCATCCAGCAGGAAGCTTACGTCCGGGGCTACCGGACGACATGCAGGTGAATAAAGAGTTGCATCGAATTTGAGGTGGGAAATCTAAGTCATATTGAAAAAAAGGTTACCCCGGAGGTTACTCCGAAATAAATGGGAAATGAAAAAAGCACCTACGATCTCTCGTAAGTGCTTGATTTTTAAGTGGTGCCCAGGGACGGAATCGAACCGCCGACACGAGGATTTTCAATCCTCTGCTCTACCGACTGAGCTACCTGGGCGTGAAACAGAACCGGTTTTATACCCAATCCAGTTGAATCTGTCAACTACTTATTTTGTTCAGCCCTCTGGGCTTTGATCGGTACATAGTTGCAGAACGGTTCCTCTTCCATGTAGTCGCCGTGTACGGCATCGGCCCTGGCGCGGCAGCCGCCACAGACGTTGATATATTCGCACTGGCCGCATTTACCCTTGTAGGATTTGAAGTCGCGCAGATTTTTGAATATTTCCGAGTTTTCCCAGATTTCACGGAAAGGGGTCTGTTTAACGTTACCGGCGGTGCGGTGGAAATAGGAGCACGGCTTGACGTTGCCGAAGCAGTCGATCAGGCAGATGGTCTGGGCGGCGATGCAGCCTTTACCGCCACCGGTGGAAAAGGTCAGGGAGCGGCGCTCGAATTTGACCCCTTCAGCTTTGGCCTTCTGCGGCACTATTCGATAGTAGTGCGGTGCACAGGTCGGGCGCATGAGGATGTCATCTTCGAGTTTTTCCTGCTGGTAGTGCCAGTCAAGTATCTCCTCATAGTCTTCTTTGGAGATCAATTCGCTCATGATATCTTCGCCGCGACCGGTGGGTACTATCATAAACATATACCAGGCTGTTGCACCGAGTCCTTTGGCTGTTTTAAAGGTGTTGGCAATGTCATGCTGATTTCGTTTCGTGAACGAGGAATTGATCAGGAATTTCTGTCCATGTTTCCGGAAGAGTTCGGCGGC
>JANNRW010000025.1:0-6427 GCA_031401815.1 Geobacteraceae bacterium | reverse complement strand
CAATGTATCCCACGAACTCCGGACACCTGTCACCGTCATAAAAGGGTACTCTGAAACTCTCCTCGACGGCCTGATTGCTGATGATCCGGAGAAGGCCGCAGAGTTCGTAAAAATCATCTTTAGCCACTCCGAACGGCTGACTGCGCTCCTGAATGATCTCTTGAGCCTGTCTGAAATGGAGTCCCCCTCCTTTTCAGTCAAAATGAGCCCTGTCTCCCTAGATAGAGCTGTCCGCAAGGTCTGTACGCTCCTTCAGGTAAAGGCAGACTCCAAGGGGGTCAGCATAACGACAACCGGACTTGATGCTCTGCCCCCTGTTCTGGCAGATCAGGGGAGACTCGAACAGGTGGTTGTCAATCTTCTGGACAATGCTGTGAAGTACTCTTCAGAAGGGGGGAATGTACTTATTTCTGCTGTCGAAGAAGAAGAGTTCATCATCATTTCAATCAGGGATAACGGCCCCGGCATACCGGTTGCCAGCATCCCTCGGCTTTTCGAGCGATTCTTCCGGGTAGATGCTGGCAGAAGCCGCAAAGAGGGTGGGACAGGGCTCGGGCTTGCCATTGTCAAACATATTGTCCAGCTTCACGGAGGGACGGTATGGGTGGAAAACAGTGCAGAGGGTTCAGGGGCGACTTTCAGTTTCACGGTGAAGAAATGTAATCCTTAAAACGGCATTAGCAACAGATAAAATCGGATAACTGCGGTTAAACCCGAAAAGCTGCTAACTGCCGTTTTTGGAATTATCGATCCTCATTGTAGTTCTTTCCAGGATCAAGCGAGGTCAAAACGATCAAGGTTCATAACCTTGCTCCACGCCGCTACAAAGTCATGCAGAAACTTTTCCTGGGAATCCTTGCATCCGTAGACTTCCGCCAAGGCCCGGAGTTGAGAGTTCGAACCGAAGATGAGATCGACACGTGTGCCGTTCCACTTGAGTTCACCGCTCTTGCGATCACGCCCCTCAAACAGGTCGTCGGCTTCCGCAGCCCCCTTCCACATCGTGCCCATGTCGAGCAGATTCACGAAGAAGTCATTGGTAAGCGCCTCAGGCCGACTGGTAAAGACGCCGTGCCGGGACTGTCCGAAGTTGGTATTCAAGACGCGCATGCCGCCAATGAGAACCGTCATTTCAGGGGCGGTCAGCGTCAGCAGTTGTGCCCGATCAACCAGCAGCTCCTCTGCCGATACGGAGTATCTGGTTTTGAGATAGTTACGAAACCCGTCTGCAACCGGTTCGAGTACGTCGAACGCCTTAACGTCGGTTTGCTCCTGCGAAGCATCCGTGCGTCCGGGCGTGAAGGGAACGGTCACTTCAAAGCCGGCACTCTTCGCAGCCTGCTCGACGCCTGCACATCCGCCCAGAATAATCAAATCTGCGAGCGAAACCATCTTCTTGCCGGACTGGGCGCTGTTAAACTGTTTCCGGATTCCCTCAAGTGCCTGTAGCACGGTCTGAAGTATGGTCGGCTGGTTAACTTCCCAATCCTTTTGAGGGGCGAGACGGATTCGTGCTCCATTTGCCCCGCCGCGCTTGTCGGAGCCTCGAAACGTGGATGCTGATGCCCAGGCCGTTCCGACCAGTTGGGAGACAGACAGTCCCGAAGCCAGGATCCTCCTCTTGAGTTCGGCGATCTCCTGCTCGTCAATCAGTTCATGAGTTACTTCAGGGAGAGGATCTTGCCATATGAGCTCTTCCACAGGAACCAGCGGGCCGAGATATCGCGGGCGGGGGCCCATGTCGCGGTGGGTGAGCTTGAACCACGCACGGGCAAATGCGTCTGCAAATTTATCAGGGTTCTGTAGGTAGTCACGCGCAATTGGCTCGTAGATCGGGTCGAAGCGAAGGGAGAGGTCTGCCGTGGTCATCATTGGCCGCTGCTTCTTTGTCGGGTTGTGTGCGTCAACCACCATGTCCTCTTCAGCCACGTTCCTGGCCAGCCACTGATGCGCGCCGGCCGGGCTCTTGACCAGCTCCCACTCGTATTTGAACAGAACCTTCAGATAGCCGATGTCCCACTTGATCGGGTTTGGCTTCCAGGCACCCTCAATGCCGCTGCTGATCGTATCCCCCCCCTTGCCGCTACCGAATCTGCTCTTCCAGCCAAGCCCCTGCTCCTCGATCGGGGCGGTCTCCGGTTCCGGACCGACAAGCGCCGCATCACCGGCACCATGGCATTTGCCGAAGGTATGCCCGCCTGCGACAAGCGCGACAGTCTCTTCGTCGTTCATCGCCATGCGTGCAAAAGTCTCGCGAACGTCACGTCCGGAGGCGACCGGATCAGGTTCGCCGTTCGGCCCTTGCGGATTCACGTAGATCAGCCCCATCTGCACGGCAGCGAGTGGATTTTCAAGTTCCCGGTCACCGCTGTAGCGTTTGTCTCCGAGCCATGTCTCCTCTTTTCCCCAGTAAATATCTTCTTCCGGCTCCCAGATGTCTTCGCGCCCGCCGCCAAAGCCGAATGCCTTAAAGCCCATCGACTCCAGAGCGCAGTTGCCGGCAAGGATCATAAGATCGGCCCAGGAGATCTTCCTGCCGTATTTCTGCTTGATCGGCCAGAGCAAGCGGCGCGCCTTGTCGAGGTTGACGTTGTCCGGCCAGCTGTTGAGCGGCGCGAAACGCTGCGAACCTGAGGAGGCACCGCCGCGACCGTCACCGGTGCGGTAGGTGCCTGCGCTGTGCCACGCCATCCGGATGAACAAGGGTCCATAGTGACCGTAGTCCGCCGGCCACCACTCCTGTGACGTGGTCATCAACTCGAAGATATCCTTCTTAAGGGCATCAAGGTCGAGACTCTTGAACTCTTCAGCATAGTTGAAAGCACTGCCCATCGGATCGGACAGGGGGGAATGCTGGTGTAAAATCTTCAGGTTCAACTGGTTCGGCCACCAGTCCCGGTTTGACCTGCCACCGCCGGATGTGTGATTGTTAGCTCTGCCCGTTACCGGGCACTTGATGTCTGCATTCATGAAAATGTCTCCTTTTGTCGTTCGCTCACTCTCTGGTTTCACAGCTTGGCATCTATGATGTCGTAATATGCTTCTGATCGGGAGGGTATTTGTAAATATATCAGAGAAATAAGATTTGTGAATCATGGGTGGCGGTTTCACGTCAATCCTCAAGGCGGAGCTTATGTCTTGTTGTCCAGCGTGTGCGAGTCGCAACGGTGCAGCGTGTTAATATGGTGTCATTTCAGCAAATAAACGCCATACGGCTCACCGGTCAGCGGGGTTTTTCCTGCCGTTCGGTGCTGCCGCTGGAGTTGTGACACTTCGCTTTAACCTAGAAAAAGCATTTAACACAGAGACACAGAGGCACTGAGATAATCATTACAGAGACTTAGATAAAATATCAGCTTCATTTGTGTTCACCTTTCAGGTTGTACGGTGATTTCAAATAATCTCAATGATTTCCTCCGGCCGCAACGGCCAAACGTGCGGACGCAAAAAAAATCAAAACCAGAGCTACATACACTGTTCGCATTTTGTCTCCTTCATGGTTCAACTACCTGTTGACCGGTTCACACGCGCATGAAGTGGTGATCTTCCCAAATGGAATATATGATCTGCCTTTGTCTTTATCGACGCAACCAGCATTATGGCACCTCCGCACCCAGTATCTTGCGGATCCGTTCACCGGTGTCCGGATGGCTGGAAAGGTAGTCATGCACCGGGCTCTTTGACTCGAAGGCTTTCCCTTTGCGGGTATTGTGGCGGGCTTCCAGTCTTGCGAGAAACTCTGCAAAACGGCGCGGCTCAATCTGCGCCGACTTTAGCCAGACAACGGCAGCTTCGTCAGCTTCCCGTTCGAACTGCCTTGAAAAGGTTGCATCTACTATGGCGGTGGGGAGTGTGGCTGCAAGCGAAGTAATGGAGGTTATATCGCCTGTTAGGGTTGCAATAATCACGACGGTAACCGAATTTTGAAGAACATGTCGCATTATGTGACGCTGGCGAACATGTCCCAGTTCATGGGCAAGCACGGCGGCTATCTCTTCATCAGTGCGAGCCAGCTCAACCAGCTCATCGGTCAATACCACGATCCCGCCGGGCAGGGCAAATGCATTGGCACCGAGCTTTTCACTGGAACGAAACTCCACCCTGTAGTCGGCTGCTGCACCGCTACTGCCTGCCACGCGGCGAAACAGGGTTGCCAGCTCCTTCTGCCGCTCCTGAGCCAACTTCGATGGTTTGAGCAGCAAGCGATCAAGAATGGCAATGGTTTCCTTGCCCATGGTGCTTTCTGCGGTCGGCGGCAACTTGAAGGCAATCTGGCGAGCCATGAACGGTACGCCGAAGCGAAGAAAAAGCACCACCACCAGGCTGGTCAGCAGCAGCGCTCCCAGCGTCAGGGGGATGCTTTTTTCCCAGCGGTGCAGTAGCGCCGCTTGCTTTCCGCGACCCTGCAAGCTTTCCAGCTGCGCAACGAATGACTGGTCAGCAACATCGCAACTGCCGCCATCAGGGAGTCGCAACGTCCGCAGAATGTTGCCGATCCCTGCGGTAGCTGTTACCTGTTCAAGGGGGTAGCTCAACCTGATCTCTTCCCCCTCCAGCAGTAGCTCGCCACCTTCAAGGGATAGCGCCACTTCCCTGCGAAGGGCAAGCTTACCGTCGTAATAGCCGCATATGACTCGCATCAGAGAGCAATATCCACCGGGAAATCGAACAGATCGCCGATCTCCTCGCCTGTGGCGCTTACCCCGGCACCACCATCACGCAGGATGATCCGATCCAGACCACCGTCGCTCAGCAGTTCCAGCCGGGAAAAACGATAGCGCATCAGCCTTACTGTCGCCCAGGGCATGAGCAGTCCGAGACTTGCTGCCAGAGCAACTGCATTGGAAAAGAAGAGCCAGATCATATCCCTGACCTTAAGTGTTGAGCGGAAGTTGCTCCCTTCGAGACTGGTAGCATTCCAGGTCATATTTGTCAGGGCTGTCTGGACATAGACAATGAGCATGAAGTAGACCAGAAATAAGGAGACCATCGGAATGATCATCAATGAAGAGTTCATATCCGCAGGTGAGACCATGGACACGCCTCCATTCATAAGCAGAGCCACCCCCCCGACCAGAGCGACAATCAGGCCAGAACAGAGCCCGGCTTTGAGGAAGAAGATGTAGAACTCCTTGACAGTTGCCCCGAAAGTGAATCGCGCTGCTCCATAGTAGCTGTTTTCTATCATGAACTTCTTCTGGCGATAGAGCATGTAAGGAGAGAGCAGACCAAGGGTCAACATTGTCAGTAGCGGCAGCCCCATGAAAACCAGATAGGATTGCCGGTAGTCGGGGCGAAATGAGAAGCGGATATTGCGATGGGAAGAGTTGGAAGAGTTGAATATGCGGGAACGGACAACCAGCCAGGGGAAGGCAACAAAAATAATCCCGCCGATTACCATGCTAAGGAGCGGGCTGACCTTTGATCCGACCATATAGAGAACAAAAGCAAGAGCAGCTATCAGCCACCCCTTGAACAGAGCCATGGGATCGGCCAGGTAATCAAAGGGTTGGCCATCAAGAGTGGTGCTGCCGTAGAAAAAGCGGCGTCTGCGCACCTTGGCCCAGGCAGAATAGATGCCAAGGGTTATGATCTTTAGCAAAGTATTGACTATCCAGATACCGAAATAGTCACCGGCTTTGCCGTTGAAGCTGAACTGGAGAGTGGTCGGCACAGAGCCTGCATTTCGAACAAGAGGCGGTTGCTCCGGCAATTGTGGAAAAGATGACGACAGATCTTCACTATCTGTGCTGGAGAGGATCTCTTCAGGATTGAACGGGAAAATCTGTTTGCAGCAGGGACAGGTGGCCTGTCTGGTCCCGGGTGGTATCTTTTCCCGTGGAATCTCCCGGCTGTAGTTGCAGGACGGACAGATAACCGTGAACATATCTCCCATAACCCCTCCTCAATAGCGGCATAAAAGCGTGAACATGTTAATCAATTCTTTCTTAATTGGCAAGAAAACATCATGCTTATTCCTGGTTGAAACACTGCTCCGGCAGTCACTGAAAATGTCCCGGCATGATTCGTCCCTGCGAATCAAACACGACCCCTTCTGCCTGCTCTCCCGACAGCGCTTCCAGCCATCCCAGCCGCTCCAGTACCCGGCTGAACTCCCCGTCCAGAGGTGCAGTTATTGTCATAAGCTGATCATCAACGGGATGTGGGAATGTCAGCCTTGCGGCATGCAGGAGGAGCCGACTGCAAGCAAACTCCTCGCGGAAAAAACGATTATGTCGACCCTCTCCATAATCGACATCACCGATGATCGGGTGGAAGATATGCTTTAAATGGCGCCGTATCTGGTTGCGCCGACCTGTTATCGGCGTTGCTTCAATCAGCGAGTAACGACTTGTAGGGTAGCGCGAGACTGCAAAGGGGAGTTCCACTTCAGCGAGCCGTCGGTAGCCGGTACCGAACTGTTCGG
>JANNRW010000024.1:0-8819 GCA_031401815.1 Geobacteraceae bacterium | reverse complement strand
GTCCGGAAAGCGGATCTCTCCCAGGTGGTGGATGACCTTTGGGATCGAATCGGTGCCAAGGCCGATAAGCAAGGGGTAACTGTCAAGGACGTTGACCGGATCATCCGGGAGACACGGGCAAGCCGGTGAAGGTAGTTATAGATACGAATGTCTTTATTTCCTCCTTTCTGAGCCCGAAAGGAACGCCACGGCTGATAATCGACCTGTGGAAAACCGGGCAGATCACCATCTGTCTCTGTGCGGAAATCCTCACGGAGTATCTGGAAGTTCTCGCTCGAATGGGTCTTGCCGGAGAGTCCGAATTGAAAGAGCTTCTGGACTTGTTCAAGACCAGACAACAGATAGTTTTTGTGGTAATTGACAACGATCTGCATGCCGTCGTGGACGATCCGGCCGACGACAAGTTCCTCGAATGCGCTCAAATTGCCCGCGCCAGCTACATCGTTTCCGGGGACAAGCACCTGAAAAGCCTGGGAGTGTTCGAAGGGACACCTATCCTTTCTCCGGCTGAATTCATGACCATCTGGCGAAACCGGTAGACAAGAAAGAACAGCCGCTCGGACAGAATACAGGGGACACAATACTTCGACAGAATTCCGGACAGAATTCCGGGGAACCCCCTGGTAGCTTGTTATTTTTCTATTGAGGTCTTGAAGGGGCTGGGAGGGATTTGAGAGGCAATTGTGAAAGGTGAAAGCGGCTCGGGAACTCCTTGCGGGACATTCTTTATTTGTCAACTAACGTAAGCTAACCAGCTGATTTTAAATTATTCCAAATGCGTCACCCATAAGTTTCCCCATGCCAACCTACTGCAACTATGCACCCCCCAACACCTTCCACCCCGACACAACCTCCCCGCCGTAATCAGGCATTTACGCTGGGGGATTTCTCTTTTGTAACGCCCAACATATTTTCTCAATTGACAATGTAATGGAATCCATTATGCTGACGTTATGGAAAAACGTTTGCCCCATTATCCACTTGCAGTTCTTCAGGCCCGCATCGCCGAGCAGGGGATCATGGCATTTACCGCCACGGCGCTTTTTAATGCAGTTGCAATGGGGCTTTCAGAAGAACAGATGCTACAGGTGATGGCATCGCTCACCCGTGCCATGTTCTTCAAATCTATGACCACTCATGCCGACAGCGCAGTCTGGCAGGATGTCTACCATTCCCGCACCCCCAATGACAAGGTAGCCTATATCAAACTGACATTGCAGCAGGGCGCCGTGGTTATACAGTTTAAGGAGAAATAGCAATGGCACAAACAGACAAAAGACAGTGTGCAACCTGTGGTACACCCGGCATGGCTTATGGTCGTCGTGATATTGCCAGAGATTTTGAAGGTGCCTGCATAACCGTGCCTGATGTTGAAGGGTGGTTCTGCGCGGCCTGCGGTGAGCTTGAGTTTGATACGCCGGAATCAGCCCGGAGATTTTTTGAGCAAGTGACCCTGCTTCAGCAGCAGGAACGGATCAGACAGGCTGGCGAACTGCGCGCCATCCGCTTAAGATTGAAGTTGACCCAACGCAAAGCAGCCGAACTATTTGGAGGCGGAGCCAATGCCTTTTCTGATTATGAACGGGGCACCACCAGACCTGCCCGCTCAACCGTATTGCTCCTGCATCTGCTTGATCATCATCCGGAACTGCTACAGGAGCTGCACAGGCAGCAACACTGACAAGCACCCGCAATGAAAAGCTTACGAGACCGCACAATGGAACCCCCTGGGGGGACGTAGCTTGTTTTTTTCTATTGAGGTCTTGAAGCGGCTGGGAGGGATTTGAGAGGCAATTGTGAAAGGTGAAAGAAAGAACCCTGGGGGGACGCTGTGAAAGCGCCGGTAAAAGCCGGCAAAGGGTATGAGAACCCTGGGGGGACGCTGTTATCTATTTTTCTAATACACCATTTGTTCAAAACTCTACCAAGCCTCACTACCATCAAGCCTCACTCCTCCAACTTCTTCCGCTCTTTCCCCGGCGGCAAAAAATTCTCCCCTGTCACCACGCTTCTGCCGGTTTTCTCCTCAAGATCCTCTAAAAACAATTGTTCACGCGACGACGCAACGACGCGACTAGAACGTTGAAACCGGAAAACTGTTTTCTTGTTAACTCATAAACTTTTTTGTTTCTGCCTTCCGTTGCGTCGTCGCGGCGTTGCGTGAGAACAGTTTTCGAATCTGCCGTGATCTAACATCCCCACAAAGTTGAGATGGGAACTGCGCAAAGTCGATCTCCCATCGGCATGATTTCCTCACCATCATACAACACTACACCCATTTTGAAGCTGTCGCCGGTAGTTGAGGCCAATCGCTTGAGCCCCTTAAGATCGCTTGACTTTAACTCTTGGCTCAATATGTCGAGGATATACGGTTGATAGAGTGCTCTTAGCCAGGACATACAATCGTGCAATTGGGAATATAACAATAGATAATTGGGAATATACGGCTAAATCATTGGGAATGCCCACATCAGTACCGGAGCTATACAGTTGCAAATCTGCTCACTTCATTCATACAGAAACGATTGGTCGGATTCATCCGGAATTTGCACTTTGCGAGATACTGCTTTTTCACGTGATTATATCCCGAGCACTTCTGCAAGCCTTAGCATCTCATCCTGCGGGCGTTTCTCTCCTTTGATTACATCTTCCAGCGGGGTAGTTACTATCGTGTTGCATGACAGCCCGACCATGACTCCGTGATCCCCTGAAACAAGCTGTTCGACTGCACTCTTTCCTAACCGGCTTGCCAGTAGACGGTCGAAAACAGTAGGTGCTCCGCCGCGCTGGTAATGACCAAGCACGGTTACCCTTGTTTCAAAACCGATGGCGTCCTTGATGCTGTCGGCAATGTCCTGGGCTGCCGCAACCCCTTCAGAAAGGATGATGATGGCGTTGTCCCGCCCCTCTTCAAAACGCTGACGTAGTTGATGGCAAATTTCCGAAAGATCAAACTCCTGTTCCGGGACAAGTGCAAACTCAGCTCCGGAAGCAATGGCAGCGATGCTTGCCAGATATCCCGAGTTTCTCCCCATGACTTCAATGACAAAAGCACGGGCATGAGAGCTTGCCGTATCCTTGATGCAGTCAACTGCATAAATAATGTTGTTCAAAGCTGTGTCAACACCCAGGGACATATCGGTAAACGGAATATCGTTGTCAATGCTTGCCGGAATTCCGATTACCGGAAAACCCAACTTCTTCAGAGCAAGCGCACCCCCAAGCGAGCCGTCACCTCCCAGCACAATAAGCCCTTCAATATTGAGGTCAGTCAGGATTTCCAAAGCTTTTTTTTGCCCCTCCCTGGTACGGAATTCCGGAGCACGAGCTGATTGCAGAAAGGTTCCCCCCCTGTGCATGATGCCCGAGACCGCCCTTGAGTCCAGAAGGAGATGCTCCCCTTTCATCAGACCCAGATACCCCTTACGGAACCCGATTACCTGGACTTCGAGCCTTAGAGCGGTTCTCACGGCGCTTCTGATGCAGGCGTTCATGCCTGAACAGTCGCCACCACTGGTAAGTATCCCAACCCTTTTCATGAATCACTCTCCATTTTATCTTCACTTCTGCTTTTCAGCCAGGCCATCCGTTCATTAATCGTCTTTTCGTAACCAAGCCCTTTTGGCTGGTAGAATCTGCGTCCGGCCAGCTTTTCCGGCAGATGTTCCTGCGGGGCATAGCCTTTCTCATAATCATGCGCATAGCAATACTCCTTGCCGTAGCCGAGCTCTTTCATCAGTTTTGTCGGAGCATTTCTTATATGAAGGGGGACAGGCAGAGCCCCGCTTGCTCTGACTTCAGCCAGCGCGGCATCTATCCCGGTATAGGATGCATTGGATTTGGGCGCAGTTGCGAGATATGTAACAGCCTGTCCAAGAATGATTCTCCCTTCGGGCATCCCGACAAGCTGGAAACCGTGCAGTGCGGAGATCGCGATCTGCAGGGCGCGGGGATCAGCATTGCCGATATCTTCTGAAGCAAGTATCACCATCCGGCGAATGATGAAGAGCGGGTCTTCTCCGGCCTCCAGCATCCTGGCGAGCCAGTAGAGCGCTGCATCCGGATCTGAACCTCGAAGCGATTTGATGAAGGCTGAGATCACATTGTAATGCTCTTCTCCCCCCTTGTCATAGAGGAGAGTCTTCTGCTGAATCGCTTCCTGAACAGATTGAAGGTGGATGACAGTTCCGGACGCCATTTTTGCGGCGCTCTCCAGTGTATTGAGAGCTATTCGCGCATCCCCTCCTGAGTAGTCGGCAATTGCTCGAACTGCATCATCTGCGATTGAAATATTCATTAATCCCAGACCGCGCTCTCTGTTGGTCAGGGCATTTTTCATGATGGTTATCAGGCAATCCTCGTCTAGCGGGTGCAACAGGAGAACCTTGCATCTGGATAAGAGCGGCGCAATAACCTCGAAAGACGGATTTTCTGTCGTTGCGCCGATAATGGTAAATGTCCCTTTTTCAACATAAGGGAGAAAGGCGTCCTGCTGGGATTTGTTGAAGCGGTGGATTTCATCGACAAAAAGGATGGTATTCTTCCCCTGGTACTTCTGCTGATCTTCTGCCTCCTTGACTATTTCGCGAATCTCCCTGATGCCTGAGAGAATGGCCGAGAAGAAGATGAAGTGCGAGCTTGTGGCATTGGCAATGACTCTGGCAAGAGTGGTTTTTCCTGATCCGGGCGGCCCCCAGAATATGAGTGAAGAGAGCTGGTCACTCTCTATCATCCGTCGCAGCAGCCGGTTATCACCCAGCAGGTGTTCCTGGCCGGAATATTCGGCAAGTGTGCCTGGACGCATTCGTTCAGCCAGAGGTGCCTGTGCGGCACTCTCTCTATTGGCAGCTCCGGTAAACAGATCATCTCTCTTCATAATGTAGCAGTTCCCGGCTGTACAGACAGTTCACTCTCCATGACTCGCCTGTTTCTGCTGCCAACTTCATGAGGCAAAACATCCCAGATTTCAGCGGCATACTCCCTGATAGTCCTGTCGCTGGAAAACTTTCCCACTCCGGCGGTGTTGAGTATCGACAATCGAGTCCATTCGTCACTGTCCAGATAGAGAGTGCCTACTCTCTCCTGTGTTGCCACATAGGAGGCAAAATCCGCCATGAGCATGTAGTAGTCACCTTTGTCAAGTAGAGCTTCAATGATTGGCTTGAACAGATCAGGATCATCCGGAGAGAAGTAGCCCGTGCCGATCATCTCCAGCACCTCTTCAAGATCCTGATTGGAGTTGCAGTAATACCGGGGATTGTAGCTCTTGCGCAGCTCTTGCACCTGATCCGCATCCAGCCCGAAGATGAAGATGTTGTCCGCTCCTACCTCCTCCATTATCTCGATGTTGGCTCCGTCAAGTGTCCCTATGGTGAGTGCACCGTTAAGGGTGAATTTCATATTGCCAGTACCTGAGGCTTCAGTGCCTGCGGTTGATATCTGCTCAGAGAGGTCGGCTGCCGGGAATACAAGCTCTGCAAGCGAAACTGAGTAGTTTGCAAGGAAAACAATTTTTATCCGGTTATTAATCTCAGGATCACTGTTGACCTTGTCAGCAATACCGTTTATCAGCCGGATGACAAGCTTGGCCATGGTGTATGATGGCGCAGCTTTCCCACTGAAGATGAAGGTTCTGGGTGAGGTTTCGCAGTAAGGGTTTTTTCTCATTCTGTTGTACAGAGCCACAATATGAAGCAGGTTGAGAAGTTGCCGCTTGTACTCATGAATTCTCTTTATCTGGCAATCAAAAAGAGAGTTTGTGTCAACTGCAATGCAGTTGTGTTCCAGAATATAATGGGCCAGACGCGCTTTGGCCTCCATTTTGACCCGCCGCCACTTTGATCTGAAGAGAGAGTCTTCGGCAAGCGGTCGAAGCTGTTGCAGCTCTTCGAGATTTTTTGCCCAGCCGCTGCCGATCGCTTCGGAAATCAGCCCGCTAAGACCAGGGTTGCAGAGTTTAAGCCAGCGACGCTGGGTTATGCCGTTTGTCTTGTTGTTGAAGCGCTCGGGATACATTTCGTAGAAATCACGAAAAAGCTCTGTTTTCAGAATCTCCGTATGAAGTGCAGCAACTCCGTTAACAGAATGGCTGCCGACAATCGCCAGATGAGCCATCCTGATTCTCCTCTCCCAGTGTTCATCGATTATCGACATCCTTTCAACCCGTTCGTTGTCATTCGGGAAATGGTCACGAACCTCTGAAAGGAAACGGTCATTAATTTCGTAAATAATAAGGAGATGTCGCGGCAGAATATGTTCGAAAAACCAGATCGGCCATTTTTCAAGAGCTTCCGGCAGGATAGTATGATTGGTATAGGCAAAGGTTTTTTGCGTGATCTCCCAGGCCTCGTTCCAGGTAAGCTGCTCATCGTCAATCAGTACGCGCATCAGCTCCGGGATACAGAGTGCCGGATGAGTATCGTTGAGCTGCACAGCGACCTTATCCGGGAGGAGATTGAGGTCGGAGTGGATCTTTTTGAAGCGGTAAAGCACGTCATGAATGGTAGATGATGCCAGGAAATACTCCTGCTTCAGCCTGAGTTCGCGCCCCTCCTGAACATTGTCAGCCGGGTAGAGCACCTTGGAGATGTTTTCCGAAGTCATCTTCTTCTCTACTGCGCGAATATAGTTCCCCTCATTGAAGAACTTGAGATCAAATTCCCTGGTGGCTTTGGCTGTCCAGAGTCTGAGTGTGTTGACAGTATGCGTATCATAGCCCGGTATTGGCGTGTCATATGCCATTGCCATGACATTTTCAGTATCTGTCCATTGATGGCGGACTTTGCCACCAGGAGCAGTCTCTTTAGTAACCCTGCCGTAAAACTTCACCTGATGCAGATGCTGATGTCTGTCAAGTTCCCATGGATTCGTATAGCGGAGCCAGTTGTCAGGTATTTCGACCTGCGCACCATCGACAATCTTCTGCCGGAAAATGCCGTATTCATAACGGATGCCATAACCATAAGCAGGAATAGACATGGTCGCCATGGAGTCGAGAAAGCAGGAGGCGAGCCGTCCGAGTCCACCATTGCCAAGCCCTGCGTCCTGCTCTTCTGAAACTAATTTTGTGAAATCGTAGCCAAGTGATTCCATGGCATTTCTGAAATCATCCAGAAGCCCGAGATTAATAAGAGAATTTTCAAGAGAGCGCCCCATCAGAAACTCCATGGAGACGTAATAGACCTTTTTTGGATCTTCCTGATAATATGACTGCTGCGTATCAAGCCAGCGCTCGACAAGCCGATCCCGCACTGAATAAGCCAGAGCATTGAAAATATCAAAGCTCGTTGCCGAGTATTTATCTCTCCCCAGGGTGTATTCGAGATGTTCCAGAAATGACTTGATTGTCCGCATGGCAGAGTCAAGTTCAGGGCTTTCATCGAATTCTCTGGCGTTTTCATCACTCATTAGAAATTCTCCAGATTAAGATGCTACAGTTTTTGATTATAGCCGAAATCTGCCGGATTTCCATACATTATGCAGCGCACGCTTGAAAAGTGGTTCCTGTGTGAAGACACAATGCTATAGTGCAGAAAAATTCTATGGATTTACCGGTTCCTATCATGTAAAAAAGGTAACTACTCAGGTTGATAGACTGAAGGCTGAAGACTGTTAGGAAAACCTCTACAAAATCAGCAAAGACGAGTTATACGAGTCTGGTTTAACCTTCAGCCTTCAGTCTTCAGCCTCAATACCTGAGCAGTTACTAAAAAAGATAACTTATTCCCGTATCCTGGCCCAAAAGGACTGTCCTGATGAAAAAAATCGGAGTGTTTGCCAAGGTTCACGACCCGCGCTGCCAGGGGGTTGCCGAGGAGCTCTTCAGATGGCTTGAGGCGAGAGGCTATGAACCTCTGCTGGAAGCCCATCTGGCGAGGCATCTGGGGTTTCCCGGCTTTGAGGCGGAGGAGATTCCTGCTCTGGCGAAGTTTGTTGTGGTACTTGGAGGGGATGGAACACTTATCTCGACCGCCCGGATTGTAGGTGAGAGAAATATCCCGATACTTGCCGTAAATCTGGGGAGCCTCGGCTTTCTTACTGAAATTGCTCTTGATGAATTATATCCGGCACTTGAAAAGTGTCTTGCAGGTGATTTCAAAACTTCCGAGCGACTAATGCTACAGGCTGTTGTAGAGAGAGGAGGGGAGGAGCTTGCTTCCCATCTTGTACTGAATGATGTTGTTATAAACAAGGGGGCGCTGGCCCGGATTGTCGATCTTGAGACACAGGTGAACGGTCTGCATCTGACCACTTTCAAGGCTGATGGGCTGATTATCTCCACCCCGACCGGCTCCACCGGCTACTCCCTGTCAGCCGGAGGGCCGATTGTGGATCCCTCCATGAACTGTATCGTCATAACACCTATCTGTCCGCACACCCTTACCAACAGGCCGCTGGTGATTGATGATGATTCCGTGGTTACGGTTGCGGTAAGATCCCTTGATGATGAGGATATTTATCTTACCCTTGATGGACAGGTTGGTTTTGAGCTTAAATCCGGAGACCTGATTACAGTAAGAAGCGCACAGCACAGCGCCAGGCTCGTCATGTCCGAGAAAAGGGATTATTTCGGGATTTTGAGAACAAAGCTCAAGTGGGGAGAGAGATGAGGAAGGCTCGGGGCTGTGGGCTGTGGGCTCGGGGCTCGGGGCTCAGGGCTAAGGGCTCAGGGCTCGGGGCTCAGGGCTAAGGGCTAAGGGCTAAGGGCTCGGGGCTCAGGGCTCAGGGCTAAGGGCTAAGGGCTCAGGGCTGTGGGCTAAGGGCTCAGGGCTCAGGGCTCAGGGCTCAGGGCTATTACCTCGAACCCCGAACCCCGAACC
>JANNRW010000023.1:0-2352 GCA_031401815.1 Geobacteraceae bacterium | reverse complement strand
CCTTCGGGTTATGAGCCCGACGAGCTACCAGACTGCTCCACCCCGCGACATGAAGTGAAAGATGTAAATACCTCAGCTGGAATCAGAGGTCAAGATATATTTTTCAATCAATGGGAGAAATAAATAAATAGCACAAATATTCAGCTGGTTACGATTTAAATAAATATTAAGCGAGAGTATTGAAATGTTTTCCTGGTTCGCATGGTGAATCGGGTTAAGGGAGAAAACGCAGAAAAACCTGGTTCGAAAGCAGCATGCCGCGTCGGGTGAGGCGGACAGCACTAGAATTTATAGTGAGCAGTTCCTGGCTCTGCAGGGTTTTTAAGGCATGACCGAATACGGTATCCAGGGCACAGCCGAATTCCTTTTCGAAAGCTCCGAATGTGACTCCATCGGCCATGCGAAGTCCCAAAAACATCCATTCAGCCATGGCCTCTTCGCGGGAAATGGCGGTAAAGTCGAAGCGCGGCAGTTCGTTTTGTTCCAGTTTGCAGCCGTACTCGTGCAGGTCGGTCTGGTTGCCGAAGCGTGTTCCGAACCCCGTATTTTTCAAAAATGAGTGGGCCCCCGCACCCAGGCCAAGGTAGCCATCTCTGTGCCAGTAACCGCTGTTATGCTGGCTGCGAAAACCGGGCCGGGCATAGTTGGCGATTTCATAGTGTTCGAATCCATGGCTTGTAAGTAGATCATCAGCTTCTTCAAACATGGTCGCAGACAGGTCTTCGTCGGGCAACAGCGGGCTATCATCGGCAAAGTGCTCGGCAAAAGGAGTATTTTCTTCAATGCTCAGGCCGTAGACCGAGATGTGTTCCGGGGCAAGCAGTACAGCTTGCTCCAGCTGCCAATGCCACTGTTTTTCGGTTTGACCTGGTAGGGAGTTGATCAGGTCAATGCCGATGTTGTCAAAGCCGGCTCGGCGGGCTTCTGTAAAGGCAATTCGGGCTTGCTCTGCAGTATGAATGCGACCTAGTGTAGAGAGTTGGCAGTCGTCGAACGATTGAACTCCCAGGGAGAGCCGGTTGATTCCACTGGCGCGAAACCCGGCAAGTGTATCGAAGGTTACGGTGCCGGGGTTGGTTTCCAAGGTTATCTCGGGGTTTGGGGCCAGACCGAAGGAAAGCTCGATCTGACTTATTATGCTCGATATCTGGCTGGGGTCCATTAGTGATGGTGTTCCGCCGCCGAAGTAGACTGAGTCCACTCCCTGGGGAGTTGCTGTCGTCCTGGCGGCCAGTTTCATCTCATGGCATAGCAGGGTTGCATAACCGGCCAGGTCGCTGTTGCTGGAATAGGGTTGGGAGAAAAATGCACAGTAGGGGCATTTCTGGCGGCAGAACGGTATGTGTACATAAATGCGCGAGAACATATGAATTGCAATTTTATCTGGAATGGGTAGAATAAGTCCACTTTTAACTGACCTGAGGAGAAATGCAATGATACGTGCTGGTTATATAGTTGCAGTGTTTACTGCGATACTGTTCGTAACGGTGTCCGCCCAGGCTGAGAACAAGGGAGAGCAACTCTTCAATCAGAAATGTGCCATGTGCCATGTCGTCAAGGGCAAGGGGGGTGCCATCGGCCCTGAATTGACCAAGGTGGCTTCGCGGCTGAAAGAGGGCGAGATCAAGGGGCAGCTTGAAAACCCGAAAAAGAGGAATGCAGCGAGTACTATGCCAGCTTTCAAGACGCTCTCAAAATCCGATATGGATGCCTTGCTGGGGTATCTGAAAACGTTAAAATAAACGCAACACCCCCTGATGGGCCTGCCAGAGGCAGGCCCTTTTTATTTGAGGTCCCATGCGACTAAAGGAAGAGCAGATACACCGCTTGGCGGAGAAGGTTTACAATGATCTGTCCAGCGCCGGCCTGATTACGCCGCGTCGCGAACGGGGAGCTGTGGTTGAGGGAATAGCCAAAGCCATCACCGGCGACATCAACGCTGAACAGTCACTTGAGCGTGATGCCGAGCGCCTGCTGAATGAAACCATTGCAGGTTTGGGGCGTGCTGCGGTTGAAATTGACCGGCGCAAGATGCTCCGCATGATCAAGGAGAAATTGGCCAAAGAGCGGAAAATCGTACTGTGAGGAACTTATGAGTGTTTCCGAAGACCGGGTGTCCCATGTGGCTCATCTGATTGTTGAGCGTATCTGGCGTGACGACCTGGCAGACCTTGTTGATGAACGGCGCGCACTGGACTGTATCAAGGATACTCTGACGGCCTATTTTCACGTGGCAGAGGAGATTGATGAAGCGGTACGGGCCAAGCTGAAAACGAAGGTTGCGGGAAGCCGCGACTGGGATATTCTGTATCACAAGTACTATCAGGAAGAGTTGGCCAGGCGGAAATGGTA
>JANNRW010000022.1:0-2007 GCA_031401815.1 Geobacteraceae bacterium | reverse complement strand
GGCATGTCCAATATGAGGGACATCGTTTACATAATAAATAGGGGTAGTGAGATAAAAAGTTCTGCTCATGGCGTCTCCTTTGCTTTCTCTGTCTTGCCCTTGCCTCCGCCATGCCTGTTGCGGTTGCGATTGCGGCGGCGGTTGCTTCCGGTTTTCTCCTTCCCCTCAGCCTTATTGAGGCTGATTTCGTCCCCTTTTGTAGAAGCAGTGTCAGGTACGGGCACAACTTGAGCTGAAGAGGGGGGATTTACATCTTTTTGAGGTGCTGCTGCCGGTTCATTTTTATAATCATCTGCTGTTAACTGAACTATCTGCGAGTCTGTTGTCTTGAGAGTAAAGCTCCGTTTCAGAGTGTTTACCTTGACGACCTCCCCCTCAAAATTACCACACTTGATATGCTTGCCGCATTTAGGGAGCCCTTTGCGCAGTTCGCAGTAAGTTTCAAATTCATAACCCAGACAGCAGAGAAGCCTCCCGCATTGGCCGGATATTTTTGTCGGATTAAGCGCAAGATTCTGCTCTTTTGCCATCTTTACTGAAACAGGCGCAAAATCCCGCAGGAAAGAAGAGCAGCAGAGTTCACGACCACAGATACCGATCCCGCCAACCATTTTTGCTTCATCACGTACGCCTATCTGGCGCATCTCTATACGTGTATGAAACTGCTGGGCAAGATCTTTCACCAGATCCCTGAAATCAATCCGTCCATCGGCAGTAAAGAAAAATACTGCCTTGCTTCCATCATAAAGATATTCAACCTTGACCAGTTTCATATCAAGGTTGCGCTCGGCAATTTTCGCCTGGCAAAACAGAAAAGTCTCCTTCTCTTTTGCCGCATTTCTCTCGGCAGCCTCAAGGTCTGAATAAGATGCCTTGCGCAGTATCGGTTTGAGGGCTTCAGGCAACTTATCGGTCAGAACCTCAACAGGTCTGGTTGCCACAATTGCCATGCTTTTGCCCCGCTCGGTCTCAACAATCACCTTGTCGCCAGGCGCAAGATCCAGCCCGACAGAATTGAAATCATAAAGTTTTTCAGCAGTACGAAACTGCACTTTCACTATTGTTGCCAAAGTTCCTCCAGATTCATCTTTTCATGCAGCAATTTTAAATGCCAGCATGTCCATTGCCAGACGGACATTGGCGTTTCGTAAAAGAGCATGTCGTATATGTTCCATATATTCAATATCATTCAGCAGTTTTTTGCTCTGTCGTCGAACTGATTCGTTTTCAATAAGTGGTAATAGATCGTTGTTTACAAAATGTTGTGAACCATGTTGAAACAGAAGCATATCACGCCAGAAACTCAGCAGCAGATCAACTGCATGGGTGGATTTATCTCTCTCCTTGTCAAACAGCTCCCCAAAACCGAAAAAATTCTGCATGTTTCGGGATGACAGGTTGCATGCTGCATTAATAATGACCCCCCGGTCTGCCATTATATCTTCATCGCAAAGAGAGAGAGCCCTCGATATGCTTCCGTCTGCCAGCGATGAAGCTATCAGGGCTGTGTCTGCGGGTATACCACGTCCTGTCAGGAAAGCGTGGATCTTTTCCTGGGGGATGCCGTTAAAGAGAAGTTGCTGGCAGCGCGATCTTATGGTCGGCAGAACTTTTTCTCCGGTGGTAGCGAGCAAGATCAGTAAGGCATTTCCAGGGGGCTCTTCAATAGTTTTTAACAGGGCATTCCCTGCCGATGGGTGGAGCCTGTCAGCACCGTCGATAATCGCAGCTTTCCGGGGGGCTTCATAAGGGCGCAACGACAGCTCCCTCTGCAGATCGCGAACCTGGTCAATTTTTATGAATTGTCCATCAGGTTCTATGATATGGAGGTCAGGATGGCTGCAGGCCGCGATTTTACGGCATGATGGACATCTGCCGCATCCATCAGTGGCGGAGCAGAACAGTGCTTCGACAAAAGCCAGCGCAGATGTTTTCTTGCCAACCCCTTCAGGCCCGGAAAAAAGATAGGCGTGAGCTGCCTTGCGTGACGTCAGCACTATTTGAATA
>JANNRW010000021.1:0-9843 GCA_031401815.1 Geobacteraceae bacterium | reverse complement strand
TCAACAAGTTTTGACGCATCTCTGGTCTTCTCTACCACATCATCAATTCCCAGCTGTATTGAACCGAGAATTCCGCCAATCTCCATCGTATGGTTGGCAGTCCGATCAGAGAGCTGCTTCATTTCGTTTGCCACAATCATGAAACTCTTGCCATGCTCTCCCGACTGGGCAGCTATGATTGAGGTATTCAGGGAGAGCAGTTTTATCCTCTTGGCAATATCTTCTATGACCGAAACAATTCTTGCAATGTCCTGTGAACCTGTATCAAGTTTCAACATGCTTTCGGTAAGTGACTCTGTAAGTATATGAATACTCTCCATGCTGCTCTTTGTTTCGCTGACAGCAATGATACCCTTTTCAGAAATAACTTTTGTAGTCCTGTCGCTCTGGGCTGCAGACCTGGTAATGATTCCGGTAATCATGGAGATCGAACTGCGGACACTGTCTGCCGAAGAGACCCCTTTGCGCGCCTGCTCGGTAGCCTGTCCTGCAATCTCGGCAGCTTGAGCTGTAGCCCGGTTGATGGCATCCACAGTTACATGCGCCGCATTCATCCCGCTGCTAAGCCCCACAATCCTTTCAGCTATATCCTTGCTGATTCTGACCGAATCCTGCAACGCAAGGGTATTCTGCTCGGAAAACTGACTAAGCTGTCTGGTATTTCTTGCGATAAGCGAGTGACTATGGGCTGCCTTGTCAATTGCCGCAGAGATCTCTTCTGTTGACTGGTGTTGTATCGCTATCGCCTGGATACTATCGTTGAACGAAGAGACAAGCGTCCCTGAAGTTCTGGAACTGGATTCAGAAAGCTCTGTGATCCTTCTGAAAGAGCTTCTGAGCTGCTCAACCAGATAGTTTATCCCTTCTGCGATTCTTGATATTTCGTCTTTTCTTCTATCTTCAATTCTGGCTGTCAGATCGCCATGTGTCACCTTTTCCAGAATCTGCTCCATCACTTCAACACGGCGCGCAACCCTGGAGCGAAAAAGCACAACAATTATAACCGAGAGAGCTACAAGAAGAAGAGCTGTTTCCCCCCCCTTTGCAAGCATCCGTCTCGCCATTGCCCTGTTAACGCTGTCAAGAGAGTAGCCGATGGAAAGAGTTCCGACTGCTTCAGAACCTCTCTTGATCGCAAAAGTGGAAATCTGGTCAGATTTCCCAGTCCGCTTTCTCTCGATAACTGCATATTTTGCTGTATCTTCAAGCTTGAAAAATACAAGGTCGGTATCTTTCAGAGACTCATCCATCAATAAACCGACCTGCGTCACGTCATTGTCTTCCATAACCTTCTGTGACGCATAACCGATCAGGCGACCCACTGCATCTACTTTAAGCCTTAGCGCCCGCTTTGTCTCTGCCAGCTCGAAATAGTAAGTCATGGCAAAAGCCACTGCCTGGATCAGAACCAGAACCAGCAGAACCCGCTGCACAAAAGATTTTGATAGAGAGGATGCGCTCATCTGTTACGGTACCGGGAATGCCTTTTCACTCTTTATTATTTTCTGCCCTTCAGGAGATTTGACAAACTGCATGAACTTCCTGGTCGCCTCGGAGGGGTTTTTCCCGGTAGCAAGATAGGAGAGGGTCTTCATCGGCCACTGGGATACCGGTGTAGTGGTTACATCCTTGCCATCCTGTTTTATGGCGATCACTTTCCCAGCTGCATCTTCAAGAGCTATCGAATTTATCATCCCGATTGCATTGGGAGTCTTGATCAGGGTATCCTTCATCTCCTGCGCCTTGGCAAGACTGATGGCGGTCGGAAGCTCTGCAAGGGGGGCAAAGCAGGAGAGACCGGAACGGATCGCTATTTTGGCAGATTCATTTTCCGGACGGGTAAGAACTACTATAGGAGCACTACCGCCGCCGACCTGCTTCCAGTTGTTGATTTTCCCGGAATATATGTCGCATAGCTGCTGACCGGTAAGCGCCTTCACAGTAACCGTTGGATGAACTGCAAAAAGGCTCGGCACAATTGCCGTAGCTACAGCATTTATCGGCAGGCTTTTGTCTTTGTCTTCAAGGCTCGAAAGCATGGCAATCTCGATGCTCCCCCTGGTGAGAGCCATGACCCCTCCCTCCTTGCCAAGCGATTTCTGATTCACTTCGATCATGTCACTCGGGTTCTTCTTGTTGTAAATCTTGGCCATTTCGGTGATCATCGGGATCATGCCGCCTGATCCGGCAATTCTGACAGTTTCGGCTGTTGCGACTGAAGCGGTTACAGCAAAAATCATGGTGGAAAAAACAGTAGCCAGGCGTTTCATGGAGCCTCCTTAAGATGTTATAGTTAGGGAAGTTTTTCAAAAAAATGAAGTTTACATTATCGGCTTGGCAATGGTCAATATTTTTCGGGTGAGAAAGGCTGATGCGCTTCTGTCCCGGAATCTGAAAGAGTTGCTCATACTCTCCTCTTTCTTGCATTTTGCACCCTTCTGGATTAACTTCATCCTCGCCATGAAAATTGTCGTCATCACCATAACACGAAAAGGTGCATATCTTGGAGCCCGGATAAGAAGCGGCTTTTCTCAAGCAGAGCTCTATGCTCTGCCAAAGCACCTGGGAGCTGCGGGGAAAGGGGCGCATCCTGTCACTGAGGGGCTGGATCTGCTTTTCAGGCGGCTGTGGCACTCTGTTGACGGCTTTATCTGTATCATGGCAACCGGCATTGTTGTCCGCTCAATTGCCGCCCTTCTGGTGAGCAAACAGAGCGATCCTGCTGTTGTGGTCATGGATGATGCCGGAAAATTTGCTATTTCACTCCTTTGTGGCCATCTTGGCGGAGCCAATGAACTGGCAGAGCGAACCGCTTTCATTACTGGTGCAAGAGCAGTAATAACAACAGCAACAGATGCAAACGAACTCCCTTCCTTCGATATGCTCGCAAAGGCAAATGACTGGCTGATTGAGGATATTTCAAAAGTCAAAACCCTTAATGCCCTGCTTCTGGAGGATGAAATAATTGCCGTGATGGATGAATCCGGTCTGACCCGCCCGTTTTTCCATGGGCGTGGCAGACTTCAGTTTCACGAATCATTTGTAACGGCGCTCCGCTCCGGAGCCAAGGGGTTTCTTTTTGTAACAAACAGCATCATTCCGCCTCAACTTCGCTCCGAAGGGCTGCTGGTATTGAGACCTAAAAACATAATCCTCGGGATAGGGTGCAACAGCGGGACTACTGCTGATGAGATAGAGGAGGTTGTCCTGTCAAATCTCAAACGTCTCTTTCTGTCACCTGTCAGCATAGCCTCAATTGCAACAGCCGAGGCAAAGCGGTTTGAGCCCGGACTTGTCGAGTTTGCAGATAGATTCAAAGCCGGACTCCTCTGTTATACAAGCAATGAACTTAATGCCGTCGAAGTCCCTTCCCCCCCTTCAGATCATGCTCTGGCTGCAATCGGCGCAACTGCTGTTGCTGAACCTGCTGCCATTCTTGGATCCGGTGGAAGCAGACTCCTTCTCAAGAAGGTTAAATCGGGCAATCTGACACTGGCAATCGCAATCAAGGAGTGAAGATATAATGGCAAAACTTTACGTCGTCGGGATCGGCCCCGGCGGCCTTAATCATATGACCTTCGAGGCAAAAGAAGCACTCGAAAAGGCTTCTGTTGTGGTTGGCTACCAGACCTATCTGGAGTTTATCAGGCCGCTATTGAAAGGGAAGGAAGTTGTCTCTTCCGGCATGATGCGGGAGGTGGAGCGCTGTGAAACAGCTCTGCGCCTGGCCGCAGAGGGTAAGGATGTGGCTCTGGTCTCAAGCGGTGATGCCGGAGTCTACGGCATGGCCGGGCTGGTGCTGGAGCTGGCGGAAAAAATGCCTGAATCTCCCCCCTTTTTGAAAGGGGGGCGGGGGGGAATTTGCGAAGCCGGGTCAAGACAAATCCCCCTGTATCCCCCTTTGGCAAAGAGGGAGCTGGACAGGGTAGAAATCGTCATCATCCCCGGCGTCTCCGCTGTCCAGGCCGCAGCTTCGGTGCTGGGAGCACCACTCATGCACGATTTTGCCGTTATCTCCCTCTCTGATCTTCTCACCCCGTGGGAGACCATAGCAAAACGCCTCAGGGCTGCGGCGGCGGCTGATTTTGTCGTCGCCCTCTATAACCCGCGCAGCAAGGGGCGGGTTCAGCAGATAGAGGAGGCTCGCACCCTGCTCCTTGCCTCGCGCTCTCCATCGACTCCGGTTGGCATTGTCCGTAATGCCTGCCGGACAGGGGAAGAGAAAGTGGTCACGACCCTGAAATCGATGCTTGATTATCCCATCGATATGTTCAGTATCGTCATCATCGGCAACAGTGCGACTTTTGTAGACCAGGCAGGGAGGATGGTGACCCCTCGGGGCTATGAGAAGGCTCAGGGCTCAGGGCTGGGGGCTCGGGGCTCAGGGATCAGGGATCAGGGCATTTACCCCCAGCCCCCAGCCCCCAGCCCTGAGCCATCAGGGGCAATCCGTTCCCTGATGATCGGCGGCACAGGATCTGATGTCGGCAAATCAGTGCTGACTGCCGGTATCTGCCGGATTTTGCGTAATCGCGGCCTTCGGGTTGCGCCGTTCAAGTCTCAGAACATGGCGCTCAACTCGGCAGTAACCCCCGAAGGGGGGGAGATCGGCCGTGCCCAGGCAGTTCAGGCACAGGCATGCGGCATTTTGCCTCATACGGACATGAACCCGGTACTCCTTAAACCTACTACAGACATGGGGAGCCAGGTAATAATCCAGGGTGCTGCGGTCGGAACCATGAGGGTTGCCGAGTATAATGCCTATAAGCCAACCGCCTTTGCGAAGGTCATGGAGAGTTATTCCAGATTGACAGCAGCTTATGATTTCGTCGTGATCGAAGGGGCAGGGAGCATTGCAGAGATCAATCTGAAGGAGCACGACATTGCCAACCTGCGGGTAGCCAGTATGGCCGGTTGTCCGGTAATTCTGGTGGCAGACATAGACCGGGGCGGTGTTTTTGCGCAGATAATCGGAACCCTTGAGCTGCTCGAACCGGCAGAGCGCACCATGATTGCCGGAATCATAATAAACAAGTTTCGCGGAGATGTTGCGTTACTTAAACCGGGCATCGATTTTCTAGAAGAGCGAACCGGTCTGCCGATACTCGGAGTGGTGCCTGTCTTTACCGGATTCAGGATCCCGGAAGAGGACAGCGTGGCGCTGGAAAAGCGGGGAACAGGGGAGAGGAAGCAGGGGGGTGAAAAAATCAGAGTCGGAGTTGTAAAGCTGCCGCGCATCTCCAATTATACTGATTTCGATCCACTGGAACTGGAGCCGGATCTCTCACTTTTCTATCTGAATGAACCGTCGCAACTGCCTGATCTGGATCTGCTGATTCTGCCGGGGAGCAAATCAACCATCGCTGACCTTGAGTTTCTGAAAAATCATGGATTTTTCCCTGCAATCAAGGGATTTAAAGGCACCATAGCCGGTATCTGCGGCGGCTTCCAGATGCTGGGGAGAAGGGTGAGTGACCCGGATGGTGTTGAGACGGAAGGGGAGCGCGAAGCAGAGGGGCTCGGCTTGCTTGATGTTGTGACGATCATGCTGTCGCACAAAGAGACGCATCAGGTTACAGCAGAACTTCTCCCTGCAGGTTATCAGGCCGCCCCGAAAAGCAACAAAAATCTGAGCGGATATGAGATTCACATGGGTGAAACCATATTAGGTCCCGGGGTGGAACCGTTTGCCCGGATTACCAGCCGCTCCCAAGAAGAGGTCGAGGTGCTTGACGGTGCAGTAACCCGCGATGGCCGGATCTTCGGGAGCTACCTGCACGGCATCTTTGCAAACTCAAGCTTCAGGGCAGCTTTTCTCAACAAGCTCCGCCGTAAAAAAGGGCTCCCGGAGAGGACTGCTGCTGAGCCTGATGATCCTTTTGACAAGCTGGCTGCCCATCTGGAACAGCATCTGGATATGGAGCGGCTGTTGAAGATCTGCGGAATTGACTGATTTACGATGAATGGCGATTTGTGGAGATAGAAGGGGACATCCGGGATATAAAGAATGAACTGCTGGCCGCTATTGAGGAAATTCACTGATATGAGTACCAAATATCGCATTTATATAGATGAAGTTGGCAACCCGGATCTTGAAAGTTCTGAAAACAACAATCACCGTTTTTTAAGTCTGACCGGAGTTATCATCGCTCTTGATCATGTGCAATCGATTGTCCATCCCCAACTGGAAAGCCTTAAACAGTCTTATTTCAGACCTCATCCCGATGAGCCATTGATTTTGCATCGCAAGGAGATGGTAAACCGCAAACCTCCTTTCGAGGCCTTGCGCGACGCTGAGGTTCGCCAACGATTCAATAGCGATCTGCTCGCTCTGCTGACAACCTGGGATTATTCTGTCATCTCCGTCTGCATCGACAAGAAAACCCACAAAGATACCTATCAAGTCTGGCGCTATGACCCCTATCACTACTGCCTTGCCATGCTTCTGGAACGATACTGTTTTTTTCTGGAAGCAAAATCTGCTCGCGGTGATGTAATAGCCGAATCAAGAAGTGGCAAGGAAGACATGCGGTTGAAAGGAGCTTTTCACCGAATTTGGGACGAAGGAACAGAATTCGTTTCTCCCGAGAGATTCCAGGCAGTCCTGACCAGCAGGCAACTAAAGGTGAAACCCAAGGCGAACAATATTGCCGGATTGCAGTTGGCTGATCTGTTGGCTCATCCCAGCCGCAACGAGATGTTGAAGGAAAAAGGTCTACTGGAGCGGGAACTGCCTGCTTTTGGCGGGGAAATTATAGAGATATTGCAGGGAAAGTATTACCAGCGAAACGGGAAAATCTACGGCAAAAAATTTCTGTAGAAAAACGAAAGGCCCTTGCGGGCCTCGATGGCATTCGCCATCCACCTCCGGAATGCCGGATTACCTAAGTAATACCTCTGTCATACTTTGCTGTCAACACAAAATATCGAACCTGATCCAAGGGTATCATCTGGAGGGACTCAGTAATGTCCGACATCGATTCCATCAAGCACAAAGAGGCAAAACTTCATTCGTCACCCTCGGTGAACCGGATATCAAGGTTCATCGCACAGGTACAACTGTTCAACCGGAAATCCAGAGACTTGACATTTACGACCGGCAGCGGTGATTTCAGTGAAGCCTGATTTTTTCGTCATAGCTTCTGCTGCCGTGCTCCTTGATCTGCTGCTCGGCGATCCGCGCTGGCTGCCGCATCCGGTGGTTGCTATCGGCAAGCTGATTTCTTTGCTGGAGAAGCTTCTCAGGAAAACAGTACGAAGTGAGCTGCTCGGCGGTGGACTGCTGCTGATTTTTACCGTTGCCATTACTGCCGGAGCTGCCACGCTCCTTCTCAAAGGGGCTTATGCCATCAGTCCCACTGCCGGTTTTTTAGTTGCCGTGCTCCTCTCCTGGAGTTGTCTGGCTGCCCGCTCACTGCAACAGGAATCATCTCTGGTGGCTGCCGCCCTGACAAGAGGAGATCTCCTGGCAGCACGTAAAGCGCTTGCCTTTATCGTTGGCCGGGATACTGCTGATCTTGACGAAGCTTCGATCTGGCGCGGGGTGGTGGAGACCGTTGCTGAAAATACATCGGATGGTGTTATTGCCCCACTCTGCTGCCTGCTCCTAGGGGGGCCGGTGCTGGGGCTGGCATACAAGGCGGTCAATACGCTTGACTCAATGGTCGGCTACAAAAACGACAGATACCTGCTGTTTGGCCGGGCTTCCGCCCGCCTTGATGATCTTGTCAACTGGCTCCCGGCAAGATTGACCGGACTTTTGATGGTTCTCGCGGCTCCCCTTGCCGGGCTGTCAATGCAGAACTCCTGGCGGGTAATGCGACGCGATGGCCGCAATCACTCCTCTCCCAACAGTGGCATTCCGGAGGCAGCGGCAGCCGGAGCGCTGGGTGTTCAACTTGGCGGCGTGAACAGCTACTTTGGTAAATTTGTGGCAAAGCCGACTATTGGTGATCCGTTACAGCCTTTGAACCTGGCGGCCTGGCGAGGGGCAATACGGCTCATGTATGGAGCGGAAGGGGTGCTATTGGCGGTGTGGGTGACAGCAAAAATCCTGATACAATACAGCATATATTTTCATCTCTCTTAGATGTCATCCTTAACAGCTAGTAGAATCTAGTTTTTATCTCCTTGAAAGAGCTGATGGCTGAAATCCATGCGAACAGCAGGATCAAGGTGAAAATATCTAATTGCCGTAGAAAGTTTTTAGTGATATATTTTCTACAGAAACGATGAGCCGTAGAAAGGAGATATTTATGCCACGCACAGCGCCTCTTCAGAACTCCATGAACAAGTCGCAGGTGTTGACAAAAGCTCTTGTTAATACCGCCTCCTGCCTTGACATCTCCAAAGTCAAGCTTGCACAGATACTTGGCGTAAGCGCAGCAACTGTAACGAGGCTGTACGCGCAGACCTATCAGCTTTCACCTGATAAAAAAGAGTGGGATTTTGCTGTTCTCCTCGTCAGGTTGTTCCGTTCTCTGGATTCCATCGTCGGCGGTGCTGCTGACGATGCGAAAAAATGGCTCTCCAGCGAAAACAAGGCATTGGCAGGGAAAAAACCGGCTGAGCTGATTGAATCGACTGAGGGTCTCGTCCGGGTTGTCACCTATCTGGATGCCTGCCGTGCTGTCCTCTAAAGCACGTTACAGCTCTATTAATGCATGGCGCATGGTGGAGGCACAACACCTTGTATCAACCTCAAGGCTTGTGGATACTCGTGCAGAGCAGGAACTGCTGGAAGAGATTCTGGAGGAGCGTAAGCCTCCGGTTCCGAAAGAAGCTTTGGGACTTCACTATCTCCTTTTCAGCCCTTTTCGCTACGAAACCCGTCCTCCGACAGGTTCAAGGTTTCGAGCTGTAAGTGACCCCGGAGTATTTTATGCAGCCGAAACTGTACGGACAGCGGCTGCTGAAGTTGGCTATTGGCGATGGCGTTTTCTTCAGGATACGACAGGTTTGGAACGCCTGCAGCCCTGCTCTTTCACAGCATTCAGCGTCCAAATAAAAACAAGCATCATTGACCTTCGAGACACGCCATTCGACAGCGATGCTCACAAATGGCAACATCCTACAGATTATTCCACAACGCAAGCATTTGCACGGCAGGCAAGAGAAGCAGATATAGGGGCAATAGTTTATCAATCAGTTCGCGACCCTGAAAAGCATTACTGTATAGCCGTCTTGACCCCTTTGGCATTTGCCGTCAGAAAACCCGACAGTGTAACTCAGACCTGGGTGCTTACTATTTCGACTCAAGAAGCAATATGGATGCGTCAGGGGGAGGAGTCGTTTTCATTTCGGACAAATATTTGGCAAGAAGGCTAATAAGATATTTCTTGATTTCGAATTTGAAATGTCACGGAGAACACCATGAAATACGAAAACCGGTTAGCCGACATCGACAATCTCCAGGAAAAGATTCGCGCGCATCGACCGCTCGATGCATATGAAATCAGACAACTGAAAGAGTATTTTCGCATCGGTTTGACATACTCCAGTAATGCCCTTGAAGGAAACAGCCTTACCGAAAGTGAAACCAAGGTTGTTTTGGAGGATGGCATCACCATTGGAGGAAAGCCGCTTAAAGACCACTTTGAGGCTATCGGTCATAGTGAAGCTTTTGACCTGCTCTACAAGCTGGCTGACAGTGAGGATATCACGGAAGACGACATTCTCGAATTACATCGATTATTCTATTACCGGATTGATACTGAATCTGCCGGGAAGTACCGGGAACGGAACGTCATCATAACCGGAACCGACTTCACCCCGCCGACACCAGCCGCAGTACCGCTGGCAATGCAGGAGTTTTTGGGTAACTTACCAACACTACGGCAGCTT
>JANNRW010000020.1:0-2916 GCA_031401815.1 Geobacteraceae bacterium | reverse complement strand
CGGGTGAAGAACAACCTGCAGGTCATCTCCAGCCTGATCGGACTGCAGTCGGACGGTTTAAAGGATGAGTCAGTGCGCAAAATTCTGCAAAATATGATCTCCAGGGTGCGCTCCATAGCGCTGGTTCATGAGAAGCTCTGCCAGACCAGCGACTTGGCACACATCGACTTCGGTGAATACGCACGTAGCCTGCTGAACAAAATCTGGAGTGCCAACGGGACCAACACAACTGATCTCCGGATGACTCTAGACATTCAATCTGTATCGCTTTCCACAGACACAGCGGTGACGTGCGGTCTGATCCTGAACGAACTGGTCGTAAATGCTCTCGAACACGCTTTCCAGGGTAGAGTCGACGGGGAAGTGACCGTCTCGCTGCATAACGGAGACGACAGACAAATCCACCTGTGCGTGGCTGACAATGGCGTCGGCCTACCGGCTGGTTTTGACTTGCGGCAAACTAAATCTCTTGGCCTTCGCCTGGTGCAGATGCTTTCTAAGCAAATGGACGCCAATGTGGGACTTGGTGAAGGAGACGGAACAAGATTTGAAATAGTTTTTGAGCTTCAGGATTCTTTACCCACTTGAGCTATGAGGTGGCTGTTGGAAGTTACGATGGTGTTTTGACTTTGTATTGAAAGGAATAATTCATGACCAAAAACACAGTTCTGATAGTGGAAGACGAGGCGATTGTCGCCGCAGATCTGGCCTTAAAGCTGGAGCAACTTGGATTTGAGGTTGTCGGGACTACAGCAAAGGGTGAGGAGGCCGTCGAATCGGCGTACAGACTAAAGCCAGAGGTCGTGTTGATGGATATCCGACTGAAAGGCGCGATGGACGGTATTGAAGCTGCTGAAGCAATTCGACACCGACATAACGCGCCGGTGGTGATATATATGACCGCCTATTCCGACGATGCCACCTTGGAACGGGCAAAACTGACCGAACCATACGGCTACATCCTAAAACCTTTTGAGGAAAGGGAACTGTTAGCCGCCATCAAGATGGCACTCTACAAGCGCCAGAGAGACCAGCAGCAGTTCGATCAGCTCGAGTGGCTGCGGGTAACACTCAACAGCATCGGTGACGGGGTGATCTCCTGCAACGCCGAAGGTCTAGTCAAATTCCTCAATCCTGTGGCCGAGGTGCTCACCGGCTGGAGGACCGATGATGCTCTAGGGAGCCAGATCGAGGAGGTATTTTGCTTGATCAAGGAGCAGCCTCACCAGCCTTCTGAAAACCCGGTGTCCCGTGTGCTTCGTGAAGGCTACCGGACCCTGAAAATTCGTACAATCCTCGTGACCATGGAAGGGCTCGAAATACCGATTGAGGCCAGTGCTGCGGCAGTTTTAAACACCGATGGCAATGTGATCGGTGCAGTACTCGTTTTCCGCGATGTTACCGACATGAACAGATGACACAACTGTTCGCCAAGATGGTTAGTGGCGCAAGCATGTTTGAACCGGAAGACGACAAACAGCCATGCATTCTCCGCCAAAAAAAGGGCCGGCCTGCTCAGTTTGAAGGTCAGCGACACTGGGATCGTGATTTCAGAAAAGCATCTTGAAGGCATCTTCGACGCTTTTATTCAGGTCGATCTGAGCGACACCAAAATATACGGTGGGTCTGGTTTGGGTCTTTCAATCTGCAAGAAACTTGTCCAGTAAATGGGATTTTGAGGGCGATCAAGGGGAAAAGACATGAGCAAACCTGCAAAAAAAACTTCGAGTAAACTGATCGAGGCTGCCATGGCGCTTGAAGAGGAACTGCGGCGCATGGGGGGAGTGGCTAAAGAAGCATTGCGGTTGCCGCTCGATTCGGAACGCAACCTTGAACGCACCCAGGAAAAACTGGCCGAACTCGGCACTGTGGACGACAAGATGCAACCCCTGGTCAACGGGCTCATGAGTGCTGTAAACGAACTGGTCCAGGAACAGCAGGCGCAGGCTGCTGCCATCACGGAGCGAGCCGAGGAGTTCCAGCGCCGCAGCGAACTGTTTCAGCATCTCATGGCGCGCTATGCCGGGCTTGGGCAGGCATCCCAGGAGCTGAACAATATCGTCAAGGCATTCGCCAATCTGGCAAAGCAAAGTGACGATACATCTGCCCCTGCTGAGGCGCCCTCGCTCGATAAGATCCAGGAGTTGATGGCTCTGCTCGTCGAAAACGCGAAAGAATTGTTTCAGGCGGCGCGGGCTGAGGGATTCGAGGAAATCGCCCGCCAGACCGACCAGCTTCGCCAGCAGTTCCTTTCGGCACGCAACAAGCTGACCATGGTGACTGTTCCCCACAATCAGTCGAGCATGATTCACTAATTCAATTTTATAATCTGGTTATTGTTTATTCCATCACTCAGGTTGTTTCTCAAATCGGACCACCTCATGAGGATGCCATGAAAAAAGATTCAACCAAAATTTCAACAGAGGCGATGGCAACATTACGCAGAAAGGCTGAAGAACCACTGGGGGACGTGAATCACTGGGGGAACGGAATCACTGGAACCACTGTGAACCACTGGGGGAACCACTGGCGCTTTCACAACGTCCCCTCAGCCTCGCTAAAGTTATTTCGGAACAGATCCTTAATGCCAACCTTCTGCTTGCCTGTATAAATGCCCTGGGGCTCACGCCACCAATCTGAATGACGCGTCAATTTTATCCCATGGCACATAGAAGATCCCGCTTTTCTTTCATGTCGATCACATCCTTTCGACGTCTGCTTTTACCATCTGGCACAACCTGTTCCAGCGCGCCCGCCTGCAGGCTGGCGAGAAAGTCCTGATCCACGGCGGTGCCAGTGGTATAGGCACAATAGGAGTGATTGCAAAATAGTCGGGGTGGTGGTTGGGATTGGAGCGGGCGACTGGTTAATTTTTCCGATCTCGGGGCCACGGTGCAGCTACCCCTGTCCCTGTTG
>JANNRW010000019.1:0-9130 GCA_031401815.1 Geobacteraceae bacterium | reverse complement strand
TAATAAATAAATTCCGATTTTAATTAAGAATTAAAATTCTCGTCTAAATTAACATTTAGACTGGTCTTTCATTAAATATTCGTCTTTTTATTAAATTAAACAAATAAAGCTTGACTTTTATTATTTTATATGGTATAATGTGAACTTCACATGTAGAATTCAAAAAAAGGCATCCAAACCATGAAAAACTTAATATTTTGTGTCTTGATGGCATTGTCTAGCGCGTCGTTCGCGCAATCGTTTAGTGAGACTGGATGCCAACTCTATGCGTCCGTGGCTGCTTCCGCAGCCATGGAACGCCAAGGTAAAGCCCCTTTAGGGGCCACTCTCCAGGCTCTCGCCTCGAGGGGTTTCACCAAAGAAGGCTCTCCTGGACGTATCTGGGAACTCTTTGAGCACGTCATCGCCAAGGCGTTGCAGAGTAAAGAGAATGAGCATGCTGTCTATGCCGCTGAACTTGCCGCCTGCTTTAAGGCTGGCGGAGACGTGGGTAAATTAATTCCGGGGAAAGTTTAATGGGTACAACAGTTCGTCGTGCGAAGAGCGCGGATTCAGGTTGGTGGTCAGATTCGCAAAGAATTGAGGCTGTCCAAGCCTATATCATGTTCGGGAAAATGCCCTCGGTGGAAGCCGTTACCGGCATCCCGACAAAGACCTTGTCGAACTGGAAATACAGTGATTGGTGGAAAGACCTGGAGGCTGAGCTTCGCGCCTCGGATGACATCGAGCTGTCCGGTAAACTTAAGAAAGTAATCGACAAAAGCATTGACGTGCTGGCTGATCGAATGAATAACGGGGACTACGTTTATGACCAGAAAACTGGAGAACTTAAGCGTCGTCCCGTTTCTTTGCGTGACGCCCACGTAGTAGCTAAAGATTTAATTACCCAGCGACGGGTTCTGGATAACAAGCCTGTGCAGGCCACTGAAACCAGCATGGAACAAACCCTCCTAATGCTTGCCAATAAGTTTGAGGAGTTTGCTAAAACTATCAAACGAAACGAACAAGTGATCGAAGGGGAGGTTGTTGATGCAGAGAGCACCAGCCAAACTTCTGGAGTCTAGATTTTGTCTAGTCTGCGGAGCGGAGTTTAAACCCAGAACAAGTTTACATACCTTCTGCACTACTACGTGCAAAGGAAAGTGGAAATATCTAACTGGGGTAGAGTCAACTGAAAAGCAATATAAAAAGATTTCTGGAAACTGGTACCGGTACTGTGCACGACTATTGGGCCGTCGCAAAGGTCGGGGTGACCTGACAATCAACCAGTTACTTGAGCTATTAAAACAGCAAGATTACAAATGCGCCCTTTCGGGAGTTGACCTTACGTGTCAACTAGAGAAAGGTGTCAAATGCAAGACCAATGCCTCTCTAGATAGAATTAAAGCTGGGGAACCTTACACAATGGAAAATATTCAGTTTGTCTGTGCGGCCGTAAATTCTTGGCGAGCCGATACTGATCTAGATGAGTTCATCTGGTTCTGTAAAAAAATCACAGCATGGCAAGAAAAGGCAGGGCAGTAGTCGTGCCTTTCCAAAAAAACGGAAAGCGCGACTATCTATGCCCGTGAATACGAGTGGATCAAGAAAACCGGCACAATTAAAAAAATCGGAAAGCGGGTCAAGGCCCGCAGGGAAATGGTTAAAAAGGTTGGAGCAGCGGCTCTACGCGGCAAAGACGTGGATCACAAACGAGCTTTATCACGCGGCGGAAGCAATAACATGTCTAACCTCAGAGCCATATCTTCTGGCAGTAATCGCAGCTTCAGCAGGAACGCTGACGGCTCGATGAAGTCCGAAACATCAAAAAAGGAACGTAAAAAATGAGCGGAGTAAGCCAATCAGGCGTGAGTCGGAGCACCGGCATCGAGTATGTCCGGGACACCGCCAACAACATCACCGGTCTGCGTGGCGATGGAAACCTTCGCAGGCCATTGAAAGTAGACTTCAGTAAAGGAACCCGCCCAGGGTTTCCCCTTCTGGCGTATCCCCGATCTTCGGCTGATCACAGCACAATCACTAATGCGGATACACCGGCAGTCCCAACCTACACCACGCGCGACGGGATACCTGTTGTGCGGATTGTTCCCAACTCAGGGACAACGTCTCATTTGAATGTGACTACGTTTACGGGTCGGTTGGCCCTGCTCGGGCAAGCACATATCCTGCTTTATATCAACGAACCTAGCAAGGTTACGAGCATTAGTTTGACTTTGTTTGACGCTGGGTACGCAAATGCGTACACATTTAGCCAAGGCATTGCCGCTTCGGCGGGCTGGCCCGGCTGGTACATGATAACCATTGATCCTCCTCAGACAGGAGCTTACTCCGGGCTTTCAGCGGACGCCGATCAGGCCCACTGGACTGTAGGTGCAGGGTCTCCGGATTTTGCCACAACACTCTGGGCCAACGCGGATTTAGAGATTGATGCAGAACCCTCCCAGCAACCGGCCGTGGAAGTGGCGGGTATCTGGCTGAGTGAGGCAAATACAAAGCCCTCGATCATCTTTACGTCTGATGATACAGAGTTGAGCTGGTACACAATTGCATTACCTATACTTGAGAAATATGGTCTGCGCGGCACCCAATGCGCCATCGGAAAATACTTCGGAGAGTCGGGTTACATGACCATCGCTCAAGCACAAGATGCCTACTCGCGGGGACATGAATTTATTCCACACGGTGTCGGGACGTATCCTGATCCGGGCTGGACGTATGGTGATCTGCGGGATTATTCTACCGTAGCCGAAATGGTCGCTGATATTGAGGCAAACCGTGCCCCACTCATCGCTAACGGCTTGGTACGAAACCGTGGCGGCATCAATTGCTACGCCTACGCCAGCGGCATATATCAAGTAAGCACAACCGACACAAAAATCCAGGCCGCTCTGACGCAGTGCGGGATCAAGTACGCTCGGCTAGCCTCCCCCTATTGGGGCGGGCTGATCAGCAACGCACACACAGTCAAAGCTGGGAAATATCTTGGTATTATCGGTCACTACTACGAGCGCAATGGTGCGCCTGAAGCCAATAACATTGCTCGCCAGCTACTACGCATGCAGCAAGCCATTGCTAATGGTCGGAGTTGCATTTTCATGCATCATACCTATGGTGGATCGGTGAATGCAGCAAATATTACGGCTGCGAATTTTGAACTGGTTTGCATTGCGGCCGCTAATTTAATTACGGCGGGCACGGCACGAAATCTACTGTTCTCAGAATTTGCGTTAGAATGTGACGAAGCTGCGATTATCTAAGAGGATTGAATGTTAACTGCCAATATTATTCAAGGCTTTGTCGGAAGTATGTTGGCTAAGAAATTTGATGGGGCCACACAATCCCCCGAATGCCACATGGAGTGGTGGGATTTGTGTTGCTCCAGTTCTCGTTATGTCGCATTAGCGGCCCCACGAGGGCACGCTAAATCCACAGCAATTACTCTTTGCTATGGCCTAGCGGCACTCTTGTTCCGTGAACGTAAGTTCATGCTGATGATCTCGGATACTGAGTCACAGGCTGCGATGTTCTTGGGTTCCCTAAAACAAGAACTGCTGGACAACGATGAGTTGATTGATCTCTTCGGGATCAAGCGGGATGAAAAGGGTATTGTTAAATTAATTAAAGATAGTGAAACCGACATCATTGTTGAGTTCACAGATGGTAAGAAGTTTCGGGTTATCGCCAAAGGTGCTGAACAGAAGCTCCGGGGTTTGAACTGGAACGGAACTCGTCCCGATCTGATTATCGGAGACGACGTAGAAAACGACGAGCTTGTTATGAACAAGGATCGGCGGGAAAAATTGCGGAGGTGGTTCTACTCTGCACTACTCCCGGCTCTTTCCCCTCACGGGATCGTCAGGATGGTGGGTACTATCCTGCACATGGACTCGCTTCTTGAGCGGTTGATGCCTGAAAACCAGCTTCTAACCAAAGATAAGCGTAAGTACATTGTTGAAGAGCCTCTCCGGACGTACACGGATCGTAGATTGCCTTGGAAATCAATGCGCTACCGCGCACACACGTCAGATTTCAAGCATATTCTGTGGGAATCTCGCTTCGATGCTCAGTTTTTCAGGGATAAGTATGCAGATTACGTAGCTCAGGGCCTTCCTGACGCGTATTCTCAGGAATATTTGAACATTCCGCTGGATGAAACCCTAGCTTACTTTAAAAAGCAAGACTTTATTGCCCTCCATGATGAGGAAAGACAGGCTAGACTCAACTACTACATCACGGTAGACCTCGCTATCTCGAAAGAGGAGCGGGCGGACTACTCGGTGTTCCTAGTTGCGGGGATTGATGAATCTAAAAAGATTCATATCAAGAATGTGATACGGGAAAGGCTGGATGGGCGCGAGATTGTGGATACAATCCTGATGCTCCACCGGCTTTATGACCCAATTGCTATTGGAATCGAGGAGATGCAGGTTAGTCGTGCCATTGGCCCGTTCTTATACGAGCAGATGGTACTGACAAACACCTACCCCACGATTCACCAAATGAAGCATATGGGACAGGATAAGCTCACCCGCGCAAGATCAATCCAAGCCCGTATGAGGGCTGGAGGCGTTAAATTTGATAAGGATACTGATTGGTATCCTGCGCTGGAGGATGAACTCTCTAGGTTTCCTCGGGACAAACATGATGACCAGGTTGATGCTTTTGCGTACCTTGGCCTACTACTTGACAAGCTTATTGAAGCTCCGACACAGCAGGAGATTCTTGACGACGAATATGAGGAAGAATTAAATGATGCCGGACTCGCCTTATCAGGAAGAAACTCAACCACAGGGTACTAGCGGAGAAACTAATCTCGAAGCTGAGACTGCCGAACAAGATAGCCAACTGGAACGATTCCTAGACAGTGTAAACGTTGCAGAAGACCTCGATGAAGAACGTCTCCTCAAGATTGGTAATAACGCCCACGATGGTTATACGATGGATCGCAGGTCCAGGGAAGAATGGGAGAAACAGTACGAGCAATGGCTGAAACTGGCGATCCAAGTTCGGGAAGAGAAACAATTCCCTTGGCCGAACGCTTCGAATGTAAAATTCCCGCTGGTATCCACTGCGGCTATGCAGTTTGCGGCCCGTGCCTACCCTACGTTGATCCCTTCCGATGGACGCGTTGTGAAAGTCGTAGTTGTTGGTGCCGATCCCCAGCAAGAGAAGGCTAAGCGAGCTGATCGTGTTTCCAAGTTTATGTCGTATCAGGTTCTTAATGATATGGACAACTGGGAAGAAGACATGGACAAGCTCTTGTTCATGCTCCCGATCACAGGTACTGTTTTTAAGAAGACTTTCCACGACCACTCTACTGATAAGAATTCCTCGGTACTGGTTGATCCTAAGAACCTGGTAGTGAACTACTGGACTAAAGACTTGGATAAGTCTGAACGTGTTACGGAGATTCTCTGGAAGACCAAAAGACAGATCACAGAGAATCAGCGCCTTGGGCTATATTTGGAACACGATCTTCCAGACCCCAAAATATACGATGAAGCTAAAGATCAGAGTAAGATGTCCATGCCCACAGGGCAGATGGATGACACCACTCCGTACATGCTTCTAGAGCAGCATTGCTACATTGACCTAGATGATGATGATTACCCTGAGCCCTACGTTGTTCTTATTGAAGAGCAATCTAAGAAGGTTCTCCGGATAACTCCTCGCTATGCTAAGGATTCGGTAAAAGCAGAAGGGAAGAAGATTCAGAAGATTGAAGCTCTGAACTTCTACACCAAATATGAATTTATTCCGAACCCTGATGGTGGGTTTTATGGTATTGGTTTCGGCTATCTCCTCGGGCCTCTTAATGACAGTGTTAATACTCTCATTAATCAACTTGTGGATTCCGGAACTATCAATAACCTGCAATCCGGTTTCATCGGTAAGGGGTTGAGGTTGAAGATGGGCGATGCTCCCTTTAAACCTGGTGAGTGGCGTCCAGTCAATGCTACGGGTTCTGACCTTAAAGGACAGATTTTTCCTTTGCCCAGCAATGAACCCAGCGCCGTACTTATGAAGCTTCTCGAATTGTTGATCCAGTCTACTAAAGAGCTGGCCAGCGTTGCAGAAATCTTCACGGGTAAGATGCCGGGGCAAAACACCCCAGCAACTACGACGATGGCTACAGTTGAGCAGGGAATGAAGGTATTCACTGCGATCTACAAGCGTATCTACCGTTCACTATCAAAAGAATTTAAAAAGTTGTACCGTTTGAACTACTTGTACGTTGATCCGCAGACACAAACAGATATTCTCGATGAACAGATCGGTCCAGAGGACTTTACATCTAAGGGATATGATATCTGCCCCGCCGCCGATCCTAATGCTTCTTCTCAACAAGAGAAGCTGCAAAAAGCTAGTGGTTTGATGGAACTGTTGCCGTCTGGTTTGCTGAACCCGCAGGAAGTTATTATGCGAATGCTGGCAGCCCAAGAGCAACCTGAACCCGAGAAACTGCTGCGCCAAGGTCCGCCTCCTCCTGATCCTAAGACTCAGGAAATGCAGATGAAGATGCAAATGGAGCAACAGAAAGCCCAACTTCAATCCCAGTCTACTCAACAGAAGATGGAAATGGAAGGCAGGGATAGAGAGCAGCAACTTGCAATGAAAGCTCAGGAACACCAGCTTGAAATGCAAAGTAAACAGCAAATTGCTATGACGGACGCTGCTGCTAAAGAACACAACCAGAAGATTTTCATGGCCGACGCTCAGACTAAGTTGGCTGCTAATAGTGCCCTTCAAGGGCAAAAAGTTGCTCATACACAGGAGATGAACAAATTACAGCAGAACAATATGAGGAGTGGAAAGTCCACCCCGGCACAAAAGAATTCTACGAAAAAGTAGACGAGAGATTAGCGGACATCATTGAAATGGTGTCCCTATCAGCTGGAGAAGATTCCGGCCAAGACCGGTACCGCACAGGTATCATCCGCGCACTGCGGGAAATTAAAGACATAGAGTTCGTTCGTTAGGAGAATACATGGCATTAACCCCTTGTGGTCACCGAATCCTTATTCGGCATGATAAACTTGAAGATATTGATGAGGCATTCAAAGCTGCAAAGAGTGCAGGCATCCATATTCCAAAAGAGTTTAAAGAGGTTCGCATGGAGCAAAACGCCGTAGACAAAGGCGTGGTAGTTGCGATAGGCGAGTCCGCATGGAAAGATTTTGGTGGAACCCCTTGGTGTACTGTAGGCGATTACATTGCTTTCGCGAAGCACGCCGGCAAGTATATTGAAGACCCGGAGACAAAAGAAGAATTCGTTCTTCTCAATGATGAAGATATCGTGTGTGTGATTAAAGGTGCAAATTAATGAGTGAAGAACTTAATCAGGAACAGACTCCTGAAGTAAATCCGATTGAAGCGCAGGCCCGTGAACAAGGCTGGACCTCGAAAGACGAGTTTGACGCTAACCCGGACAATTCTGGAAAGAAGTGGCGAGACGCCGAAGAATTCGTAGATCGTGGTGAATTGTTCTCCAAGATTGACGAGCTTTCCCGTAAATACAAAAGCACTCAAAAAACACTAGATCAGCTAAACGACCATCATAAAAAGGTCAAGGATGCCGAGTACCAACGAGCACTCAACACCCTAAAAGTACAGAAAAAAGAAGCCCTCGAAGAGGGTGACGCGGATGCACTTATCGAGATTGATGATAGGATTGCGGACGTTAAGGCAGCTCAAAAAGTTGAGCGTACTACTCAGGCCGATCTGCCTGAAGAGCTTGAACAGTGGATTGGTAAGAATCCGTGGTATGAGACTGACAAGGAAATGGCGGAAGATGCTGATGCAATTGGCATCGGTTATAAAGCTAAACATCCTTCAATGAGTCCTTCCGAGGTGCTAGCGCACGTTGAGAAGCAAATTAAAAAGCTTCACCCGGATAAATTCGTTAATCCAAACCGGCCTAAGGCTGGTGTAGAATCTCCGTCCACGAGAGGGACTTCAAAATCTTCTAGCTATCAGTTGACTGAAGATCAGGAACGAGTTGTACGAAACTTTGAGCGCAACGGAATTATGACGCGCAAGGAGTATATTGCAGAACTCAAAGCCTTAGAGGCGAAAGGTAAGTAATATGGCAGAAACCAAACGTGTGCGCAGAACACCTATTAACGGTTCACGAAACAAGATTCCGGTAATTAAGAATCCCGATCCTGATTACGTCTACCGATACGTATACGACAGCCCTAATGACAATCGCATCGCTGAGATGCTGGAACGTGATTATGAGGTTGCCGACTCTAATAAGACGCAAGTCGTCCAATCCAAACGAGTAGGTGATCCCTCCGCTTTGGGTTCTCAAGTCACAGTACCTTCGGGTTCGAATAAGTTAGTACTTATGCGAATCAAGAAAGAATACTTTGAAGAGGATCAAAAAGCCAAACAGGATCAGGTGAAAGCAATGGAATCGACGATGTATGCGCCTATTGAGGGAGGTTATGGCAAGGTGGAAATCACCCGCTAACCTTCCTTCTCATAAGGAAATTAAATGGCAAACACATCTCGTGTTAACGGCCTTCGGGTCGTAAAGCACCTGAACGGCTCGCCTTACAACGGTCAAGCAAACATTTATTATGTTGCTTCGGCCGCTGACGAAATTCTCGTCGGCGATCCAATCAAAACCGGCGCTGCTGCCGATGCAAACGGTATTCCCGGCGCAGACCTCTGTGGCGTTTCGGATATGCCTGTTGGCGTCTGCGTTGGAGTTTATCACTCCAAGTTCGATCCCGCTGGTAAAATGAACTCGGGCTCTACTGCCCTTGACATCCCCGGCTCGACTCAAATCGCCGCTTCGGGCACCGGTTACATTCTGGTTGCTGACTCTCCTGACATCGTCATGGAAGCTGAGACCTCGAATGGCACCATTGCTTTGGCGGATATCGGCCTGAACGTGTCCCACGCTCGTGCCGCAACTACTTCGGCCACCACATCCAGCACTGTTACAATTGATGCTGGCACTGAGGCTGTGACTGCGACCCTAAACTTCAAACTGCTGGGCTTTGTGCAACGTCCTGACAATGAGTTCCCCGCCGCCTCGGCGCGTGTACTTGTTGCCTTCAACGTACATCGTTTTGGTAGTGTTGGTACACTGGGCGTCTAAGGAGAAATTATGTCTATT
>JANNRW010000018.1:0-22065 GCA_031401815.1 Geobacteraceae bacterium | reverse complement strand
GGTGCGCTCCATTTCCTCCCGAATATGGAAGGCTTCCCGCTTCTGGCAGCCGAGCTTGCACGTACCGGATTGAACATATCTGATCTAGGTATAAGTTTTGATCTGCTTACCCTGGGGAATGATATTCAAAATATTGACTGGACGCTCATCGGCGATACCGAAACGCGCCGATACACGAGCAACGGCCAGATGTATGTCCGCTACCAGGGGGTAAATATCCTGAGTGGCCCAATGCCGAACCTTAATATGGTCATTGACTATAATGACTCATCTACACCTTTTGACGACAGGCTTTCTGGAAATACCGGTTTTGTCATCCCGCGCGATGTCTATGCTGGCAACTCGGCGGACGTAAGGGCGCTGGGGACAGCTCTGTTGCAGGATCTGGCCGGTAAAGGGATCAGGATCGTGTTCGATTCCCTGCAACCTGCCGGGCAGACCGAGTTCTCGGGCAATGGCAGGCTGGGAGCCTTCTTCGAGGCTCAGAGCGGTCATGTTGATCTCTCGCCCTTGACAATCTCTCCGGCAAACTTTGATCTTGGATCTGTCAGCAGCGGCAGCAGTTCAAGCAGAACTTTCACTCTGACCAATAGCAGCTCCAGTGAGCTCTTTACCGGAACTCTGGCTCTTGGCGCAGGATCTGAATTCTCGCTTCTAAATGATAACTGTTCTTCAAGAACGCTTCTTCCCAATGCGAGTTGCACAATTCAGGTCAGGTTTGCACCACTCTCCGTAGCTCCAAAGAGTACTAAATTCACAATCCCCTTTACAGCTGCAAACCTCACTGCACCTGAACTGATGCTGCTTGTAAGCGGCACCGGAACAACAGCATCGTCTTCCGTGATCGCTACCGGCAATGCCTGGAATCGCTTTAATCAGCCTATTACAGGAACCGTAGTCAGGGCATTTTCAGTGCCGGACTGGGGACTACTCAGTACAGGAACTTATAACGGAACAACCGGTGCATTCTCGTTGAACGTTCCAACCAACTCAACCTTTGCCCTTGAAATAGTTGCTCCGGACTACCGCACAGCTTATTCGCAAAACATTAACATCCCGGCAAATACAGATCTGAGTCCTTTTATTCTCATGTCTGCTGCGGATTATACGCAATTGGGCTGGCCGCTTACTGCCGGGAAAACCTTTGTCAGAGGTGTTGCTGTTGACAGCAACGTCACCTCTCCACTAACTGGTGTTACGCTGACAGCTGCTGCAACCGGCAGTTATACGGTCAGATATATTGATCCTCATCCGAATCTGGCTCTTGGTCTCGCCACTTCTACTACCTCTAGCGGATTCTTTGTCATAACCGATGTAAATCCGGGAGACATTGTCACCCTGACTGCAACAAAGGCAGGAAAAACCTTCAACCAGCCGGTATTCTCCCATAACGTGGCTGATACCGACACTTTAAGCATGGTGTTTGCGACCAATTCAGTGACCCCTGTAAATGGAACCTGTGGCGGCAGCAGCGGTCAGCCGTTCAGCTCTGCCCCGACCACCAATCTCTGCGGGTACTCTGCCAATATACCTTCTGTATCCGGTACTGGGCCGTGGAGCTGGATCTGCACCGGATCAAACGGTGGAAGCAACGCAAACTGTACTGCCAGCCTCTATGTGCCACCGGTTGCCGGTGCCTGCGGCACAAGCAACACCCAGGCGTTTTACACAGCTCCATTGACGAACCTCTGCGGCACAGACAACAGTGCATCCGTCGTCTCGGGGGCTGGCCCATGGACCTGGAGCTGCACCGGCGCCAATAACGGCAGCACTGTGAACTGCGGTGCAATTAAGAAGGTAGACGGTCTCTGCGGCACAAGCATCAGTCAGAGCTTTGACACTGCCCCGACCACCGGTCTCTGCACATCAGGCAGTGCCAGTGCAGTTGCCGGTATTCCGCCCTGGAGCTGGAGCTGTGCAGGTGTAAATGGCGGCACAACTGCCAGTTGCACTGCCAACTATTCATCGCTCTATCCGTTGAAAGGGGTCTACGGCCTGGCGTACGCTGATAACAACACCGGGGAGCAGGGGGTATTTGGTTTTATAGTCCTGGATTCCGGTAATTTTATTATGGCACAGGCTGAAAATAACTGGCCGGGGCGGGATAACAACTGTGGCATTATTGGCGGTGTTGAGCAGGCTACCTATACCTGGAACCAGACAACCGGGGCATTTACCGCCAATGTTTCAGTCGATACCAATCAGACGTGCGGGTTGTCCAACCCGGAAGGAAACATGTGGGCAACAACTGCGGAAAATTCATTTGCACTTTATATAGCAGGTGATGTTGATGGTAATGGCTCCTTCCCGCGTGTCCCGACAAATGTTGGCGCTGCTACCGGCACCTGGATTGAGACCGGTTCATCTGCCGCTAACGGCTATTCAGCTCTGACATTCCTCGACAGTACGCACTATTTGTATATTAACACAAAGCCTGCTGATGCTACCGGTCAACCCTGTCTCCAGTCTGGAACGCATACCTATAACTCTGCAAACGGGGCATTTACCGTTGCTACCGATTTCACTACCTGTACCGGTCGGGGTATCAGCAATGCAAATGTAGTCGTGAATGGAACTATTATGACTGCAACCGCCAACTCGGTAACCAGAACCTTCAGTCTGTTTACCGGCGAGACGATCAATGGTGCCTGTGGCAGCAGCAGCGGCCAGTCTTTTGGTTCGACACCATCAAACAACCTTTGCAACGGTGGTACAGCAACAACTGTAACCGGTTCCGGTCCATGGAGCTGGAGCTGTAATGGAACCTTTGGCGGAATCACTGCGAGCTGTAGCGCCAACCTGACTCCGGCACCAGTAGCCGGAGCATGCGGCACAAGCGACACTCTGGCGTTTTACACAGCTCCATCGACCAATCTCTGCGGTGCGAGCAACAGCGCTTCGGCAGTATCCGGCTCTGGCCCATGGAACTGGAGCTGCACAGGCGCAAATAGCGGCACCACGGTAAGCTGCAGTGCACTTAAGAAAGAAGATGCCCTCTGCGGCGCGAGCTCAGGCCAGAGCTTCACCACTGCCCCGCTAACCGGCTTCTGCTCTGTCGGAAGTCCTGTAATGTTTACCGGTTCCGGCCCCTGGACTTGGGACTGCACAGGTGTGAACGGCGGCAACCTTGCAAGCTGTAGTGCCACCCTTAGCACCACTGGGAGTTGCGGCTCCCGTCATTGGACAGTCCCCAGCACCTCCCCGACCATGATGCACCTCTACGGTAACCTCACTATCAATGGTCGGCCAGCCGGAAATTGTGATGAAATAGCAGTTTATGATACTTCCGGAACCGTCGTAGGTGTCTACTACGTTGACAGCAGCGGTACCTATGGCGACATGGTGATCAACGGCGACTCCACCCTGACCTCAGGGGTGGACGAAGGTGCAGCGGTCGGTGAAAAGCTGTCTATTCGGATCTGGGATGGCCAGACTATGACAGAGTACGCGGCACCCAAGGCGATACCCAGAACTCCGACCCAGAGCATACCCCCCTACGTAAAATATCAAGGGCCGCTCGTCTTTGCTACCGACGCCTGGGTGCTCATGGATGTAGAGGTAGAAGAGGGGATCTCCTACGCACTCAAAACCGGTTGGAGCATGATAGGCTGGACTACCGGCCAGGGTTACTACGAAGGAACCAGCCTGCCACAGACCAGCGACTATATTACCGGCAAGACCCTCACCAGCATGGGGAGCAAGAAAATCTCCGAAATATTCGGCGTGCTCGGCTTTGCGGGTGCCGACTACCTGGTCACCGTCGGCCCGGCAGGGGCGGTCTACATTCCCGGTTTCATGGGCAATACCCTGAAGAACCTCCTCCCCGGTCGCGGCTACTGGATTTATCTGCCAGCAGACAAGACCATCACAGTGCCCGGACGGCCTCTGGCAAGCGCAGAGCCGCTGCCGCTAGGGGTCGGATGGAACCAGGTGGGGTACTGGGGTACGGATGACGTAGCACCGGCAACCGGCTTCACCTGCATTGCCGGAACCTATGATGTGATCGTAAATGAAACCGGACAGGTTTACATACCTGGCTTCATCGGCAGCACCTTGAAGAAGTTGCAGAAAAACCGGGGTTACTTCATCCACAACACGACACCGACAACGCTTAAGTTCAGCTGCCCGTAACGTAACTATTCAGCACTTAAAGTCAAAACCATTTATTTAACAGGGATAAATGGGATCAAGGCGGATATGATCAAAAACAGAACCAGAAGCTTTTTGGGTTAAACAGTGAACTTGCTTTTAAAGGTTTATCCTGAATATGTTTGCCATGGATTACAGGCACTCCAGAATAGAATTGATTTCAATTTATTTATTGGTAGAATACAGATCACTTTTCAGAAGATTGTTTTCTGGAAGTGACAGGCTTCGGTGCCAATATCTACCCTGCCTGCATGGTTGATTAACAGATTATAGCTGACGAACTTATGATAAATTTTTGAAGCGTAGCGTGAAAGTATGAGGTGAAAGGAGAGAAAATGAAGACCAGATTATTGATATTAGGACTTTTGTTGCAGGTGGTGCTGTTCTGTGGCAGTGCCTTTGCCGGACACTGGGTAGTGCCGGCTTCATCACCGGTGCTGATGTATCTGTATGGCAACCTCAGCATAAATGGATCTGCTCCTCTTATTAACGACGAGGTAGGTGTCTTTGATTCCAATGGGGTACTTATCGGCCTTTATGTTTCGGATGGAGATATTGGATCGTTCTACGGTGTTTTAGCGATCAATGGCGATCAATCACTGACGTCCAGTTTCGATGAAGGTGCTTCCAGTGGTGAAGCTTTGACTATCAAGGTCTGGCGTGCCTCAACAGCAAAGGAGTATAGCGGCACGGAGATTACTCTTGCTCCAAATAGTGAGATTGGCACCCCTTTTGAAGCGGCAACGCTACCTCTTGTATTTTCCGGATCGGACTGGGTCGGTCTTAATATAACCGCTACATTAGCTCCTGATCTAACCAAGCCTGTGACAACAGCGTCACCATCTTCCACTACCTTTATAAATTCTCAAACTATAACACTCACAGCAAATGAGCCCGCTACGATTTACTATGCTACCAGCGGAGCAACTCCGACGCAGTCTTCCACAAACATTGCGACAAGCGGCTCTTTCTCAATCAACTCGACAACAACTGTCAAATTCTTTGCCAAGGATTCAGCAGGTAATGTCGAAACTCCAATAAAAACCGAGGTTTATACTCTGATTACTCCCCCAGGCGCCCCAACCGGTGCTGCTTCGACAGCCGGGAATGGACAGGCAACTGTTACGTTTACTGCTCCTTCGAGCAATGGTGGTAGCCAAATTACCGGCTATACCGTAACCTCATCAAATCCGGGCAATGGCAGTAAAACAGCCTCCGGATCAGGTAGTCCGATTACTGTTACCGGACTGACCAATGGCTCGACCTATACATTCACTGTCGTTGCCACCAACGAAGCTGGCAATAGTGCTTCGTCAACAGCTACTGGAAGTGTGACGCCAAAGGGGACTCAGAGCATCGGCGCAATTACCCTTACCCCTGCAACTCTGAATGTCGGCGGCACTACTGTAGCTAGTGCTACAGCATCCTCCGGGCTTGCTGTAACTTTCGCTTCAAATAGTACATCAATTTGTACTGTCAGCGGTTCAACTGTAACCGGGAAAGCCCCTGGCACCTGCACCATAACTGCCAGTCAGGGGGGTAATGCCGCATTTGACGCAGCCTCGCCTGTAACAAAGGACATTGTAGTTGCCAAAGCGACTCTGACTATCACTGCCGCAGCCAAAAGCAAGACCTACGGCACGACAGATCCTGAGCTGACTTATACTGTTACTGGCCTGGTTGCGCCAGATACTATGTCCGGCACTCTCACTCGCGCTGCTGGCACGAATGTTGGGGACTACGCGATTACACAAGGGACAGTAAATGTCTCTGCGACTGGCAACTACAACGTAACCTTTACCGGCGCGAACCTCACCATTGGCAAGGCTGCACTGGGGATCATAGCCGATGCCAAGAGCAAGACTTACGGGGCTGCTGATCCGGCACTTAGCTACACCACAACCGGGCTTGTGTCGCCTGATACTATGTCCGGTACTCTCACTCGCGCTGCTGGTACGAATGTTGGGGACTACGCGATTACACAAGGGACAGTAAATGTCTCTGCGCCTGGCAACTACAACGTAACCTTTACCGGCGCGAACCTCACCATTGGCAAGGCTGCACTGGGGATTACAGCCGCAGCCAAAAGCAAGACATACGGCACGGCTGATCCTGAGCTGACCTACACTACAACCGGTCTCGTGTCACCTGACACGATGTCCGGCACTCTCACTCGTGCTGCTGGCACAAATATTGGTGACTATGCGATTACACAAGGGACAGTAAATGTCTCTGCGCCTGGCAACTACAACGTAACCTTTACCGGCGCGAACCTGACTATTGGGAAGGCTGCACTGGGGATTACTGCCGCAGCCAAAAGCAAGACCTACGGCACGGCTGATCCTGAGCTGACCTACACTACAACCGGCCTCGTATCTCCGGACACAATGTCAGGCACTCTCACTCGCGCTGCTGGTACGAATGTTGGGGACTACGCGATTACACAAGGTACGGTAAACGTCTCTGCACCGGCGAACTACAACGTTACCTACACTGGCGCGAACCTGACTATTGGTAAGGCTGCACTGGGTATCATTGCCGATGCCAAGAGCAAGGCTTACGGTGAGGCAGATCCTGCATTGACCTACACCACAACGGGTCTCGTGTCGCCTGACACAATGTCCGGCACTCTTACCTGGGCTGCTGGCACTAATGTGGGTGACTATGCGATTACACAAGGAACAGTAAACGTCTCTGCGCCTGCTAACTACAACGTAACCTACACTGGCGCGAACCTCTCCATCGGCAAGACCGGTCAGACCATCGGAGCGATCACCTTCTCCCCTGCAACCCTTGCATACGGACAGACAACAACCGCAAGCGCAACAGCAACCTCCGGTCTTGCCGTTACCTTCACCTCCAACACTCCGTCATGCACGGTCAGCGGTGCAACAGTAACTCCGGTAACAGCAGGCACCTGCACCATAGCTGCAAACCAGGTCGGAGATGCCAACTACAGCGCTGCTTCCCCTACTGTGACTAACAGCATCACCATCACCGCAGTAGCTCCTGGCGCACCTACAATAACCTCTGTTACACCGGGCAACGGGCAGGTAACAGTGGCCTTTACAGCACCGGGAAGTAACGGGGGCAGTCAGATAACCGGCTACACAGTTACCTCCTCTGATCCGACCAAATCAGCCACCGGCACAGTCAGCCCGATTACTGTCACCGGCCTGACCAATAATACTCCTTACACTTTCACCGTTAATGCGACAAACCAGCCTGCCGGTACAGGCCCTTCATCTGCTCCTTCCAGCGCTGTTACCCCACGCCTGCTGACCCCTGATATCAGCGCACCTTCACATCTATTTGCCAAAACCGGAAACAGCGTGACCTTCACTGTTACCTATACCGGTGCTGAAGCCATAACCCTTGCAACTAGCCACATCACCCTCAATAAACCAGCCGGTAATGCAAGCGGCTCGGTAGCTGTCAGCGGCACCGGCACTGCCAGCCGTACGGTGACCATCTCCGGCCTAACCGGTGACGGGACACTCGGGATCACCATTGCCGCCAACAGCGCCACCAGTGGCGGAGGGGCAATTCAGGCAACACCCTCCGGAGCAAGCGCAACCTTCACGGTTGACAACACACCTCCTGTGCTGGCTGTTACCACCCCTGCTGATGCCACCCGCACCAGCAACAACACCGCCACATTTATCGGTACGGCAACCGATGCCAATGCTGTTACAGTAAAAGTCAACACTACGGATGCAACTGTTAACGGTTCTGCTTTCACTGCCGGTATTACCCTGTCCACGGGCTCGAACAGTGTAAGCATTGTTGCAACGGATGCGGCAGGAAACAGTGCTAACACGACCAGAAGCATCTTTTATGATGATACTAATCCAACCATCATCTTTACTGCTCCAACGCCCGGATCCGGAAGTACCATAAACCTCCAGGCTCCGACCATAGCCGGAACTATCAGCGAGCCTGGCACCGTATCGATAGTTGTCAATAACGGTGCACCTCAAGCAGCCACTATGAACGGATTGAATTTCTCGGCTCAGATTGCGCTCAGTTCCGCAAATTCAGGACTTAATACGGTAGATGTTACGGTTACCGACCTGTCAGGCAGAAATGCTACAGATAACAGAACAATAACATTTGACAATGATAGACCGGCTCTGGAGATTACGGATCCACTTCAGGACATTACCACAACCCTTGGCAGCTATCTGGTCAAGGGGACGGTATCTGATACACAGTCGAGCATAACCCTGACCTTTGCTGTCAACGGAGTTCCGGTTTCTCCGGCTCCGACAGTAACCAGTGGTGCTTTCGAGAAAAATGTCGTCCTTAATGTCCCTGCTGCAGCAACAACCTACGCCATACTCGTAACTGCAACTGATGCCGGCGGAAACACCTCTACGGCGTCGAGGAACATCATCTATCGTCCACTATCCATTGCTGATGCACTCAGGGCACTGAAGATAGCCGTTGGCGCGATTCAACAGCCGACTGCGCAGGATCTGATTGTTCTGGATGTGGCACCACTGAAAGTAATTAATCCGGGTCCGAATGAAACGTATCTCCCGGAACCTGATACAAAAATTGACATCGGGGATGCTCTTGTACTGCTCCGCAAAACAGTCGATCTGGTGAGCTGGTAATCGGCATTCAACAATTTGAAGGAGAGGAATAATTATGAATAATTCGTGGATTATACGACTGATAACGGCAGTAGCAATGAGCGCACTTCTGTACGGCTGTGGTGGTGGCGGTGGAGGAGGCGCACCGAGCAGAATAGTAAGCGGTGTGGCCCAGGCAGGGCTTATCAAGAACGGCAAAGTCAAAATATATGGGATCAATGCCGATGGCAGCCTGACTGCACAGCCGATTGCGGAAGCAGATACCGACGCTAACGGCAAATATTCGGCCAATATCGGCGGTTACACCGGCGCTATTCTGGTCAAGGCATTTGGTACGTATCTTGACGAGGCTTCTGGCAAGAATATAATTGTTCCTGAAGCGCAGGCGCTCCAGGCGGCCCTTCCTGCCGGGAGTGTAACCTCTTCCCAGGTGACCATTTCGGTTACCCCTCTTACCGATATTGCGGTACGCAGTGCCGGGAGCACCTTTGCGAACATTTCTGCGGCAAACCAGGCTGTTTCCCAGATCTTTGGTGTAAACATTACGAAAACGGTTCCAGTCCCACCCACAACCAAAGATATTGTCAGCAACGCTTCAACAGCGGATCAGGTAAAATACACAACTGCTTTGGCAACTCTTTCCCAGTATGTCGCCAACAGCAGTACAAATCCTGCGACCCCCACCAGCACAGACCTTCAGAACGCCATGGCCCAGATCAGCTCAGGCATTACAACCGGAAGCGCACAGCCGATATCTTCACCTCAGGTTGCACTTACAATGCAACAGGCGGCTACCGGAATGGGTACCAATCCTAATATCACTAAAATATTTAGCAATATATCTACAACGAGCCGCACTCAAGGAACTATTACTACACTGACATCAGCCGGAAGCATCTCCGCCGGTGCGCAGATCAAGACCTTTAAAGTCAAGCTGACAGGGTCTTATGGAAGTGATGTTGGCGCAATCAAGTTTTCCGTAGGTATCCCATCAGGAGTCGTAATCCGCACCGTACCTGATACTACAGAGGTAAAAAATCTGGTTGCAACCGGTGTTTTTGTGGCATCAGGGCAGACACTGTCCGGCTCAGCTGCAACTTTTTCATCCCAGGCCATGACTATCGTGATACAGAAAGCTGCTGGCGGATTTGCATCTGGCGAAGTGGCAACCTTATATGTTGATGTTCCATTAACGGCTACAGTCCCGGTAGCAGCTGACTTTACCCCGTTAATAATTGAGGCTAGTAAAATTCCGACTGGTGCAAGCGTCAGTACCAGCAGTATGGGGATTTTGCTGGAATAGCCAAGGAAGCACCGAGGCAAAGAACAATAGAATCAGCTACTACGCCCGGTCTGGTATGAATGCCAGCCGGGCGTTTTTCTGCCCCTGAGAAGCCAAAAGCGAGGCATTGATTACGCAAAAAAAGCGGATTTAACGGATAAAAGCGGATCAGGCCAAATTCATAAGCCATTAAACTCTCTCTCTCACGGCGAAGAACGGTATGGATTTTTGTGGCAAAATGATATACTTTTGAAAATAAAAGATATCATTTTGGAGGAGTCTTATGGCGCGGACAGTTTTGAATATTGATGATTCTCTTTACGAGCAGGCTCGCATGGTAACTGGATTGAAAAAAAAGGTTGATATCGTAAATTATGCCCTGAAACATCTGCTGGAACAGCGGGATCTGGAGAAAATTCTCGAATTACGTGGCAAGGTTGTCTGGGAGGGAGATCTGGACGAGATGCGTCGTGAGCGTCATGGTTCTTGTTGATACTTCGATCTGGATAGATTTTTTTCAGGCGCCTGAGAGTCAGGCTGCTTCAGCCCTTGAACTGCTGATAAAGGATCACAACCGGGTAGCACTCTGCGGAATTGTCCTTCAGGAGGTTCTTCAGGGGATTCGCGATCAGAGAAGTTTTGAACTGATCCGTGAGCGTCTTCTTAAATTTCCTTTTACAGAGTGTGAGCGCGAAACCTGGTTGATAGCTGCATCATTATACCGTGATTTGCGAGCTTTCGGCATCACCCTCCCTTCTGTTGATGTTACGATTGCGGCGATAGCGATTCAGCACGATATGCAGCTTTTCACCCGTGACAGGCATTTTTCTGAAATTGCAAAGATCAGCAGACTGAAGTTGTACTAACTCCGGTATAAGTCAGATATGGTTCGAAAAAGAGAGCAAAAGAGCAAAAGCGGTGAGAAGGCAATATCTTCCGGGCTGCAGGTCTTGCCAGGTTGGGCAGTACACTTTTCTGCCCTTGTCGTGGTGCTGTTTGCTGGGCTCTTCAGCTACTCCAACAGTTTTGGTGTCCCATTCGTACTAGATGATGTGACCTCCATCCTGACCAACCCCCTGGTAAAACAGTTCGATTTCAGGCTGAAAACCCGGATATTCGGCGACCTCTCTTTTGCCCTTAACTATCAGATGGGGGGTCTCAATCCTGCGGGGTACCATGTTGTCAATCTCGGACTTCATCTGCTGAATGCCGGACTGGTTTACCTGCTGGTGCAGATGATTTTCAGAACGCCGCTCTTGAGGGACTTGTTCACAAATCAGCATAAAAATTACCTCAATCCCTCCATGTTCATAGGTTTTGGCGCAGCCCTGCTTTTTGTCACCCACCCCCTACAGACCCAGGCAGTTACCTATGTTGCCCAGCGTGTTGCTGTTATGGCCACATCTTTTTATCTGGGTTCGCTCATATGTTATGCCGCTTCAAGGCTTTCAGCGAAACGTGCTGCAGCTTCGGCGCTACTGCTGCTATCACTCCTTTTGGCCATTGCCGGGGTGCTGACCAAGGAAAATGCCGTAACCATACCGGTTTCGATTCTGCTGTTCGAACTGACATTTTTCCGGGGGGATCTGAAAGGCCGTCTGTTGCCGATTCTCTGTTGTCTCTTGCCGATGACTGTTGTCCCGATTGTACTGCTCTGGAGAGTCGGTCTCTCCTCCGATCTGCTTGGCGAGTTGAGCCGCCTGACTGCCGAGAGTGGAGCAGCTTCCAGGGTGACCTATCTGTTGACCCAGTTTCCGGTTATTGTGAGCTATCTCCGCCTCTTTTTCTTCCCTGTCGGCCAGAATCTTGATCACGATGTTCTGCTTCGCACAACTCTTGGGGATCCGGTTGTTATTGCATCATTCATTCTGCTGGCTGCTGTTGCTGCAGGAGGAGTTCTCCTATGGTTCCGCTCTCGCCGGAGTTCAACAGATACGGATTCGTTAATGGCTATTTTGGCTTTTTGCATCGGATGGTTTTTTATTACCCTTTCTGTTGAGTCGACCATCATTCCGATACGCGATGTCATGTTCGAACACCGAATCTATCTGCCGTCAGTCGGGATAGTGATAGCGATTTCCACTGCCGGATGGCTCTGTGCAACCAGATTGGCAAAGGGGGATCTTCACCGGAGCGCAACAGGTTTTGTGGCAGCTTTTGCATTTGCCGGTCTTTTGCTAGGATTTGCGACCTATGCCCGTAACAGGGTCTGGAGCAGTGAAGTAATGCTCTGGCAGGATGTGGTGAAAAAGAGCCCTGGGAAAGCGCGCGCCCACGGAAGTCTGGGACATGCCTGGCAGAGATCCGGAAACCCGGACGAGGCAGTTCGCAGTTACCTGCTGGCGATCAGATTGGCTCCTGGCGACCATATTGCCCGTAATAACCTGGGGACGATCTATCTTGGACAAAACCGGGTAAAAGAGGCTCTGGAGCAGTTTCAGGGGGCTGTCAGCGCCAAGCCGGACTCAAAAACCACTCATTACAACCTTGGTCTGGGATATGCGAAGCTGGAGAGATTTGATGAGGCTGCTGCTGCATACCGGGAAGCGATAAGGCTTGGAGGGGAGAGCGATCAACTGCTTAATAATCTGGGAATTGTTCTTTTCAGGCAGGGGAAGAGCCGGGAGGCGCTGAAGATGATCCGGGAGGCGGTACGGCTGAACCCTGCAAACAGGGAGGCAGCAGGGAATCTTGAAGCTATAGAGAAGGTCAAGGCGCACTGACAATCAGCGGTGCGCTCTCCTCGCCACTCGGATTCACGACTATCAGCGTAAAGCTTTTCATGGACGGATCATGGGGGTAGCGCTGATATACCAGTCTGTTGCAGCTGATAAAGCGGAGCATGTCTCTCTCTCCCGGAATTGCATAGCCGCTCTGCAGCTTCCTCCCGTCCACAATCAGACTTGACCCCTGCTGGAAGTTAATACCGCTGATTTCAAGCTCGTAGTAGTTCACATAATCCTTCCCCTGACTTACGCTCAGCATCTCCGGGCGGGTTGCTATCAAAAGTCCGAGTGCGCCGGAGAGGGTCTCTTCCGGACTCTTTACCTGAATCTGATGCAAGCCCCCTGGCACTGGCGGGGCGGAGAAGCTGAGCTCTTCCATTGAGATACGTCTGCTTCTCACAATGGCACCATCAAAAAGGAGCTGTGCCCCTTCAAGGAAGTTTTTCCCCCTTACAGTGACAGTTCTCTCATCACCAGCCGCACAGAAGCTGATGATTTCAGGGGAGATCGAGGTTGCAACCGGTTTTACCGGTATGACGTTAAATGCGTAAGCCTTGCTGTTTGCGCCGGATGGCGACTGCAGGTAGAGAGCGTAGTTTCCTGCTGCGAGTTGCGGTATTTCAAAGGCAAGCTGGCGCGGCGAGAGCAGCCTGGCCGGAATTTCGTTCGTTCCGAGAAAAGCCAGAGACTGGTCACTAAAGCCTGAGCCCGAGATAACGACAGTTGTGCCGGGTGCACCCTGCCCCGGAATTATGCTGAGAATTGCAGGCTCCTGGGGAGGTTCTTCTGCAAGAGAAAAGGTGCACAGGGTGAGAAGAATGGCGGCTGAAATAATTAGATGGCGCATGATGTCAACTCCTGAATCAGCTATCTATCTTGAGTGTAAACCATAAACCTGTTGCAGCAAATATCAGATTTGTCGCCCAGGCCGCAACAAGGGGGGGAAGAGCCCCTGCCTGCCCCAGAGAGAGGAGAAAAGCGTTGGTGATGAAACATGTCAAGCCGATCCCGATACTTATCCCTATCCCTACCCCTGCCCCGCTTGAACGGCTGTCTTTCAATGCGAACGGAATGCCGAGAAAGGCCATGACCAGAGCCGAAAACGGCAGAGAGATCTTTGCATGGAGCAGCGTTCTGTAACGTGTAGTATCGTAGCCACCTTCGCTAAGATTATTGCAGTAGCGCCAGAGAGCCAGAAAGCCCATGTCATCAGCGCTCTTTTCAACTACCTTCAAGTCAGCAGGCTGTAGATCAAGTTTGAGAAAAAGATTCTTTTTTGAGCCACTCTCATCAGCGTTGAGCTGCAAGAAGTTTCTGACCTCAGCAGCAGCCAGCCGCCAGCCACCCTCTTCGGGGGTTGCACTGGGAGCATCAATCCTTGAGACAGGCTTCAGCCCCTTGTCAAGCTCCCAGATTGTAACCCCTTTGAGGAGCTGTTTGCCAGGATCAAAAAGTTTTGCCTGAAGAATCCTGTCGTTACTTCTGAACCAGATGTTGTTCTGCCTGAAGTAAGCGGCATTATCTTTTTTCTGGATGACTACCTGGTTGATGTAGCGCACCTTTTCATTGGCTCCAGGGACTATCAGCTCTTCCATGGCGAGCAGTGCAAGACTGATTGCTGCGGCTGTAACCAGGAGCGGACGGCTGATCCGCCAGAGGCTCAGACCGCTGCACCTTAAAGCATTGATCTCGTTGTTTCTGGAGAACGCACCGACTGTAAGGATGGTCCCCATCAGAAGAGCCATAGGGGTTGTCTGGGTGATGATCTCCGGAGTCTTGCAGAGAAAATATTGTATGATGCTCTCCAGCGGGGCACCTGCGCGGCTGAAACGGCCGATTCTCTCCAGAAAATCGATGATGAGATAAATCGATACGAATGCACCCAGGCAGATTCCGGTCATGCCAAGATAAGAGCGAATCAGATAGCGGCTGACTATTGACATTTTAGTCGGCTCCTTTTCTGAATACGTTCATCAGCTTTGCAAACAGGCTGGCCAGCTGGTCAAAAAGGGTAAACGGGCGCTCTAGAGCTGCTTGCCGGAAGAGGAGAATTCCCCCTGCCAGAAAAATAATATTGGGGAGCCAGATTGCGAGCGCAGGTTGAAGAAGCTCTCTCTCCCCAAGTGTTCTGCCGGTGGAGTGGAAAATGTAGTAGACAATGATTGTGGCTATGCTGAGGGTGAAGCCGGCGGCCTTACCTGAACGCCGGTTCTGGATTCCGAGCGGCATGGCGACTATTGCAAATATGAAGCAGGCAAACGGGAGAGCGAAGCGCCGGTGAATCTCAAGCTCCATATCCAGCCCGAGTTTTTTTGTAAAGCCCCCTTTTTTGAGGTTTTCGCGAAGCTCCTGAAGGGTCATGTCCACTTCGTTTTTTTCGATCTCCCGGGCTGCCTTTGAAAGATCCAGTTTGAGCTCATACTGCTGAAAATCAAGGCGGCGATAGACCCCCTGGGGCCGACTCTGATGGATGCTCCCGTTGGTCAGTTGCAGATGAATCTGTCTTCTCTCTTCATCGCTGCTCAACTGCCCGGTGCTTGCAAAGATAGTGGAAGTATCTTTGGGGTTACGTTCGTCCTGAATGAGGATTCCGGAAAGTTGACCCTCTTTTGAACTCCGGTCAACGTATATTACAAGGCCGGGGATTGCGTCGTTAAAGACCTGCTCCTTGAGATTGAGGTTCATCCGTCCCTGCAAGACTTGATAAAGCAGTTTTTTAAAGGCTACATTCCCTTTCGGCAGCGCGTAAACAGAGACAAATGCCGACATCAGAAAGGCAAGTGCGGCAACTGACAGTATCGGCGGAAGGAGTCTGTAGATGCTTATGCCGCTTGCCTTTAGAGCCACAATTTCGCTGTCTGACGAAAGTCTGCTGAAGGCCAGCATAACAGCGAGCAGGAGCGACATCGGTATGGTGATAATGGCAAAGTACGGGAGAAGGTAGAAAATAAGCAGGAGTATGTCTGTGAGAGGGACGCCGTTACTGACAACCATTTCTGCCAGCTTGAGCATTCGCCCCATCAACAGGGTTGAGGTGAAGACAACAAGGCCAAGGAGAAAGGGGGCGAGAATCTCTTTTGCTAGATAACGATAGAGGATCAAAGGCATGTCGGCATAATACATGAGACGCTTGTGGAAGTAAACCAGCAGGAGGAGAGGCGATTAATACCCGATGTGGTTATCTACTTACACTCATAGTTACAATCTGAACAATTCCCCCTCCCTTGACGGGAGGGGGCCTGGGGGTGGGTGAAGTTGCATCCGGCAGATATCGTGGCACATCCCCCCCCCTGACCCTCCCCCGCCAGGGGGGAGGGATGTTTGTTGCTTAGAAATGGTATTGCCTGGCAACTGCAATGCACTCTTTTCCCTTGCCTGGACTGTAACTCTGTGCTATATAAATCCGCTACATCAATTTCACACGCCGACCGTCGACTTCGGGTGGTGTCCCCGTCGGGGATCCCGGAGTTTTGGGGAAGCGGAGGAAAAAACCAAAAAAGCAAGGAGATGTCAATGTCCAGTATTACCATGAAGGAGCTTCTGGAGGCCGGTGTTCACTTCGGTCATCAGACTAAACGCTGGAACCCGAAGATGAAGCCGTATATTTTCGGGGCTAGAAACGGGATCTACATCATAGATCTGCAGAAAACCGTTCGTCTGTTCAAAAACGCCTATAATTTCGTGACAGAAGCAGCCAGAAACGGCGAAACATTCCTCTTTGTCGGGACAAAGAAGCAGGGGCAGGATTCGGTGGCTGAAGAGGCCGAACGCTGCGGCATGTACTATGTCAATCAGCGCTGGCTCGGCGGTATGTTGACCAACTTTTCAACTGTGAAGCAGAGCATCGAGCGGCTCAAAAAGCTTGACGCAATGTTTGCAGACGGCACTGTTGACGCATACAAGAAAAAAGAGCGTCTTCAGCTTGAAAAGGACAGGGAGAAGCTCGAAAAGAATCTCGGCGGTATCAAGGGGATGGGGAAGCTGCCCGGCGTGCTGTTTGTGGTCGATCCGCAAAATGAAGATATAGCTGTATGTGAAGCAAATAAACTCGGGATCCCGATAGTTGCCATAGTTGATACGAACTGCGATCCTGACAAGATTGATTACGTTATTCCGGGCAATGATGATGCGATCCGCGCCATCCGTCTTCTGGCCAGCAAGATTGCCGATGCGATTATTGAAGGGCGCGAGACCCGCGACCAACGTCTCCAGAAATTCGATGAAGCGGATGTTGCTGATGTTGTTGAAGAAGAGGTTGAAGCAGCCTCTGTTGAAGAAGAGCCGGAAGAATAAAATATAAAACAGGAGTTGCTGCCATGCAGCGCTCTGTAGGAGGATAAGGTGAGTATTACAGCAGCACAGGTTAATGAACTGCGCAAATCTACCGGCGCAGGTATGCTTGATTGCAAGAAGGCGCTGGAAGAGACCAGCGGTGACATGCAGAAGGCAGTGGATTTTCTCCGTACAAAAGGGCTGGCAGCTGCAGCGAAAAAAGCTGGCAGAGCCGCAACCGAAGGGCTTGTTGCTGCGCTTATAGCAGCTGACGGCAAGAGCGGTGCTCTTGTAGAGGTCAACAGTGAAACAGATTTTGTGGCAAAAAACGAAAAGTTCCAGGCTTTTGTAGCTGATGTTGCCGCACAGGTGCTGGCCACTTCTCCGGCAGATATTGCTGCTCTTTTTGCCCAGAATTCTGTCAAGGATCAGGCCAAGACAGTAGAGACTACCCTGAATGAAGCAATCTCAGTAATCGGTGAAAACCTTCAGATCCGCCGTTTTGCCCGTTTCGAGTCAACCGGTACAGTAGGTTCGTACATTCATGCAGGGGGCAAGATTGGTGTTCTCGTCGATCTTTCAGGTAGTGGTGATCTCTCTGCGCTTGTAAAGGATGTTGCCATGCATGTTGCTGCTGCCGCCCCGCAGTTTACAAGGCGCGATGAAGTCTCAGCAGACGTTCTTGAGCGCGAGAAGGATATTTATCGCGCCAAGGCGAAAGAGACCGGCAAGCCGGACAACATTATCGAGAAGATTATCGAAGGGCAGATCGGCAAGTTTTACGGCGAGGTATGCCTTCTGGAGCAGCACTTTGTAAAAGACCCGGACAAGACAATCCAGCAGATTCTCAAAGCTGCTGGCGCAGATGTGACGGTGAACCGTTTCGCCAGATTCGTCCTTGGCGAAGGGCTTGAAAAGAAAGAGTCGGACTTTGCGGCCGAGGTTGCCGCCGCAGTTGGTAACTGACATTTGAAAAGGCCGACCTTTACGGGGCGGCCTTTTTTTTATGAATAACGGAAGGCTGGAGGGTCGGAAGGTCGGAGGGTCGGAGGGTTGGAAGGTCGGAAGACTGAAAGTCTTAACCTTTACCTCTACCTCTACCTCTACCTTTACCTCTATCTTTACCTTTACCTTAACCTGTACTTCTACCGGAGTCAATATGGAGCAGCTTCATTATAAAAGAGTCCTGTTAAAACTTTCCGGGGAGGTGCTCGGCGGTGCGCAGGGTTATGGCATTGAGCCTGCTGTCATTACGTCGATCGCTCTGGAGATAAAAGATGTTGTTGCCTGTGGAGTTGAGCTTGCGCTGGTTATCGGCGGCGGCAACATCTTTCGCGGGCTTGCAGCCTCCTCAAAGGGGATGGACAGGGCGAGCGCGGACTATATGGGGATGCTGGCCACCATGATCAATGCTCTTGCAATGCAGGATGCGCTTGAGCAGATCGGGGTTTTCACCCGTGTCCAGTCCGCCATAGAGATGCAGGCAGTTGCTGAACCGTATATCAGGCGCAAGGCGATACGCCATCTTGAAAAGGGGCGGGTGGTCATTTTCGGAGCAGGGACAGGTAACCCGTACTTTACTACAGATACTGCCGCAAGTCTTAGAGCCATGGAGATAGGTGCAGAGGTCATCCTGAAAGGGACCAAGGTTGACGGCGTCTATTCAGCCGACCCCAACAAGGTTCCTGATGCAGTCAAGTTCAAAACACTCAGTTATATCGAGGTGCTGAAAAAAGGGCTTGCAGTGATGGATGCAACAGCTACTTCACTCTGCATGGATAATAATCTGCCGATAATTGTTTTTGATGTTAGTGTTGCCGGAAATATCAAGAGAGTGGTACTTGGTGAAGAGATCGGAACTATAGTGAAAGGGGAAGGATTATGACGAAAGATCTGATTATTAGCGACATGAAAGAGCATATGGTGAAAACCATAGATACCTTGCGCCGTGAGTACTCGAAAATCCGCACCGGCAGGGCAAGCACCGGGCTTCTGGAAGATATCAAGATCGACTATTACGGTAACCTTTCACCTTTAAGTGCAGTCGCCACACTGGCTGTGCCCGAGGCTCGCACCATAACCATTTCACCCTGGGAGCCAAAGTTGATACCGATTATAGAAAAGGCGATCCTTAACGCAAATATTGGCCTCACCCCCTCAAACGATGGCAGGCTTATCCGCCTGAATCTCCCTGCTCTTACGGAAGAGCGTCGCAAGGATATTGTCAAGGATCTGAAAAAGAAGGCAGAAGATGACCGTATAGCTCTGCGCAACATCCGCCGTGATGCAATTGACAAACTGAAAAAACTTGAGAAGGACAAGAAAATTACCGAAGATGAGCTGAAAAAGAGCGAAAAAGAGGTTCAGGATGTGACTGACAAGCATGTCGCCAAGGTAGATGAGGTGCTTGCTCATAAAGAGAAAGAGGTAATGGAGGTCTAGGAAGGCAAGGCAGTTTCTCCATTCGGGTTTTTACTTGCCTGTTTAGTTCTGTATATGATTAAATGAGCTCCCCCGTTACAGCGGGGGTTTTTTGTTTCTGAATACATATTTTATGGATACGAAAGCCTTATGACTCATCCTTCAGCAGTTGACACCGCCAGTCTGCCCCACCATCTGGCTATCATTATGGACGGTAACGGCAGATGGGCGAAAGCCCGCATGCTTCCACGGATCATGGGGCACCGCAGAGGTGTCCAGACTGTCCGGACAATCGTTGAAGCCTGTTCCCAGCTCGGTATCCGTTATCTTACCCTTTTTGCATTTTCAGCAGAGAACTGGTCGCGTCCGAAAACAGAAGTTCGCTCGCTGATGAATCTGCTTAAAAAGTATATCCGGCAGGAAGTCCCCAGAATGATGCGCAACAATATCTGTTTCAATGTCATAGGAAACAGAAGCGAGCTGCCGGAAGATGTCCGTAGCTCCCTTGATGAAGCCATGGCGCTTACTTCTGCAAACAGTGGCATGACACTCACACTTGCACTCTCTTATGGCGCAAGGCAGGAGTTGATTCAGGCTTCAAGAAAACTTGCCATGGATATTGCGAAAGGGGAGATCAGTGATGCAGAGGTTTCGGAAGCATCTTTTTCCAGATACCTTTATACTGCTTCTCTGCCTGATCCCGACCTTTTGATAAGAACCAGCGGCGAGATGAGGATAAGTAATTTTCTCCTCTGGCAACTGGCATACACCGAGCTCTATTTCACTGACATAAACTGGCCTGATTTCAGCAAGGATGAGCTGCACCTCGCACTGTCTGACTACCAGCAGAGGGAGAGGCGTTTTGGCCTGACCGGAGAACAGATCAGATCCGGCGAGTTTTCCTGATATCGCCGTACGCCAGCTATCCAGAAGGATGCGGAGGGATTTTCCTATCAAACGTTTAATTACCGCCGGTATTTTGTTGCCGCTCCTGATCCTGTTGACTCTAAAGGGGAGTGCTTTCCAGTTTTCACTCCTTGTCTCCTTCCTTGCTTTTGCCGGGCTTTTTGAGTACTGCCGGATGACTCTCAGGGAGAGGCCGGTAGCCGGTGTGATAACGGCGCTTTTTGGCGCTCTGATTCCGTACCTCTTCCTGATCCGTTCCTGGCAGTATCTCGTTGTCCTTCTGACGATACTCCTGCTCTCCATATCAATCATTTTTCTTTTCAGGTTCAATGAGCTCAACCGGGTGGCTGCAGAAGTCGGCATGCTTGCCTTTGGAATACTCTATGTCCCTTTGCTGCTCGGCTATCTCTCCCTTTTGCGGATCGGGGATCATGGTGTCAAATGGATATTTCTGCTCATGTTCATTGTCATGTCCGGGGATAGCGCCGCCTACTACCTCGGTTGCCGCTTTGGCGGGCATAAACTCTATCCGGCTGTCAGCCCGAACAAGAGTGTTGAGGGGGCGGTGAGCGGCCTTCTGGGGAGTCTGATCGGAACTCTTGTGGCAAAAGCGCTCTTTTTCCCGGAAATAGGGGTAGTTCTTGCTGTTTTTACTGCGATTGCTGTCGGCATTGCAGGTCAACTCGGGGATCTCTTCGAATCACTTTTAAAGAGAAGTTGTGGTGTAAAAGATTCAGGGGTCATGATTCCGGGTCATGGCGGGATACTTGATCGACTCGACAGTATTCTGTTTGCTGCGCCGGTAATCTGGTTTTTCTCAATGCTTCTGTAGCATGGGGGTATTTCACCCTGATCAGGAATTTTTATGAAAATCCTTACCATTCTGGGATCTACAGGCTCCATAGGGGTCAGCACTCTGGAGATAGTGGCTGCTCACCCCGATAAATTCAGGGTTGCAGCGCTTACTGCCGGCAGGAACCTGGAGCTTTTTGCAAGACAGATAGAGCGGTTTTCCCCCCCCCTTGCTGTTGTGCGTGATGAAGAGCTTGCAAAAAAACTTTCCGGGATGCTGAAGATGAAGCAGCCCCCTGAAATCATGTTCGGGGCAGAGGGGCTGAATGCCGCTGCTACAATACCAGAGTCCAGGATGGTTGTAGCAGCCATAGTCGGTGCGGCAGGGCTTTTGCCTGTTGCGGCAGCCATTAAGGCTGGCAAGGATATTGCGCTGGCAAACAAGGAGATTCTGGTAACTGCCGGCCATCTGTTCATGGAGCTGATAGAGCAGCACGGAGTAAAACTCTACCCGGTGGATAGCGAGCACAGCGCAGTTTTCCAGTCTCTTGAGGGGCATCGCAGCAGGGATATTGCCAGAATTATTCTTACGGCTTCCGGAGGCCCTTTTCTTGATACTCCCCGGGAGATGCTGGAAAATGTTTCGGTCGAGGATGCTCTGAATCATCCGAACTGGCGCATGGGGAGAAAAATATCCATAGATTCGGCCACCATGATGAACAAGGGGCTGGAGGTTATTGAAGCGCGTTGGCTGTTCAATATCGCTCCTGAAAAGATAGCGGTGAATATTCACCCGCAGAGTATTATCCATTCAATGGTCGAGTATGTTGACGGCTCTGTGATTGCGCAACTTGGCACACCTGACATGAAGGCACCTATCTCCTATGCGCTCTCTTATCCTGAGCGTATTGCCACAGGG
>JANNRW010000017.1:0-6700 GCA_031401815.1 Geobacteraceae bacterium | reverse complement strand
TGAATTTAATTCCCACCAGATATGCAAGGCTTATTTACTCAAAAGGATGATATTTAATGATTGAGCGAATAGAAAATACAGGTAAACTTTTAGCCATCATCATCAAGCATAATTTTTCTGAGCCCGGTGTCCATTTCTTTACTTCTGACACCTTCTCGCAGCAACTCGCCTACATGCAGCACCCTGTTGGCAAAATCATCGAACCCCATGTACATAACCCGGTACAGAGAGAAGTCTTCTATACTCAGGAGGTTTTGTTTCTGAAACGTGGCAGGCTGCGGATAGATTTTTATGACGATGATCGGAACTATCTGGAAAGCCGGATACTTGAGGCTGGAGATGTAATCCTTCTCGCTTCTGGTGGGCATGGTTTTAAGGTTCTCGATGAGATTGAGATGATAGAAGTAAAGCAAGGGCCATATGCCGGCGAGGCTGACAAGACAAGGTTTACAGGGATAACTGCTGTTGATGTTGTGGTAAAGCAAAATGAGTAATTTAATTCCTGTAAACGAGCCGTTGCTGGATGGCAATGAAAAGAAGTATCTTATTGAGTGTATTAACACCGGCTGGATTTCTTCTGAAGGGCCGTTTGTAAAGCAGTTTGAAGAACTTTTTGCCAAGCGGGTTGAACGAAGCCACGGCATAGCTGTGGCAAACGGTTCAGGTGCCTTGGATATTGCGGTTCAGGCTCTCCGGCTGGGACCTGGGGATGAGGTGATACTGCCTGCCTTTACCATCATCTCATGCGCTGCTTCCATTGTGCGCGCCGGAGCAACACCGGTTCTGGTTGATGTTGATTCTGTTACATGGAATATGAATGTTGAGCAAGTTGCCGAAAAAATAACAGGGCGTACGAAAGCGATAATGGTAGTACATATTTACGGCCTGCCGGTCGATATGACTCCGATTCTTGTGCTGGCACGAAAGCACGGTCTTAAGATTATCGAGGATGCGGCCGAAATACATGGACAGACCTACAAGGGTAAGCCGTGCGGAAGTTTCGGCGATATAAGCACCTTCAGTTTCTATCCCAACAAGCATATCACAACCGGTGAAGGTGGCATGCTGGTCTGTAACGACCCTGAGCTTGCCGAACGTTGTCGTAGTTTGCGCAATCTCTGTTTTCAGGCAAATAAACGTTTTGTGCATGAAGAGCTTGGCTGGAATTACCGCATGACCAACATGCAAGCGGCTCTTGGTGTAGCGCAACTTGAACGTCTGGATGAATTTGTTGAAATCAAGCGGGCAATGGGGCAGCGATATACGGCTCTTCTCAAGGATGTCAGATGCCTGCAACTCCCGCTTGAGCAAACAGACTATGCTGATAATATCTATTGGGTCTATGGTCTGGTATTGGATGATTCCATCTCTTATGATGCTGAAGAGGCGATGAAGCGGCTTGCTGCTGTAGGTATAGGTACGCGACCTTTTTTCTGGCCAATGCATGAACAGCCGGTCTTCAGAAAAATGGGGCTGTTTACTGGTGAAAGTTATCCGGTAGCTGAGAGACTGGCGCGGCGTGGCTTCTATCTGCCGAGTGGTCTGGCTTTGTCAGAACAGCAGATGGAGAGGGTTGCCTCCGCTGTTAGAGAGGTGCTTGTATGAATACTCCTGTTTTCGGCAATTATGCCCGTTATTACAACCTTCTCTATAAGGATAAGGACTATGCTGCAGAGGCACGATACATCCATGAGCTCATTCAACAACATTGTCCGGGTGCCAAAACTATTCTAAATCTTGGTTGTGGCACAGGGAATCACGACTTTGAACTTGCAAAGCTCGATTACGAGATTACAGGTATTGATATGTCGGAAGAGATGCTCTCTGCTGCCAATGCCCGTCTTGCATCAATCAATTCCACTATGCCAAACGTAAGTTTTCAAAAAGGTGATGTCCGTACCGTTCGCCTAGGCAAGAATTTTGATGTCGTCATTTCTCTCTTCCATGTGATGAGTTACCAGACAACAAATGACGATCTTCTGGCTGCCATTGTTACTGCAAAAGAGCATTTGTCAGATGGTGGTTTATTGATTTTTGATTGCTGGTATGGTCCGGCCGTGTTAAGCGATCCACCAGTTGTGAGAGTCAAACGTCTTGAAGATGATTTCATTCAAGTAGTCAGAATTGCAGAGCCTGCGATGCATCTAAATGAAAACGTGGTGGATGTAAACTATCAGGTAATTATTACTGACAAGTTGTCAGGTAAAGTGGAACAGTTGCTGGAAACACACCGTATGCGATATCTCTTCTTACCGGAATTAAGGATGATGTTGCAGGCAGAAGGATTATCTCTAGTCAAATCTGTTGAGTGGATAACGTCGAAAGAACTTTCTTCTTGCAGTTGGGGCGCATGTATAATCGCAAGTTGCTGTTGCCATGAATAAAATCAAGGCATCAGTAGCTGTTATAGGTTATCAAAAAGAAGATTCAGGAATGTATCCGCATTTGCTGGATTTTTTGCAGAATCTGAGAGCCAGCTTTGACGAGGTTATATATATTGACGATGATGACAGGGGGGAACATCTCTATCTTGTTGAATATTACATTAGGACTGCTTTGTCGGCTCTTGGTGTCAGTAAGCATATTGTGATAGAGAAGATTGATTCGAAGCAAATTGACGCTAGTGGAACGTGCGAAAACAAAACGCTCTCAGTATGGTTTATATTTTATCTAATTAAAAAAATGTTCTTGTATGCTGTGAAGCAATTACGTCTGATATGGAAAATACGAAATCTTACTTTCATTCATAATAAGAAAATTATTATTGCAATAGATCACACTGCTCCATATTTTGCCGTTAAATATTCTAAGGGCTGCCCTATCATATTCTGGAGTTTTGATGTCCTTGCAGAAGATGCTCCTTGGCGAATTCAGAATGGTTTGCTGGAAAAGCTTATAACTTCAGGCACTGCATTGCATGCTGATGTCCTGATGATCCAGGATGCTAATAGAAAAAATCTCCTCGAAAAATCTGTAGATAAAGTTTTTGATAAGACTCTATATCTACCGGTTGCCTTGAACGATTCCGAATTTTGCAGGTTTGCAGCGGCAAAAAGAGCGAGCAAGGACTATTTTGATATTGTGAAAATTATCCAGAGTGGCTTGCTTTCGGAGATAAGATTGACGGTGGAACTAATTGATGAATATCAAAACTGGCCGTCTTCCATGGAGCTTTTTCTGCACGGGAAGTTATGCGGAAATGCAGTTAATGAAAAATTAGAAGCAGTAGTAAGAAAGGCAGTAGTTACTTCTGAGTTTTATGATAATGCCGAACTTTCCTGTTTTTTGGATAATTTTGATATCGGTTTTGTCGGATATGGAGAATCTGACAGTAATTTCCAGTTTAATGAAAATGCGTCAGCCCAATTAGTCGGTTTTCTTCGACTTGGGATACCTGTGATTGTCTGTGGTTCTCAAAACTTGAATGCTTTTATAACTGATAATCAAGTTGGTATTGCAGTAACATCTCTAAAGCATTTAGAATCAAATATCAGGCAATTGATTGATAATTATAAATTATATTCTTGTAGCGCTAGAAAATTGTATGAGGCCAAATACAATCTGGCCTCAATTTTTGAATCCTATCTCATACCCTCTATTTCCGGCATGATATGAAACCCACAGTTCCTTTGATAAGTGTTATAACCCCTTCTTACAATCAGGGACAATATATTGAAGCTACTATTCAAAGTGTTCTAAATCAGAACTATCCAAATATCGAATATATTGTTGTTGATGGTGGTTCAACTGACGAAACAATTGAAATATTGAATAAGTACGAAGGTCAGTTTAGGTGGATTTCCGAAAAGGATCATGGGCCTGAAGATGCAATTATTAAGGGTTTTGATTTGGCACAGGGTGATTTTTTTGCCTGGCTTGCATCAGATGATATCTATGAAGCTGATTCAGTATCAAAAGTAATGGATATATTTGATAAACAGCCAGATGTTGAAATGGTTTATGGACGTTGTCATTATATTGATCGAAATGGTGTTGTGATAGGAGAATGTCCTACAGAACCATTCAACTATGATTATCTGGCTGTATATAATTTTATTGCACAGCCGTCAGTTTTTTTTCGTCGTTCTGCATATGAGGCTACTGGCGGTATTTCCAAAAAGCTGCAACAGGCATCAGATTATGATCTTTGGATAAGATTGACAAGAAATCGCAAAGTCATATATCTTTCTGAATATTTGTCATCTTATCGGCTGCATTATGCTGCCAAAACTTTAGGTTTCCACGATCCAGTTGTAAAATTCGAAGAGTACATTTTGCTTACTTTGAAATATTACAACTGGGCGCCTGCCAACCGTGTATATCCATGCTGTCTGTACAGATTGAAAGCAAAATCATTGGAGCTTCCTTCTGCTATCATCACAGTCTTGGCTTTGCTGTATGCCATGTTTGAATACATTCGTCTTAACAAAGGAATTGAACGTCGCGATCTTGCTCTGATTCCACGGAACATTAATAAACTTCTGTTTGGATGGGAACTTGAAGACAATATCAAGTCCCACTCAAACAATCTATAAGAGACTGGAGCTTAGCAAATGAATGCAAAAGTTCTTATAATTATCCCAAGATGGGACTTGAGCAAGACTTCTGAAACTCCAACCTTTTCCTATATGTTCCCTCTCGGAATTCCTTATATATGTGCCACTTTAAAATCGAATAGTATCCAATACGACGTGCTGAACCTGAATCATTCTACAGGCAAGGATACTGATGTTATACAGGACAAGTTAAAATCAGGTTCATATTCAATTGTTGCTACTGGCGCAAATTCCAAATATTTCAATGAGCTAAATAGTATTCTGTCCGCAGTTAAGCAGTACTCCAATGATATTGTGACAATTCTGGGTGGGATTATTGTTACAACGGAGCCCGAACTCGTAATGAATGTCATCCATCCGGACTATGGGATACATGGAGATGGTGAATTTACTTTCCCGCGTCTGATTCAAAGCATCATGAACGGTACTGACGAGAAAATGCAGGGGGTACTTCGTTGGAACTCTGACAACACGCTTAACATTGATACATTATCTTTGAAAGAACAGATTTTTGATTTGGATTTACTTCCGTTTCCGGATTTTGAATCATGTGGTTTTAAGGAGTGGCTTGACAACACACCAGCCAACAATCCGTTTTTCTTTCACACCGGCACATTGGATTTTCCGCGTACTTATCCGATTATGGGAAGCAGGGGGTGCCCTTACAGTTGCACTTTCTGTTTTCATACAAACAAGTATCAGGAGCGTTCACTTGCTAATCTGTTCGACGAGCTTGAAATTTCAATCCCAAAATACAATATTAATTTAGTCTTTCTTTACGATGATTGTTTCTTAAACAAACTGGACAGAGCTTTTGATTTTTGTGATCGGTTTCAAAGTTTACGGGAAAAAATCGGAGGTGACATTCATTTTGCCATTCAGGGGATTGTCTCCGCTGTTACTGAGAAAGTCTTGTTGCGCTTAAAAGACGCTGGCTGCATTTCTATGAGCTACGGCTTTGAAAGTTACGATGAAGTTGTCCTGAAAAGTATGAACAAGCCTATTACTCCTGCACAGATAGACAATGCATACAAGCTCACAAGAAAATGTGGCATGAATGTGCAGGCATCTTTTATATTTGGAGATTCTGCTGAAACTGAATCTACGTATAAGAAAACACTGGAATATTGGAAGAACAATTGTTCAGATCAAGTCGGATTGGCAGTTATTGTTCCATACCCGAACAGCGCGATTTACCAGAAATGTCTCGCAAAAGGTATTATCGCTGATAAATTATTATATTTAAAAGACGAATTGCCAGGCGGTACCCCAATAAATTTTACGTATTCAATGAATGAAATGCAGTATCTAAAAATGACTTCGGTTGTGCGATATTTCTATCGAAGATATGTAAAATATGCACCAACAGAGGTTTATTCCGATTCAACAATCAAAGGTCGTAAATACGTAAAAATAAAATGCCCCTGGTGCCATCAATTATCTTCTATTGACAATATATTATCGGAAGATGGATTGATCCGGAAATTATTTGGTGTAGTTGCGACTGTAACCTGTAAACATTGCTTGTCCCATATCAGATTTGCAGGTAAGAATTATTACCTGTATCTGGCTTGTATCATTATTTCTGAGATAATCCCATTTAGATTAGCAATTTATTTACGCAAACTCAAAATCTGAAGCATATTGACTTGTGTATGCAATATTTTACATGACAGCAGATAGAGGACTTTAAATGAAAAAATGTGTTCTTGTAACCGGTGCCGCAGGCTATCTCGGTTCTATCCTGTGTGAACACCTGCTGGATGCTGGATATCGTGTCACTGCACTGGATTCGCTGATCTATGGGGAGCAGAACCTTAATCATCTCTGTGCGAATCCGGATTTTGACTTCATACGTGGAGATGTCCGTGATGAATCGGTATTGAAACCATTAATAAAAAACGCCGATGTCATCATACCACTGGCTGCCATAGTCGGTGCCCCGGCCTGCGATCTGGATCCGTACATGGCCATCTCAACCAATCGTGATGCGATTTCATTGATCACCAAATTGAGGAGCAAGGAGCAATTGATCGTCTATCCCACCACCAACAGCGGTTATGGCACGAAAAGTGGTGACGTTTTCTGTACTGAGGAATCCTCACTTGATCCAATTTCCCTGTATGGCCGAACCAAGGTCGAGG
>JANNRW010000016.1:0-20898 GCA_031401815.1 Geobacteraceae bacterium | reverse complement strand
CCCGAGCCCCGAGCCCCGAACCCCGAGCCCCTTCAAACGCCACCAGATGCATCTCTCCACTCTTCCCGGCAAGAGTTCCTCGTCCCTGTACCAGATCAATCCGGTTCTTTTTGAATAGCCAGGCAATGCCGTCTGTATTCTTCTTCACCACCTCGCCCTTGCGGGTCTGCATTCTGGCGAGATCCAGCCGGGGAGGGTCAATAATAATACCGTGTACGCCAAACTTGTCTCTGGCCAGGGCAAACTGCTCGGACGAATCAAGGAGCGCCTTGCTGGGGATGCACCCTTCATTGACGCAGACGCCGCCGAGGGTTGAGCGCTCCTCGACCAAAACAACCTTCATCCCCAATTGAGAGGCCCGGATTGCGGCGACATAGCCGCCGGGACCGCCGCCGATGATTATCAGATCGTATGTTTCAGCAGTCATGGTTTGTCCTTATATTTCATTCTCTGTATCTATTAGCATCGTATCATAACTCCCCCTGTCCCCCTCTTGTCTCAAGCGGGGGGACGCTTTAAGGAAGGTAAGCCGGTAATGCCACCAACGCTACTTTGAGCGTCCCTCCCCTTAAGTAAGGGGAGGACAGGAGGGGTTAGACTTGGGTGCTGAATAGTTACCATTCTCTACTACTAAATGTGCACCTCAAAGTCCAAAGAGCCGGTAAAGCTCTCCGTTGACAGCGATAATAAGCTGCCTGCCGTCTTGTGAAAATCTTGCGACTCCTCCGGGAGCCAGCAGGGCGACAACAGACTCGCCCTGATAAAGTGTACCGTCGGCAAACCAGTAATCCCCCACCGGAGCAACTGCCAGATTGGCGCCCGGTGTCCTGACGCTTTTTGGTGACACTCCGTTAAAAGGGGAGAGTATAAAAGTCTGCGAGTTACCATCAGAGTAGATGACCTTTTTCCCGTCAGAAAAAAATCTTCCGCCTGAGGAGTTGAAGCCCGGAGTGGCCAGCTCCTGCTCCCGGTCTGTTGTCAGGTCGCGGAGAATGAGTTTGTAGTAAGGGGAGAAAAGAGGTGGATCATTCGGGTGCATATAGAGAATCTGGCCAGCAGGGGAGTAAACATCCAGCATCGACCCGTGCGCAAGATGCCTCTGCAGCATGGCCATGGTTGAAGGCTGAAGGGTGGTATCGCGCAGCGATTGTGTTACAGGAAGAGAACTTCCCGGCTGCCAGCGGTAAAGTATGGATTTGTAGTTGCTCCCGAAGCTGTAGTTTGTAATCGAAAGTGCTGCAGCCAGTAGTTCACTCTCTGAAAGCCAGTCAAGGCTGGTGACATCCCCTGCGACAACTGTTTCAGCTACCTGTATGCCGTGCTGGTCAAAGAGGATAATCGTGCTCTCCCCTTTTTCATAAAAAGTGGCGGCAAGGGTTGAGCCAAGGGGTGACCAGGCCAGTTGTCCGGCTCTTTTCAACGGTATCTCCTGAAGCTCTTTGGTGGGGAGATGAACAAGTTTCAGACCGGAATGCAGGCAAGCGATAACAGTGCCATCCGGTGAGATGGCAAATGGAGAGGCATCATCAACAGTGCTGATCTTTTCTGCAACCAGATTGCCGGGAAGTTTGCCAGTAAGCGGGAGTCTGCTGCAACCGGTTGAAATCAGGAGCAGGAGGGATAAGATAACGAATAATTGAAACGTTTTTGTCAGTGTCATAGGAAGCCTTTGTAATGAATAAAGGTAAGAGGTTATCTACTTCTCACAAGTAACAATCTGAAAAAAGTCCCCCCTCCCGTGACGGGAGGGGGTTAGGGGGTGGGTGAAGTTGCAACCGGCTGATATCATGGCACTTCCTCCCCCGCCAGGGGGGAGGGGATGTTTTACTGATTTAAAATGGCTTTGGTTGAGCCAAGTGGATAACCAGAGAAAGTTGTACCAGCCTATGGCAAATTAATCGAGAATGCAAGAGTACAACGAACTTGTGGATTGCAGATTACGGGATATAATTAAAAATCTGTTGAGTTGTTGAGTGGTTGAGTTGTTGAGTGGTTGAGTGGTTGAGTGGTTGAGTGGTTGAGTGGAGCAGATCATGAAAATATTCATCAGTGGCGGTACCGGTTTTGTTGGTGGTCATGTCTGCCGCGAGCTTCTTGCCAGAGGAGATCATCTAAGGCTCATGGTTCATGTTGACGAACCGGTACACAGGCCTGGCATTGAGTTTTTCGCCGGGAGTGTGCTCAGTCCGGAGAGCTGCATAAGAGGTGTTGAAGGGTGCGATGCAGTGATAAACCTCGTCGGTATAATTCGCGAGTTTCCATGCCGAAATGTCACATTTTCAAGGCTGCATGTAGATGCGACACGCAACATGCTGGCAGCTGCAAAAGAGAACGGCATCAGCCGGTATCTGCATATGTCGGCGCTCGGAGCCAGGCCAGGGGCTGTTTCCGGGTATCACAGGAGCAAATACGAAGCGGAAAAACTCGTCTGCAGCTCAGCTCTTGCGTATACCATTTTCCGCCCTTCTCTCATTTACGGGCCTCATGATGCCTTTGTGAACATGATCGCCAGCTCTGTACGTAAATATCTTCTGGCGCCGGTGATTGGCGACGGAGCTTACCGCCTGCAACCGGTTTCAGCCGATGATGTGGCTCGCTGTTTCGCCCTTGCGCTGGAAAAGCCCGAAACAGAGTGCAAGGCGTACAATCTCTGCGGCCCGGATCGGCTCACCTATCTGGAGGTTGTAAATACTGTGGCAAGAGTGCTCGGGAAAAATTGTGTGCTTAAGATAAAGACCCCGTTACTGATAATGCAGCTTGTGACAGCCCTGATGGAGAGATTCCCTTTTTATCCTGTCACCTCGGATCAGATAACCATGCTGCTTGAGGAGAGCATCTGCGACAGCTCATGGCCGGACTGTTTCGGCTTTGAACCGGTCGGGTTTGAAGAGGGGATCAGTGGGTATCTGGGGTAAGGGGAGAGGGAGAGATGTTTAAAAAAGGTACGACAACATGAGAAACAGCACCTCCGGAACAGCTGTGCCGCGCAATTTCAAGTCTCTCTTCGTGGCCACACTCGTCTTTCTTGTTGTTGCAGCTATTGCCGGAACTCTGGTCTGGCGGCTCGAACAGAGGCGGTTGCAGGTAGTGCGGGCGCAGGTTGCAAACATTGCTGTCGATGATGCAGCTGATCTCCAGCGCCGCATTGATAGAGCCATCTCCGCAATTTATGCCCTTGCTGCGCTGGTTCGCCAGGGTAATGGCACCATCACCGGCTTTGAATCGGTAGCACGAGAGCTGCTGCCGTTTTATCCCGGAGCAGTTGCCCTGCAACTGGCACCTGGAGGGGTCATTCGCCAGATTGCACCGCTGTCCGGTAACGAGAAGGCGCTGGGTCACGACCTGCTTCAGGATACGGCACGAAACAAAGAGGCCATACTTGCCCGCGACAGCGGCAAGCTTACTCTTGCAGGCCCTTTTGAGCTGATACAGGGTGGTGTGGGTGTGGTTGCCCGTCTACCGCTCTTTCTTGAAAACAATCAGGGTAAGCCCGCTTTCTGGGGGTTCACCACAGTGCTTCTCCGCTTTCCCGATCTGCTGGAGCAGACACTTATCTCCAAGTTGGCCGAGCGTGGCTTTGGCTACGAACTCTGGCGCATACACCCGGACACCGGCAGTAAACAGGTCATCTCATCCTCCTCATCCTCCCCCTTGAACAGGCCGGTTGAGCATCTTATGAATGTACCGAACGGCGCATGGACTCTGAGTATTGCGCCTGACAAGGGGTGGGGAAACCCGGCCGGTTTTGCGCTCATGGCTTCACTTGGCCTGCTCTTCTCGCTGCTGGTCGCATGGCTTGCCAAGCTCCTGGTCGACTCCAAGGGTTACGAATCAGGGCTGGAAGCGCTCGTTGCCGAACGGACGAATGATCTTGAGAAGAGCGCCCTGGCCTTGCGAAGCGAACTTGTCGCACGGATCAGGGCGGAAGAGACCCTGAAGGAGTCCACCAAGAGGCTCACAACGATTCTGGACGGTATAAATGCGCTGATCTATGTTGCTGATATTGAAACTTACGAAATCCTGTTTGTAAACAGATACGGGCGTGATATCTGGGGGGAGATTATCGGGAAAATCTGCTGGGGAACTCTTCAGGCAGGTCAGAGCGGCCCATGCGGATTCTGCACAAATAACCGCCTCCTGACCCCCGAGGGAGAGCCGTCCGGCGTCTATGCCTGGGAGTTTCAAAATACTGTAAACGGTTCCTGGTTTGACTGCCGGGATCAGGCTATTCGCTGGAGCGACGGACGGCTGGTCAGGATGGAGATAGCAACAGACATTACCCCCCGCAAAAAAGCCGAGGAGACGCTGAAACTGCAATCCTCCGCACTGCAAGCTGCTGCCAATGCGATACTCATAACCGATTCCACCGGCACTATTGAATGGATCAACCCGGCTTTTACGGAGCTGACCGGATATACCTGGGAAGAGTGCATAGGCAGGAACCCCCGCGAACTTTTCAGATCCGGTGTTCATGACCAGGCATTTTATGGCGATATCTGGAAAACCCTTGCCAGCGGTCAGGTCTGGCGCGGACAGATAACCAACCGCCGGAAAGATGGTACTCTGTATCAGGAGGGGCAGACTATTACACCGGTAAAGGATGCCGGTGGCAAAACAACCCACTTTATAGCTATAAAACGTGACCTCTCCGAGCATATCAAGCTTGAAGAGCAGCTGCGCCAGAGTCAGAAGATGGAGTCGATCGGCACTCTTGCAGGAGGTATTGCCCACGATTTCAACAATATCCTGACCGCCATCATCGGCTACGGGCAGATCGCACTGATGAAAATGACTGCTGATGACCCGTTGCGGCACAATGTCGAATACATGCTCGAAGGTGCGGATCGGGCGGCTCATCTTACAAAAGAGCTGCTCCTCTTCAGCAGAAAACAGTCTGTTGACAAGATCTCCATGGATCTGAATGCGACTGTTGCCAAAGTGCAGAAATTCCTTAAAAAGGTTATAGGCGAAGATATTACAATACAGTTGATGCTCCACGAAGGCGAAATGCCGGTTACTGGTGATCCGTACCAGATTGAGCAGGTGGTCATGAACCTCGTGGGAAATGCCCGTGACGCCATGCCAAAAGGGGGGAGAGTGTCGATCTCCACGGAAATTGTAACTCTTGATGAACACACCATATCCGCAGATGGCGATCTTAGTCCGGGGAGTTACGCGCTTTTGACTGTTACGGACAGCGGAGAGGGGATGGACGAATATACAAGGAAGAGGATCTTCGAGCCCTTCTTCACAACCAAGGATGTCGGCAAGGGGACCGGGCTCGGGCTTGCAGTCTCCTACGGCATTGTCAAGCAGCACGACGGCTTCATAAACGTCTATAGTGAACCTGGCATAGGGAGTACCTTCAGGGTATATCTGCCTCTGATTGCAGATGCCCGGGATTATGAGAGCAGCGCAGAGGGGTCGGAAGATATCCCATGCGGAGACGAAACGATCCTTCTGGCAGAAGATGACGAAATGGTCAGAAGCATGACAACGATCTTGCTGACCGGACATGGCTACAAGGTTATTGAGGCTGTTGACGGGGCTGATGCTCTTAAGCGATACAGAGAGAGCAGCAGCTCCATAGATCTGCTGCTGCTTGATCTCATCATGCCGAAGATGAACGGCAAGGAGGCTTTTGACGAGATCAGAAAAGTCCGGCCTGACATCAAGGCGATCTTCTCCAGCGGCTATGCGCCGGAGACTATCCGGCAAAAAGCCTCATTGTCTGACGGTGCTCACCTGATAGCCAAGCCGTCATCACCTGCGGAGCTGCTGCGGAAGGTTAGGAGTGTGCTCGATGAGGAGTAGAAATATTTTCGTTCCGGCTTGTCCGGGTTAGGTATTGCAAGGAGATATCATGAAAAAGGAACAGGAGTTTGACCACCCGGCAATTCTGGTTGTGGATGATGATAATGATGTCCTTGAATCGCTGCTTCTTATACTCAGTGAACAGGGATTTCGGGTTGTGACCGCAGTTAATGCTGCTGAAGCGCTGGAGCGGCTCAAAGACCGGAACGTGCAGGTAGTGCTGACTGATATCCGGATGCCTGGCATGGGCGGAGTCGAACTTGTCGGTAAAATCCACGAAAGGGCTCCTGATCTGCCGGTGCTGGTCATGACCGCCTATGCCGAGCTTGATGTTGCCATAGACGCGCTGAAGCGGGGTGCGTTCGACTTCATCCTGAAGCCGGTCAATTACGACTATCTTGTGCATGCCATAGGCAAGGCTGCTGCTTTCAGCGAAATGAAAGCCATGGAAAAGGATTACCGCAAGTCACTTGAAAAGGCGGTAAACTGCAGGACGGATGAGCTTAAAAGCCTGAACAGGGAGCTTATCCGCCGCCTGACGGTTGTCGCAGAGTATCGTGACAGCGAGACAGGGCTGCATAACTGGCGGATAGGACGGCTTTCAGGGATTCTCGCCAATGGCCTTGGTCTGCCTGACGATTTCACTGAGACCCTTTTTCTTGCAAGTACTCTTCATGACATAGGGAAGGTCGGGGTGCCGGACAGCATTCTGCTCAAGCCCGGTGCCCTGACTTTTGAAGAGTTTGCTGTCATAAAGACTCACACCGAAATTGGCGCAAAGATGCTCCAGGGTTCTTATCACCCGGTTATCAGACTGGCTGAATCTGTTGCATTGAATCATCATGAGCGCTGGGATGGGAGCGGCTACCCTCGTGGCTTGAAAGGCGGGGCAACTCCCATTGAGGGGAGAATCGTCATGCTCTGTGATCAATATGATGCTCTTCGCTCGGAGCGTCCATACAAACCCCCTTTCAGCCACGAAGAGGCTTGCCGGATCATACTCGAAGGGGATGTCAGAACTCTTCCGGAGCATTTTGATCCGGAAATTCTGCAAGTATTCAGGGAAACAGGGGATGAATTTGCCATAGCATTTGAAGCATTGGTGGACAGCTGAAATAAAAAAGGGGTCAGTGGTCAGGATTCAGGGGTCAGAATAGTATCATAACTCCCCCTGTTCCCCTCTTGTCTCGGTAGGGGCGAATCTTGTATTCGCCCGTGTTTTGGGCGATCACAAGGATCGCCCCTACAAAGTCCCTCCCCTTAAATAAGGGGAGGACAGGAGGGGTTAGCCTTGGGTGCTGAATGATTGCCAAAAAAAGGTCAATAGTCGCAAAGTACAAAGGAGTCATATACATGCCTGGAAATGATCCCTTCAAAGAGCTCTCTGAAAAAAAATTCGAGTTTAGAATCGGTCTGCTGGAATCATTCATACTGATTTTTCTCCTGTTTGCAGGGGTTCAGCTATTTGTTGACTACCGGGAGAGTATCTCCTCAGCCCGTGAGCAGGCGCTGAAACTGTTTGTCCAGGCGAGCCGGAATGTGCAGCTTGAACTTGAAAACATTCAAGCCGCTGTCTCTGTTGTTCTGCAAAGTGCAGGGGCATACCGGGAAGCGAAGCTGTTTGACGCTGCTGATCTGCGCTCTGCCAATGCACTCTTTATCCCCTATATGAACCAGTATCCATTTATCACCTCAATAAATTCCGGCGATGCTGTCGGCAATGGATATCTTATTCTTAATGACGGCAAAGAGTGGAAGAACAGGATAAAGAGAGCTGATGAAAAAGGTCTGGTCACCTGGCTTACCCTTGGAGAAAAGGGGAAGATTCTTTCATCTGAAAAGCGCAGCGATGATTATGATCCTAGGCGTCGGCCATGGTACCGCAACAGCATCATGCAGGCAGATATCGTCTGGAGTGATGCCTATATTTTCAGAACAACCCGCGATGTGGGAATTACCGCTGCCCTGCGGCTTTCCGGCGAGAATGGGGCTGGTGAGGTTGTCGGAGTCGATATAACATTAAAGGATATATCGCACAAGCTTGCAGCTCTTGCTGCCGGGATCAAGGGGATGTCCGCATATCTGCTGGATCAGGAGGGGACAATAGTTGCCTGCTCCGAAGTGAAGCAGTTTATCTCCAATCTACAGGAGAGGGATGCTTCACTTGCCGGAATAGGGTTGAGCCGGTATCCAGCGCTCAAAAAAGCACTCCAGTCCAGAACAGCTGACAAGACATGGGGATTCACTTTCGAGGGGAGGGAGTTCATTGCTCTAAGGGAGCCGGTCAGCTTCTCTCCCAGCAGCAGATACAGCCTGGTGCTGACAGCCCCCGAAAATGCCCTGGCCGGGAATTTTGCTGAAGCAGAATTATGGAGGCTGTCCATTGTTCTGCTCCTCCTGACAGTGGCTTGTGTCTGGTACTTTGTTCGGTTTCTCATCCCTTTAAGAAGGATTGTAGCTGCCATAAAGGAGTTTGGCGCAGGCAACTCCCCGACTCTGAATCTGAGCAGAGGAAGAAATGATGAGATCGGTGATCTTTCGTCTGCGTTTATCCAGATGACTGATGCCCTTGCCAAAAAGGAGGAGTCGCTCACTCTGCAATCTGTCGCGCTCCAGGCAGCAGCCAATGCCATAATCATAACCGATCATGATGGCAGGATTGAATGGATCAATCCTGCCTTTACGGCGCTTACGGGCTATAGCAGTAAAGAGGCGATTGGCAAAAACCCACGCGACCTGGTCAAATCGGGAGTTCATGACCAGGCTTTCTACAGGCATATCTGGGAAACCCTGAACTCAGGCGAGGTCTGGCGCGGGCAGATGATCAATCAACGTAAAGACGGTACGCAGTATACAGAAGGGCAGACCATCACGCCGGTAAAGGATGCAATCGGCCGGACAACCCACTTTATCGCAATAAAGCGTGATCTTTCAGAGCAGGCCAGACTCGAAGAGCAGCTCCGCCAGAGCCAGAAGCTGGAGTCGGTCGGCACCCTGGCGGGTGGAGTGGCGCATGAATTCAACAATATCCTGACCGCTATCATCGGCTACGGGCAGATCACCCTGATGAAAATGTCCAGCGATGATCCGCTCAGGCAGAATATCGAATCAATGCTGAAAGGGGCAGACCGGGCCGCCCGGCTGACAAAGGAGCTTCTGCTCTTCAGCCGAAAACAGGCTGCTGACAGGAAGCCGGTGGATCTTAATGAAGCAGTTGCCAGAGTGGACAAGTTCCTGTCAAAGGTCATAGGCGAAGATATAGCATACAGGACTGATATCCACGACGGGACGATAATGGTTCTGGCGGATGAGTACCAGCTTGAACAGCTGCTTGTGAACCTTGCAACAAATGCTGCTCACTCCATGCCCAGAGGTGGGGAGTTGAGAGTGACAACAGGGATTTTCAGCATGGACGCTGAATTTGTATCATCATCCGGCTTCGGCAAACCAGGGGAGTACGCACTCCTGGCAGTAACAGATTGTGGTGAAGGGATGAATGAAGCAACGCAGAAACGGATTTTCGAGCCATTTTTTTCAACCAAAGAGGTGGGCAAGGGGACAGGGCTTGGGCTTTCTGTTGTTTACGGCATCATCAGTCAGCACGACGGCTACATAAGCGTCTCCAGCGAGCCTGAAAAAGGGAGTGTCTTCAAGGTATACCTGCCGCTCATTTCAACGGAAAAAGTGGCAATCAGCAGTCAGGAGAAGGGGGAAGAAGCTGCTTGTGTCGGCGGGAAAGAGACAATTCTTCTGGCCGAAGATGACGAAGCAGTGAGGGAGATGACAAGGGGTGTACTGACAGAGTTCGGATACAGCGTAATTGAGGCAGTGGATGGTGCTGATGCTGTGAACAAGTTTTATGAGAACAGGAAAACCATCGATCTGCTGCTGCTGGATCTGATCATGCCGAAGATGAACGGCAAGGAGGCTTTTGACAAGATCCGGAAAATCAAGCCGAGGATCAAGGTGATCTTCTGTAGCGGGTATGCGCCCGAGACTATCCGGCAAAAAGCTTCGCTCGCTGACAATGCCCGCCTGATAGCCAAGCCGTCATCTCCTGCGGAGCTGCTGCGGGAGGTGCGGAGTGTGCTGGATGAGGAGAGGTGAAGGAGATGGAGGTAAAGGTAGAGGTAGAGGTAAAGGTAGAGGTAAAGGTAGAGGTAGAGGTAAAGGTAAAGGTAGAGACAGGTAGCAATTCAGCTCTAAGAACTTTTGACGTTGATTACGTGCTGAACAGTTAAGAAAAATATATAATTAGCATAAAATGTATTATATAATACCCGTAATATAATTTAAGGGGTATTTTATGTCTCGTAACTCATTAGGCAAAGAAGGTCTTGCGCCTCTTGCGCTGCAAGCGACTCAACTGCTGGGTGCTAATATCCAGACCGCCCGTAAGCGACGTGGATGGACACTGGAACAGATGGCCGGCAGCATGTTGGTTACCAGAAAGACGCTCTCCCGCCTGGAAGCCGGCGATCCATCAGTCGGGCTTTCCGTTCTGGCCGCAGCTCTTCATCTGCTTGGCAAAGTGAATGACCTGCACAATGTTGCCGCACCCATGAACGACAGCGTGGGGATTTTTTCCGAAAAACAGCGCCTGCCACAAAGAGTCAGGCAAAAACAGATAAACAAAAATGAACTGGATTTCTGATCATGACTCGTGAACTGAAATCATATGTATTCATCTATCTCCCTGGCGAGACGGTTGCTGTTCCTGCCGGGATATTTACTCACTATCCGGACGATGGTATCGGTCGCTTTGCCTACGGCCTTCGATATCTGGAGAGATCCAACGCTCTGCCGGTTGACCCTGTTGCATTGCGACTGGGAGACGTTTACAGAGATGCAACGGTAAACGGAGGCCTGTATGGCGCATTCCGTGATGCCTCTCCCGATTACTGGGGGCGGATGGTCATTGCCGCAGAGCTGAACTCTCCTCCGGAATCACTTGGAGAAATGGATTTCCTGCTCCTTGGCAATTCTACACGAGTCGGTTGCCTTGATTTCCGTGATTCTCTTGAACAGGGAGAACCTGAATCCGGACCTCCGTCTTTTCAGTCGTTAGGGGAGATTCTGGAAGCAGCCACACAACTGCAACATGGTGAACCGATTCGGCGTGACCTGCTTCAACTTCTTGAACAGGGGACCAGCATCGGCGGCGCCAGACCGAAATGCACCGTGGAGCTGGATGATTCCCTCTGGATCGCAAAGTTTCCTGCCAGAGGTGATACGGTCAATTATCCCCGGATAGAGTATGCCACCATGCTGCTGGCCAAAGCATGCGGCATAAAGAGTCCGGATCTGCGCCTTATGGCAGTTGGCGACAAGGATGTGTTGCTGGTAAAACGCTTTGATCGCCGGAAAACGCCTCAGGGATATGAGCGTTTCGGTTTTCTGAGTGCCTTGTCGATGATGGAATGGGATGAACGTGATCGTACCCAGTGGAGTTACCCTGCATTGGCCGACAGAATGCGAGCGACTGTACTGGCGCAGCCGACAGAACTAAAAGAGCTTTTCAAACGAATGCTGTTTAATGTCCTCTGCCGGAATACCGATGATCATCCGCGCAACCACGGGTTTATCCGGGGCGAACAGGGGCTGGTGCTGTCTCCGGCATATGACATTGTTCCAACACCGACACGTTCCGGCGTTGGCACCGATTTTTCGCTCTCCATGTCGCTGGGCGACCGTGGACGGGAAGCAACCTTGGTTAATGCTGTAAGCTTGTCTGCAAGGTTCGGGTTGTCACGGAGTGATGCGCTAATGATAGTTGAGGAGATGACGGGAAACGTTGAAACCTGGGAAGATCATTTTGCCGCACAAGGGGTTTCTCCTGTTGATCTTGAGGCAATTCGAGCCTGTTTTATGGGGGCTTGCTTTTGACGGTGACTACGTGCTGAACAGTTACGAATATTGATCATCAAGGGAAAGGGGTTATTATGGCTGACAATGATCTGCGCAAATTCTTCTCTCACCCGGTATTTACATCTGTATTGAACATGTTTCTTTACCCTTTCCCCGCACTCCTGATCTTCGCACTCTGCCTGCCCGGCTGCAAGCCGACGCAAAAGCAGTCAGCCCCGCCTGAAAAAATCACCATTGCCTATTCAACCCTGGCAAACTCTGCCCTGGTGCATATTGCCTTTGCAAAGGGGTACTTTGTAAAGGAGGGTCTGGAGGTGATACCCCAGCCTCATCCGTTCGGAAAGCCTGCGCTGGCAGCGGTAATTGCCGGCAAGGCAGACATTGCAACCGTAGCTGATACGCCGATTGTCTTTGCGGTCATGAACGGGGAAAAGCTCTCCACCCTTGCAGTAATTCAGACCTCTAACAGAAATGAAGCAGTTGTTGCGCTGAAAGATCGCGGCATTATCCGGCCTGCTGACCTTAAAGGCAAAAAAATCGGCCTGCCGCTCGGCACTACTGCTCACTTTTTTCTTGATTCATTCCTTATGGCTCATGGGATTGAGACAAAGGGGGTGACTCTAGTAGATATGAAGCCGGTTGACATGGTAGCAGCCCTTGACAAGAAAGAGGTTGATGCAGTCTCAGCCTTCAACCCGACACTGCTGGAGCTGGAGAAACATCTTGGAGAAAGCGGGGTAGCCTTTTACGGCGAGACGCTCTACACAGAGACCTTCTGCGTCGCATCATCACAGGAGTTTGTAAAGAAAAACCCCGAAGCAGTAAAAAAATTCCTGAAGGCGCTCATCAGGGCAGAGACCTTTGCCAGGGAGAACAAAATCGGGGCGCAAAATATAGTTGCGGACTTCATTAAATTAGATAAGGATCTTCTTGCCGGAATCTGGGATATCATGACTTTCAGAGTGTCACTGGATCAGGCCCTGATTGTCGGCTTAGAGGATCAGACTCGCTGGGTGCTGAAAAACAGGTTGTCCACCGGAACCAGGATGCCGAACTATCTTGAATATATTCATACAGAAGCTCTTTATGCAGTCAAGCCGGATGCAGTCAGACTTGTAAGGTAAGGGGGATGCACTAGCAATTAGTCTTTTCCCCCTCCCTTGACGGGTGGGGGTCAGGGGGTGGGTGAAGTTGCAACATCCTGATATCATGGCACCTCCCCCCCCACCCTAACCCTCCCCCGCCAGGGGGGAGGGGACTTGTTTAGAGAATTTGCGAGTGCATCAAGGGGAGCTTTTGTGAAGATAAAAATGCGGCTCAGGCTCAACACGATCATCTCCCTTGGGACTGTCATCCTTATCCTGTTATCCCTCATCTGGTCATGGTGGAGAATCTCTTCCGCAGACCGGGATATGGAGCTTGTCGATGAGATGCGAAAGATTGCTTTTGAAAGAATTCTTTTGCGGGACGAGTTTCTGCTACACCGGGAGGAGAGGTCTGCAAAACAGTGGCATGCCAAGTCCAACGCTCTCGGAAACCTTCTTGAAACGGCAGGATCACGCTTTACCAAGGAGAAGGACAGGGTTTTGCTACAGGATGCAAGGAAGGATTTTGAGGCCAGTTTTTCAGGGTTTTCCAGGATCATTGAGGGGCGCAGAGGCCAACAGGAAGGTCTGATCAGCAAAACCGGTTTCAGCGACGCAGAACAGCGGCAGATCAGTCAGGTCTTTCTGAAAGCCTATTCACTTTCAGACAATATCAGCAGAGTGCGTGAATCAGCCCAGATAAAGGCAAAAAGGGCGCGGGACAGCGGGATTTTCATAGTGGTTCTGATAATATCCTGCGGTATTCTTGCGATCATCCAGAATTCAGTCATTATCCGCAGAACCCTGGTAAGACGTATAAAAGCGCTCAGCAGCGGTGTTGAAGTTATTGGCAATGGCAATCTTGATTACCGGATCGTTGTGGAAGGGGATGACGAGCTCTCTCAACTGGCGCTGGCGAGTAATGAGATGGCCGCTCAACTAAAACTGTCATTTACCTCGGTAGACAAGCTGGAGAAAGAGATTTCTGCTCGGAAAAAGGCAGAGCGTGAACAATTCAGGTTGTTAAATATCATTGAGGACAGTCTTAACGAAATTTATATTTTTGATGCGAATACATTCAAGTTCGAATATGTTAATCATGGAGCTTTACTGAATATAGGATATACTCTTAATGAAATGAGGAGAATGACACCTCTTGATATAAAGCCTTTTTATACAGAGGAGTCATTCAGGGATCTGGTCAGGCCTTTACTGGACAAAGAGAGAGAAAGAGTTGTTTTTGAGACCGTTCACAGAAGAAAAGACGGCACTGATTATCCGGTTCTGGCATACCTCCAGATTCATCAGGAAGGGGCGTACAAGGTTTTCCTTGCGATCATAAATGACATCACTGATCGCAAACAGATGGAGTCAAGGCTGGAATCAACTATTGAAGAGCTGCAACGCTCCAACAGGGATCTGGAGCAGTTCGCCTATGTAGCTTCGCACGACCTTCAGGAGCCGCTCCGGATGATTTCGAGCTATACACAGCTCCTTGCCCAGCGCTATGAAGACAAGCTTGATGAAAAGGCCAATCTTTATATCCACTACGCTGTGGATGGCGCAGTCCGGATGCAGCTTCTGATCAACGATCTTCTGGCATACTCCCGTATCGGCTCTTGGAAAAATCCGCTGGAGACTGTTGATTCTCATGGACTGCTTGGAAAAGCGATAAATAACATGAAAATCAAAATCAGGGAGACAAAGGCTATCATAACCAATGACAGACTTCCTGAGATAAGAGCCGATGCCTCACAGCTGGTTCAGCTCTTTCAGAACCTTATCAGTAATGCTCTGAAGTTTCATGGGGAGCTCTCTCCGCAGGTTCATGTCTCGGCTGCGGACAATGGGCAGGAGTGGCTCTTTTCCGTTAAAGACAACGGCATCGGCATTGATCCGCAGTTCAGCGACAAGCTGTTCGTCATCTTTCAGCGCCTGCACACCAGGGAGGAGTATCCGGGGAGCGGCATAGGTCTTGCAATCTGCAAAAAAATAGTGGAGCGCCACGGTGGCCGGATCTGGTTTGAATCAGAGCCGGGAAAAGGTGCGACCTTTTATTTTACGATTCAGAAATAGCGAGGAGTGTCCGGTCAGGTCTTTGCATTTAGCCTCCCCTCCCTTGACGGGAGGGGATAGAGGGGTGGGTGAAGCTGCCGACAGTGTCAAATATGGCAAATTCCCCCACCCCCTGACCCCCTCCCGCCAAGGGAGGGGGAACTTTTAAGGCAACTGCATATACCAAACCGGACAATCCTGGAAATAGCGAGGAGGTACTACTTGATGGAAAGAAATGGATCTGTAAGGCCAATCGATATTCTGCTGGTCGAGGACAACCCCGGAGATGTTGAACTGGCGCGGGAAGCGCTCGGGATGGGGAAGCTTCACAACGATCTGCATGTTGTGAATGATGGCGTTGCGGCAATGGAGTTTCTCCGCAAAACAGGCAAGTATGCTGCCTCCCCCAGACCGGATCTGATCATTCTGGATCTGAACCTGCCAAAAAAAGATGGCCGACAGGTGCTTCAAGAGATCAAGGAGGATGATAGTTTCAAACGTATTCCGGTGGTCATCCTGACAACCTCCAGCGCCGAGGAGGATATTCTGAAGACATATAACCTGCATGCCAACTGCTTCATCACAAAACCTATCGATATCAGGCAGTTTATTCACGTTGTCCAGTCAATCGAGGAGTTCTGGCTGAGTATTGTCGTGCTCCCGAATGGAGAGAGGAGATGACCAGATTTCTGCGGATTCTTCTGATCGAGGACAATCCGGGCGATGTAGAGCTGATTGAGGATATGCTGCACGATGCCGGAATAATGTCTGAGCTGAAATGTGTAGACCGTTTATCCTCAGGGATTGTAGAGCTGAAGGAGAATGAGTTTGATGTGATTCTGCTCGACCTTGGCCTGCCTGACAGCTCCGGGCTTGAAACCCTGACCAGGTTGAATGATACCGATCCTTCCCCCCCGGTAATTGTCTTTACCGGTCTCTCCAATGAAGCTGTCGGGTCAGCGGCGGTTATGGCCGGTGCCCAGGATTACCTTGTCAAGGGGCAGATCGAGAAAAATCTGCTTTCCCGTTCGATCAATCATGCCATTGAACGCAAGCAGTCCACAGTGGCGATTCAGGCTGCCCTGAGTGAATGGTCTGCCTGTTTTGACGCCATGTCTGACGGAGTTTCAATCCATGCTGTTGATGGGACTATCCTGAATGCAAACAAGACACTTTTTGAGCTTTTGGGAAAAAGTCCAGAAGAGGTGATCGGCAGGAAATGTCATCAGGTTTTTCATGGGGATGTGCAGTTTATTGCAGAGTGCCCGATGAGTGAAACAACTAAAACAAGCCAGAGATCATACACTGAGAGATTTGAACCGGGACTTGACAGATGGCTTGCCCTGTCAACCTCGCCGATCCCGGACGGTTCAGGCTGCCTGACAAGGATAGTTCATACGGTTCGTGATATTACCGGGCGAAAGAGTCTTGAGGAGCAGTTCCGGCAGAGCCAGAAGATGGAGTCAATCGGTACTCTGGCAGGGGGAATTGCTCATGACTTCAACAACATCCTGACCGCCATTACCGGCTACGGCCAGATGGCGTTGATGAAAATGGCGGACGATGACCCGATGAGGCTTTATATCCAGCCGATGCTTGAGGCTTCATACCGGGCTGTACATCTTACGAAGGATCTGCTGCTCTTCAGCAGGAAACAGACCTCTGACAAGAGAGCGGTTGATCTGAATCAGATTGTAGCAAGGGTGGAAAAGTTTCTGATAAAGGTCATAGGGGAGGATATAGCTTACAGGACAGTGCTCTATACAGAGCCAATAACGATTATGGCGGACGAACACCAGCTTGAACAGGTGCTGATGAACCTGGCTACAAATGCCGGTCACTCCATGCCAAAAGGTGGGGCATTGACGGTTACAACGGAAATAACCAGCCTGGAGAGGGAGTTTGTCTCAGCTCATGGTTTTGGCAAGCCTGGTCTTTACGCGCTGTTAAGCGTTACCGACAGCGGCGAGGGGATGGATGAAACGACTCAGAAGCGGATTTTCGAGCCGTTTTTCACCACCAAGGAGGTTGGCAAGGGGACTGGACTCGGGCTTTCTGTAGTGTACGGCATCATCAGGGAGCATGGAGGGTATATAGATGTCGGCAGCGAGAAGGGAGCCGGAACTACCTTCAGGATATATTTGCCAGTCATCAAAGCGGGGCTGGAAGAGCCTTTTTCAACAGTGCCCGAAGAAGAGCCGACCGGGGGGAGTGAGATGATCCTTCTGGCAGAGGATGACGAGATGGTGAGGCGGCTGGAGGTCGGGGTTTTGACCGGTTACGGTTACAAGGTTATCGAGGCTCGTGATGGCGAGGAGGCTGTCAAGTTGTTCCGGGAAAACAGTGAGAGAATAGACCTTCTGCTGTTTGATCTTGTCATGCCGAAAATGAACGGGAAAGAGGCTTTTGACGAGATCCGGAGAATACAGCCGAACATAAGGGCGATCTTCTCCAGTGGTTATGCCCCAGAGACGATACAGAAGAAGATGGTGCTTGAAACCGGCGTCCAGATGCTTCCCAAGCCGACATCCACACAGACGCTGCTCCGCAAGGTGCGGAGTGTGCTGGACGGGGAGTGAGGAGAATAACGGTCAGGGACTCTGAAAAAGTCATTTCCCCCCCCACCCTGACCCTCCCCCGCCAGGGGGGAGGGGGCTTTTTGAGAATTTGCGAATGCATCACGTTTACAACAGGAACCATTAAATGAAACTGAACGCAAAACTAGTCCTCATAATGCTTACCCTGCTGATTCTTGCCATGGTGACCCTCTTCATCATGAACCAGTTAAGCCAGACCAAACTGGTGAACGAGATACAGGAGAGCTCAACAGCGATCTCCGAAGTTTTGCAAAAGGGGGTCGAAGATCTGACTTCAGAGGCGGAGCTTGAAACTTCCCGTCTGGCAGAGTATCTGCTTGAAGCTCGCAAGAAGGGGATCAATGAAATCAATATTATCAACAATGAAGGGGAAATTATTGACTCTTCCGATCCTGAAAAGATCGGCAAAAAGCGGGAGATCAAAAAACTTGAAAAGGGGCTGAAAGCTGCTCCGGTAAAAAAAGGTGTCGTTGGCCCTTCACCTAAACCGTACAATCTGGTGGTACCGGTAATAGTGGGGGATGAACAGCTCGGGTACGTAGAAATTGATCTTCTTCTTGACAATATCAGAGAGATTCAGCGGGACAACTTCTTGCGGCGGCTGGTTGCTACCTGCATTATTTTCACCCTGGGCACAATGCTGATAATTTTTCTCGCCCGGCGCTATACCTATCCGATCCAGAGGCTTGTCCTCAAGGTACGCAAGGTTGCAGGGGGGGATCTTTCAGTTACTGTTCCGGTTGAGAGCTCGGATGAGATCGGCGAACTTGCCGCGAGTTTCAACGAGATGGTCGAGCAGCTGAGAGAGCGAAAAAATCTCGAAGAGCGGCTGCATGAAGCAGAGCACCTCTCAAGGGTCGGACAGCTGGCTTCAGGTATTGCGCATGAAATCAGAAATCCGCTCAACTACATCAGCCTGGCGATTGATCACCTGAAAAATGAGATGCAGACAGGATGTCCGGAAAAAAAGAGTGAAGTTGAAAAAATAGCGGATACGATCAAGGAGGAGGTTCGCAAGGCAAACTACATGGTTCTCAATTTCATGAACTATGGCCGTCCCTTGAAGCTTCGTCTTGCAAAAGTTGATTACCGGGATGTCATCGACAGGTCACTTACTATTTTAAAGGAAAAACTTGCTGAACAGAAAGTTACCATAAGAATAGAGCTTGACCCCGGACTTCCGCAAATTTATTGTGACCAGGAGCTGCTTAGAAACTGCATGTACAATTTCATCACAAATGGTGCGCAGTCCATGCCGGATGGAGGGACAATAACTCTTGGAGCGACCTTTGCGGAAGGGGTTTTCAGACTTACCTTCCGTGATCAGGGTGAGGGTATCCAGCCCGAAGATATCGAGAAGATCTTTCAGCCATATTTTACGACGAAAGAGGCTGGAATTGGGCTTGGCCTGGCGATTACCGAAAGAATAATAAGGGCGCATGGCGGCCAGATTATGGCCGAAAGCTCGGTCGGGCAGGGAACGACAATAACGGTAATATTGCCGGACAGTTCACAGCAGTTGAACAGGAGCAGTGTATGGCAGAGAGCATCCTAGTAGTTGATGATGAAAAAGCCCAGCGCGATATTCTGCAGACCATCCTGACAAAGGAGGGTTACCGGACGCGTTCGGTTGCAAGTGCGCCAGCAGCTCTCGAACTCCTCAAGGAACAGGAGTTTGATCTTGTTCTGACTGACCTGAAAATGCAGGGGATGTCAGGGATGGAGCTTCTCGAAAAGGTGCTGGCAGATAATCCGCAGCAGTGCGTCATTATCATGACCGCTCACGGGACGATCGACTCGGCTGTTGAGGCAACCCGGAAAGGGGCGTTCAATTACCTGGAAAAGCCACTTGACAGGGATCATCTGCTCTTTACCCTGCAACGGGCGTGCGAACATCTGGCGCTTCTGAAAGAGAACACCGTCCTCCATAAGAAACTGGAGGAAAACTCTGTTATCCAGAACATTATCGGCGATCACCCAAAGCTTAAGGAGATGTTCAGGGTTATCAACAAGATTGCACCAACCAGCTCAACTGTGCTTATTTACGGTGAATCAGGAACCGGCAAGGAGCTTGTGGCCAGAGCTATTCATGACAAGAGCCCGCGCTCTGGCAAGCCGTTTTTCGCAATAAATTGCGCAGCAATTCCTGACGCACTGATTGAAAGTGAGCTGTTCGGTCATGAAAAGGGCTCTTTTACCGGTGCCAGCAGCAGGGAGATTGGTCTCTTTGAAGCGGCTGAAGGGGGGACGGTTTTTCTTGACGAAATAGGCGAGATGAACATTTCACTCCAGGCAAAACTATTGCGGGCGATTCAGGAGAAGGAGATTCGCAGGGTTGGCGGGAAAGTCAATATTGCGATTGATGTCCGGATACTTGCAGCTACCAACAAGGAGCTGGAGCAGGAGATAAAGAAGGGGAATTTCAGGGAAGATCTTTACTATCGACTGAATGTCATCAGGATCAATCTCCCTTCTCTTCGGGAGCGGGGTAGTGATATCGCCACTCTGGCCGATTTTTTCGTCAAAAAATATGCGATTGTCACAGAGATGCCGGTTCACGGGATTGCCAAGTCAGCGCTGAAACTGCTTCTTAACTACTCCTGGCCCGGAAATGTAAGGCAGCTTGAGTCGGTAATTGAGCGGGGGGTGTTGATGGCTGAAGGGGAGCGCATAATGCCTGAGGATCTCCCGGCTGAAGTTCACAACATGGTTTCAGGGAGCGGAGCACTTCCGTTTGATTTCCCTGCTGACGGCATATCTTTCGAGGAGCTGGAGAGAGAGCTGATTATCAAGGCCATGGAACGAGCTGAATGGACAATCAGCAAGGCGGCTCCACTTCTTAAAATGAGCTACAAAACGCTACAGTATCGTCTGGAAAAGTTCGGGATTGAAAGGCCGCAGGGGTGAAAAAGCAGCTTCAGGTTTATAGACTGAAGGCTGAAGACTGAAGGGAAAATCCTTGCAGAAACTGGCAATTCGACAGATGTAACCTTTTCACCTTCAGCCTTCAGCCTGAATTCCTAATATGTATAAAACCCTCGCCCCGATTTTCTCCCCAGATACCCCGCATTGACCATCTTCACAAGCAAGGGACAGGGGCGGTATTTGGAATCCTTGAATCCGTCGTAAAGAACGTTTGCAATGGCTAGCACCGTATCAAGCCCGATGAAATCGGCCAGAGTCAAAGGCCCCATAGGCTGGTTGGTGCCGAGCTTCATCCCCTTGTCTATATCTTCGGCAGTAGCAATCCCTTCATAAAGCGCAAACACCGCCTCGTTGATCATCGGGATAAGCACCCTGTTGACAATGAAGCCGGGATAGTCCTGGGAGACGGCCATCTCCTTCTCAAGACCGGCTATCAAACCGGATGTAACAGTAAAGGTCTCTTCGCTGGTGGCGTGACCGCGAATCACCTCTACGAGTTTCATGAGTGGCACAGGATTCATGAAGTGCATGCCGATAACCTTGTCGGCTCTGGT
>JANNRW010000015.1:0-32961 GCA_031401815.1 Geobacteraceae bacterium | reverse complement strand
GTTGCAAGCTGGCTGGAGTTCCCGCAACCGCCTGCCACTCCGGTATCTGCCTATAATCTCTTCGGAATCGCCAATGATGGTGACAAGACATTCATAGCAGTAGGTGATTCAGGGGCAATCCTGCGTTACAGCACAGCATCTGGTTCTGCTGTATGGAGCGCTGTAAATACAGGCATTACAAATCTCCAGATAAACTCTCTTGCATATAATGCGTCTGTTCTTAATTCAGGCACAAGCTTTGACCTTTATGCTGCAACGCAAGGTGGCGGGGTATTTTTTACTACCAATGCTGGTACCAGTTGGACTGCCAAAAACAGCGGTCTAGGAAATCTGACTGTCTCTTCACTGGCAATAACTGCCGGTGCAACGTCTCTGACGGATACTCTTTACGCCGGAACAGCAGGTGGTTTGTATAAAAGCATTGACGGCGCTGCAAACTGGAGCAGGGCTCCCATAACTGCGCCTGCAAATGTGAAGGTTGAAGCTACCAACAATACGGCGACCCTCTCGTGGAGTGCTGCACCCAATGCAGTGACCTACAAGGTTTACAGGTCGACCAGTTCGTCAGTGCAAAAGATCCCTGCAAATCTTATAACAACGACAGCGGGATTGGGATATACCGATATAGTTGGGATGATCGGAATTCCTTTCTATTATATTGTCACATCCTTGAACTCCGCTTCTACAGAGAGTGTCCCTAGCAGTGAGGTTTTTGCAACTCCACAGGCAGCAGTGGCAGGGGTGCCATATAACGTAGGGGTTACTGCCGGAGTAAATTCGAACACTATAACCTGGGGCGCGGTTGCAGTCGCGGGGATAACCTACAATGTTTACGCATCAGGTGTAAAAGTTGCCTCCAATCTTGCTGGCCTGACATATACGCATAATTTGTTAACAAATGGGGTGGCTTATTCTTACTATGTAGTTGCAGAAACTCTTGGTGTTGAAAGTGCCGCCAGCAGTATTGTCGGAGCAACTCCGCTCGCAACGCCGATTCAATTTGCGTCTGTAAACAGTGTTATTACAGATCCTGCCACATCAACAACTCTTTATCTTGGCAACAACTCCGGTCTGTTCAGAAGTACGGATTCCGGGGTTTCATGGGCTGAAATAACCTATGATGCAATACCAACCTCCTTTACAAATGTAAGGGCGATAGCCGTGGTAACGAGCTCCCCTAATACAATCTATCTGGCTGCAACTGCAACTCCGGGCACCGGACTATACAAGAGTACAGACGGCGGGGCGACATGGGCCGAGCTCTTGAATAATTCAGTATCAACTCCAGGTGCCAGTTTTGGCACTGTAAATACAGTGACAATTGATCCGCTCACCTCGACCACCCTCTATCTTGGTGGCGCTTCAGGCGCATACAAGAGCAGCAGTGCAGGAGCCAGCTGGGTTGTTACAAACCCTGGCCTGGGAGGGTTCCCGGTTAACTATTTTGCCATAAACCCGGTTAACCCTGCTGTCATTTACATGGGGACTGACATCGGTCTTTATGTAACCTATAACTCCGGTACTGACTGGTCGGTCTTTAACAACGGACTTACATCATCAGTTGTCAATGCAATTGCAATTGATCCTGGAAAAACCGAACAGATTTATGCAGGGGCCCAGTCCGGCGGAATGTTCAAGCTGACCGATGTATTCAACATCAACTGGACAAGACAGAGAAGTGACTCTGTTTTCAACAGCTCAGACAATACCAGCAGGATGCTGAAAGCAGTTGCAGCAGGAAATAACAGCATAGTTGCAGTCGGCAACCGCGATACAATACTGACAGTTAATGACGCCAGAAAGCATGTTCATATCCCTGTAGAAGTAGTAGACCCTCCTCTTGTCGGGCACTTTACCGGAGTAGCATTCGGCAACAACGTTTTCACAGCGGTAAGCCCTGCATTGAGGGCAGAGTCCCATGACAACGGAGTTACCTGGAACTCAGTCGCTGCAAGTGACAATGCCATCACATTCGGTAACAATAATTTTGTCACAGCCAGCGGTAGTTTCTACGGAGTGGTTTTCGGTGATAATACCTTTGTAAAGGTGGGCTTGTCAGGGGCGATACAGACCTCGGTTGACGGTAGCAACTGGACGGCCAGGTCTTCCGGTTCGACCCGGCTCCTTAATGGTGTTGCATTTGGCAATGGGGTCTTTATTGCTGTAGGCAACTCCGGCACAATTCTCAAATCAACCGACAGCGGCGCAACATGGCAGACTATTGCTTCGCCAACTTCAGGAGACCTGAACGCAGTCTCGTATGCCAACGGGATTTTTGCAGCAGTTGGCAAGGATTCAGTGCATGGGGTGATAATAACAAGCAGTGACAATGGAGTGACCTGGACGTTGCGGCCATCGGGAAGCACTACCCAATTAAACGGGATAACTTTTGCAGACAGCAAATTCTACTCTGTTGGCAGTGAAGGTACGATTATCTTTTCTGATACTATTCCTGCTCCTCCTGCAACTATAACATCAACCCTCCCTGCTTCAGGAACAACCGGCGTTCCGGTCAGCTCCCCGATAACTGCCACTTTTTCAGCCAATATGAGTTCCGGCACCATAACAACGTCTGCTGACGGGTCAACCGGCAGTTTCAGGATCAATCCTGCCATTACCGGTGCTTCAGTAAGCTATGACAGTGCGAATTTCCGGGCAACTCTCAGTCATACCGGAGCATTGGCTTACGCAACCAACTACACTGTAACCCTGACAACCTCAATAACCGATGCAGCCGGAAACGCTCTTTCTGCTGCATATTCCTGGCAGTTTACGACTGCGCCTGCTCCTGATACTACCCCGCCGACAGTAATCAGCTCTTCTCCGGGGAGCATGGCAACACCCGGAACAGATGTGGCTGTCAGCACAGCCATTCAGGTAACTTTCTCTGAAACTATTGATTCTGCAACATTAAACAGCAACACTTTCAAGCTGACAGATTCCTCGAATCTGAATGTTGCCGGAAACATTACGTATAACGGCCTGACAGCCACTTTTACTCCGATTTCTCCACTGAACAAAGGTGTTAACTACACGGTCACAGTGACAACTGGGTTAAGGGATATGGCAGGAAATGCAATTGCTGCCCCTTACACCTGGAATTTTACAACACTCTCTGCATATACAGTCACTGTGACATCAGGGGCAAACGGAACAGTTACACCCGGGACGTTGACACTGGACAAAGGCGCTTCGCATACTTTCACTGTGACACCTGCAACAGGTTATGCTCTGGACGATCTGAAGCTTGATGGAGTTTCGGTCAAGAGTGCAATGTCCGGTAACAGTTATACTCTGTCGAATGTTGATGCAGCTCATACTCTTGCAGCAACATTCAAGCAGGTATTCCAGGTGCAGACATCAGTAGCCTCAGGGAGTGGTACAATATCCGGGTCTCCAGCTCTTGATGCTACAGGAAAAGTAATAATCGACAGCTCTTCAGCCTTGACCCTGACCATAAGACCGTCAGCAGGTTACAGCCTGAAGAGTCTGACTGACAATAGCGTTTACCTTGATATCAATGCAAATCCCCTTCCCGCCACCCTGGCAGTTGCAGATTCAATAAACCCAGCAGACAGAACAAAGACCTGGACATATACAATAGCTACTGTTGCTTCAGCCAGAAATATAGTTGCAATCTTCAGTCTTGATGTGACACCACCAACTGTACTCTCAACCTCTCCCGCAGCCGGAGATTCCGGAGTTCTCCCTTCAAGCACCCTTACTGTCAGTTTCAGCGAGGCGATAGACCCGCTGACGATAGTTTCACCTGCTACAACATTCATACTCAAGGATTCTGCCGGTAACAATATTTCAGGAACTGTTACCTATACAGGAACAACTGCAACTTTTGTCCCGCTTGTTCCTCTGAAAAATAATGAAATATATACGGCCTATATCACCAGAGGTGTTCAGGATCTGACGGGCAACTCTCTCGCACAGGATTATCTCTGGACTTTCACCACTGCTGTCTTGAGGACTATAACAGTTACTGTTGGCGCAAATGGCGGCGTCTCGTCCTCCCCGCCCCTTTCCCAGGGTTCGGTAGCTGTGAACAATGGCGAAACAGTCATTTTTACTATCACTCCTGCCAACGGATATACTCTCTCTACTCTTTCTCTGAACGGTGCTCCGATAGCTCCGCTCCCCGCTCCAAACGCAAACGGCTCTACTACCTACAGACTTACCAACATTAATTCTGATAGCGCATTATCCGCCGTTTTTGCCGTTTCTTTGGACTCTTATACACTCAGGTCTTTAGAGGATCCTGTATTGGATGGGGATACCATGAATTATTTAAGTGGATTAAGTCTCTCTGGAGCTTCATCTGCTAATTCAGAAAATGGTGTGTTTTATTGGAAACTAACCTCTCAACGGACTGATTATGCTCAACCGGTATTCAGTATTTACAAGAACATTCTAAAAAGAGATATGGATTTAGTGGCTTATGGAGCTATTGACGACATCGTTTTTAGAAATGACAGCGGACTAATTAATCTCGTGTCTTCCAATGATTCGGGCATTACCGGAGAGATAACTTTTACAAACAACAGTGGATTCTCCTCTGAGTCATTGATTCCGGAATCAGGTACAATCAGTTACTTGCCAGCCAAAGGCGGTAGTGTGTTGCCGACAGGCTTTTTTGAAGTAACAGCAGGCGCTTCTTTCCCTTTCATGATTATTCCTGATGAGGGGAGCAGTGTTTACAATCTGCGCAAAGATTATGTTTCTGTTTTTACACAGTCCGGAAAATCCAATGACGTCTCTGCAATAGTGATTGACCAGTTAAATCCGGTCAATGTTTATAAAGGTACCGGGAGTGGACTCTATAAAAGCACTGACAGTGGTGTAAGCTGGAGTCTTGCAGTAAACGGGCTTCTGGATACAACTATAAATGCTATTGCAGTTGATCCGAAAAAACCGGGAGTACTGTATGCAGCTACACAGTCCGGCATATACAGATCGAGTAATGGCGCGGATAGTTGGACATTGATCAATCCCTTTGCCGGCAGCATTCCGGTTAATACTGTTGTCATTGATCCTGATGTGACTGAAACTCTTTATTTCGGTTTTCCAGGGGGGATTTACAAGAGCACAGATTCCGGGACTAGCTGGAGTCTGACTGTTTCCGGGATAGGCGCTGCTAATGTGAAGACACTTTCTATCGATCCGGTTGATACAGAAATCATTTATGCCGGTACTTTGGGTGGCCTTTTCAAGTCAACGGATGCCGGTTTAACGTGGAACATTAAAAGTACAGGGATTACTGATCTGACCATTAATGCTATTGCCATTGATCCGCTTGTAAGATCAAATCTGTATGTTGCAACCAACAGCGGTGTTTTCAGGAGTAACGATGTTGGTGAGCTCTGGACAAGCGCCTCCATAGGGCTCCCTGTTACCGGAGTTGTATCAGCTCTGATCGTAAATCCCGCTGTTCCATCCTCTCTTTATGCAGGGACAATGGCAGGGGTCTACTCCTCAATTGACTCTGCCTCTTCCTGGAATGCCGTCAATGTCGGACTGAGCAGTGAGAAGAGTACTGTCACCAAGAGTCTGTCCATTAACAACAGTGCACCGGATACTCTTTATGCGGGCACAACTGATGGCGCTTACATAAGCATAAACGGGGGTGCGGTCTGGTCTCGCTTGTCAAAGTCTTTTACTTACACTTTTACCAATGTAAACGCAAATCATGTAATTAATGCATCATTTCGGGCGGACTTGTCAGCTCCCAGCGTTATCGGCATCTCACCCTTTAAAAATGCCCAGAATATAGATAGATTCACCAATATAGTTGTTACTTTCAGTGAAGCAATGGATGTTGATATCTGGGATTTGACAAACCCTGCTTTTCCGATCCTTGTTCATAGAGGCACCATTACAGCAGATACATTTTATCTGAAGGATGGGCTGAATAATGTCATACCAGCCAAAATTACAATAAACGAACCAGGTACAATAGCTACCCTTACCCCGCTTGGAGCGCTCAATTCAAACACTACTTATACTATGGTTGTGACGACCGGGGTAAAGGATCTTGTCGGTAATCCGATGTCGAGTCAGTACTCCTGGTCGTTTAAAACGCAGGAGCTGCGTACTGTGACGGTTTATACCGATCCTAACGGAAGTTTCACCAGCACCCCTTCTGCTCAGAACGGCATCATAACTTTTGATCCAATCTCAGTATCAAAAGTAGTTTTCAAAATCGTACCAAGAAGCGGCTTCTCTCTAGCAAGGCTTACACTTGATGGAATGGATCAACCCCTACCCCAGGCTGCTGCTGATGGGAGTTATGAATATTCACTTACCGAGACTACTATTGATCATACGATTGCGCTTGCTTTTGGTGCAGGTCTTGCCGTTTACAGTATTAATTCCTACTATGCTCCGGTTATATATGGGGGTAATGCCAATTTAATATCAAAGGTATTAATTGATGGAGTATCTGGCTCTAATTCTGATAGTGGTGTTCTTTACTGGTCTCTTGAATGGACTTATGAAGATGTAACGACAGTATTTGGTTTACGGAATCTCCCCGTGTATTATCTGAATCTTTATAGGAATAAGGATAAGTCAGCATCAGATCATGTGGCAAAAGCTTTATTGGGAGGAACAGATGTATTTGGAGATGATTATTTTTATCAAAGAAATATATTTATAGCTGTCAACGGTTCAGGGCTATCAGGCAATGTTACTGCTAATGGTCTGGGTCTCATTGATAGAGATAGTGAAAACAAGATTACTTTTAATGAAACTACCGGCGGTATGTTGATGCCGCTTGGGTTTTTCCCGGTAACTGCAGGCGGGGGGATATCCATAAGCGTCATTCCTGATGAGGGGTATAATCTTAACGAGCTTAAACTTGATACTGCGAATCTATTCTCTGTCTCCGGGCGCAGTAACAATATTGCTGCAATTGTTGTTGACCAGAAAACCCCTAATAATATCTACAAGGCCACAGGGAGCGGCCTTTACAAGAGCATTGACAATGGGGCAAGCTGGATCATTGCGATAAACGGATTGAATGACACATCGATCAATGTAGTAGTAGTCGATCCTAGCAATTCCGATAATCTGTATGCAGGCACCCAGACTGGTATCTATCGCTCTACAGACGGAGCACTGACATGGAGGCTTGTCAACCCATTTGTCGGTAATATGCCGGTGAATTCCATTGCAATAAATCCTGCCAACCCGGCAAAAGTTTTCATAGGCACCCCTGATGGAGTTTACAAAAGCACCGATAACAGTACGTCATGGGCAAAGATTAATTCCGGGCTCGGCTCTCCATATGTAAACGTCATACTTTTCGAACCGGGCAATTCTCAAAATATGTACGTAGGCACTACTGTCGGCATGTTTAAATCAACAGATTCCGGTGCAAGCTGGAACGCAATAAATAGCGGTCTTACCTATCTGAATATAAATGACATAACCGTAGACCCTGTTACCCCTGCAAATGTTTATGTAGCAACCGATAGTGGAGTGTTCAAGAGTGTGAACAGTGGTGCCAACTGGGTCAGTGCGTCTCTCGGGCTCCCTGGCACCGGAGTCGTTTCCGCTATAGCAATAAATCCGGGAACACCGGCAAAACTTTATGCCGCCACCCTGTCCGGGGTCTATGTTACAACAGATGCTGCTTCTTCCTGGGTAGTATCCAACAGCGGGTTAAGCAGTATCAAAAGCACTGTGGCAAGAACTCTCTCAATTAACCAGAGCATGCCACAAGTGATTTATTTAGGGACGAGTAATGGCGCTTATGTAAGTCTTAATGGAGGGGGGAGCTGGAACCCTCTATCCAATGCCTTTGCTTTTGTCTTTTCCAATGTAAATGAAAACCATGTATTGAGAGCGAACTTTACAAAAGATCTGACACCTCCCAGTGTAATCGGGATAACTCCATACAAGAACATTCAAAATGTCGATCTCGGGACTTCAATCAACGTTACTTTCAGTGAAGCAATGGATGTTGACCTATATAATATTGAAAACCCGAAAAATCCGATTCTGACACATTCTGGGACAATTAACAGCAGCACATTCTTCTTGAGGGATGGACTTAACAATACTGTCCCTACAAAGATGACTTTTAATTCAGCCGGTACGACCGCAACCCTGACGCCGCTTGGAGCGCTTAACCCAAATACAACTTATACTGCGGTTGTCACAACTGGAGTTAAGGATCTTGTCGGCAATGCTATCTCCAGGCAGTTCACATGGTCATTTACTACACAGCAGCTTAGAACCATTACAGTGAACGTCGGTCCTAACGGGAGCTTTACAAGCACTCCGGCAGATGTAAGCGGGGTCATTACTTTCGATCCTCTTGCCATATCCTCTGTCTCGTTCAGGATTATTCCGAGAATAGGCCATGTTCTTTCCTACATAACCCTTGATGGTATCGACCAGACTCTGCCTGTTGCACAGGCAGACGGTTCTTATCTGTATATAATCTCGAATACTGACACAGATCATACTCTGGGATTGACATTTGGCGCAGCCCCTCCTGAATTTACAGTCGCCTCGTATTACCAGGCAGTAATTTATGGGGATACATCCAACCAGATCGTCAATCTCTCACTATCAGGTGTATCTATTTCAAATTCAGATAATGGTGTAGTTTACTGGAACATAAACTCCGCCGGACTCTTGACCCTCTATAAAAATTCACAGAGAAGATCTGAAGACAGGGTAGCGCAGGCCAATTTGCCAATTTATGACCTCAAGGAGCCTACAAAGACTGCAACGTCTGTCATAGCCTCCCTTAACGGTTCAGCTCTTATAGGAAGCGTCGAGAGCCTTTTCAGAGGTATTTCTGATACTGATTCGTATAACGAGATCAGCTTTCTTGTAGGGAACGGCGGGACAATCATGCCGACAGGGTTTTTCCCGGTTGCAGTGAATGGTAATTTCACTTTCACAATTGTACCGGAGCAAGGGTACAGTCTCTATGATCTAAATCTTGATTCTGCGGCAGTATTTTCACAACCTGCGCGTAGCGCCGATATTTCATCTATAGTTGTAGACCCGCAGGATTCTACACATATTTACAAAGCAACCGGGAGCGGACTTTACAAGAGCAATGACAGCGGCGCAAGCTGGGTTCTTGCCATAAACGGTTTAAAGGACACGACAATTAATGCAATTGCGGTTGATCCTGTAACCTCAGATATTATTTATGCTGCTACACAGACCGGTATATACAGATCTACAAATAAAGGGGATTTATGGGTATTGGTTAACCCATTCCCGGGCAACATAGCGGTGAATGAAGTTGTAATCGATCAAACAGCCCCAGCTACACTCTATATAGGGACCCCTGGCGGCGTTTACAAATCGAGTAATTCAGGGGCAGGATGGATCAAATTAGGCGGTGGTCTTGGCGATGTTAATACCAAGGTATTGAAGATTGATCCTTCCAACTCGAGCATTATTTATACGGGAACATCAAGTGGCATTTACAGATCATCTAATGGAGGGACAACCTGGGTTGCAAGAAATACCAACCTTACCGATCTAAATGTTAATTCAATAGCGATTGATCCGCTTGTTACCAGTAATCTTTATGTTGCAACTAACAGTGGTATTTTCAAGAGTACAAACAGTGGCGCTACCTGGTCTGCCGCAGCATCCGGGTTGCCAGGTACAGGGATTGTCTACTCGGTAATTCTTGATCCGCTCAATCCAAACATTTTATATGCGGGCACTCTGTCAGGAATATTCAAAAGCTCTAACTCGGCAGGCACCTGGGTTGCCTCGAATACCGGTCTGAGCAGTCAGAACAGCACTTCGACGAGAACTTTGGCAATTGATCCACAAAACCGTACTGTAATCTATGCAGGTACTACATTCGGCGCATACAAAAGCATTGACAGCGGTTCCAACTGGTATGCACTTGCAAATATCTTTGCATTTAAATTTACCAATGTTAATGCAAATCATGTGCTTATCGCAAGTTTCACGAAGGATACAACTCCTCCTATTGTAATCAATACTTCCCCAGGAAAGAATGCGCAGGGGGTTGATCCTGCTTCGGCAATCACAATTACGTTCAGTGAAACCATGTTGCCTTCCAGTATCAATTCAGGAACATTTTTCGTAAAAGATGCGATAAACAACTCCATACTATCTACCATAGTGGTCAGTCCATCAGGCACTACTGCCACATTGACACCAACAGCCCCTTTGAGAGCAGGTTCTACTTATACAGTGGTTGTTGCTTCCGGTGTGACCGATCTTGCCCAGAACACCATGAATGATTTGTACTCCTGGTCATTTACTACAAGAGAACTTAATAATATCAATATTTCTCTCGGCCCTAACGGCAGTTTTACAAGCAATCCACCGGCAGTAAATAATGTTATTACTGTCAATAACTTGGCCACTGCAACTATTACCATCACTCCGAAACAGGGGTATGTGCTTGATGTTTTTACAATCGATGGCAGGTCTGTCAAGTCAGAACTGGTAGACGATACGATCTATACGACACCTGCAATAACAATGGACAGTTTTATTGTCATCACTTTCAAAAAAGCCTACCTGCTTACACTGACGTCAGGCCCGAACGGGGCAGTTACCAGCTATGCGAAGAGTGGTGATTCACTCGGACAGCTAAGTAAAATTGCAGTCTCAGGATTGACCACACTAAATTCAAACAATGGACGCCTCTACTGGAAATTATCCAATCTTGGAACTGTCCGGACATTCTCTTTATATCAGGATGCAGCAGGACTTAATCTGGTAGCGCAGGGGAGCAGAACCGGAGATGGACAGATAACCCTTACAGCCAGAAGCTCTTCCGGACTTAATGGCACAGTGGATGTTGTGTACACAACTGACAATACTGCTGTTGCCACTAATACTCTTGATGTTGTACTTGTTACTTCAGCAAATTCACCCAGATCGGTTACTGTTGATGGCGGCGCTACAAGATACCAGACAATTACCCCCAATCTTGGTTATTCAATAGCTTCTATCACGGATAACGGCGCTTCTCCAGCGATTCCGCTCCCAAGCGATTACACATTGGCGAATGTAGGCTCTGATCGTACAGTTGCAGTGACATTCAGTATAGACAACGTACCCCCTTCTGCCTTGTCAACATATCCGGCTGATGGTGATATCAATGTTTTCCCGAATGTTGTCATAACTGCCAACTTCAGCGAGGCGCTTGACCCGGCAACTATTATTTCACCGGCTACCCGCTTTGTTCTCAAAGATAACAACAATAACAGCATTTCCGGAACTGTAGCCTACTCCGGACGTTCAGCTACCTTTACACCGTCAAGTCCGCTACAGCCAGGGACATTGTATTCAGTGTTTATCACAAACGGAGTTGAGGATTTAAGCCATAACTCTCTCTACCCTGAAAAAGCATGGACTTTTACCACAGGAGTTTCCAGAACTCTAACTGTTACAGTCGGCTCAAACGGGTCTGCAACAGCTCTTCCGGCAATTTCGCAGGGGAAGGTTTCGGTGAGTGACGGTGAATCTGCCAGTTTTGCAATTACCCCGCTGGCCGGGTATTACCTTTCAGCAATTATGCTTGATGGCGTAAGTGTCAATCCGATCCCTGCTGCCGGTTCAAACGGTATTACCAACTATAACCTTACTTTTATTAGTGCGGATCACACAGTTGCGTTTGTTTTTGCTCCTGCTCCTGTATTCTATACCGTGTCGACCTATTACCAGCAGATTCTGCTAGGTGATATAGACAAGCAGATCAATGAACTTGGCGTGTTTGGCTTCACTTCAAACAACTCCAATAATGGAGTATTACACTGGGATCTTGCAAATGTCTGCGTGCTTTGCGATAGACCGGTCATTCAGATGACTCTGTACAAGAATAGTCTCAAGAGGGAGCAGGACATTGCAGCGCAAGGATCCATCCAGTCCTATATTGGCACAATAGTACTATCTCCAGTCAGCAGTTCGGGCTTAAGTGCAAGAGCGTATGTCAATTACAAGAAAGATGATGCAGACTCCAACAACCAGATAAGCGTCATGTCGAGAAACGGCGGAACTGTAATGCCGCTCGGTTTCTTCCCGGTAGCAGCTGGAGACTCCTTCTCGTTCACGATAATTCCGGATCAGGGATATAATCTGTATGATCTGAAACTTGATACAGTTTCAGTGTTTTCCCAGCCAGCGCGTAGTGCTGATGTTTTATCAATCGTAGTTGACCCATCCACCCCGACTAATGTCTACAAGGCTACCGGAAGCGGACTTTACAAGAGCAGTGACAGCGGTGCAAGCTGGACTCTTGCGATTGACGGCTTGAACGATACTACAATCAATGCTCTTGCAATCCACCCTTCAGATTCAACCACTCTTTATGCTGCAACACAGACTGGTGTCTATAAATCAACCAATGGCGCCCTGAACTGGGCACTTGTCAATCCGTTTGCCGGTAATGTTCCAGTCAATACCATTGCCATTGACAAGACAGCTGCTTCGAATGTCTATATCGGCACACCCGGCGGGATTTTTACAAGTATAGATTCAGGAGCAAACTGGACTAAAACAAGTTCAGGACTCGGGAATCCGTTTGTAAATGTCCTTGTTATTGATCCTGGCACCCCATCTACCATGTATGCAGGGACACTCGCCGGAGTATTCAAATCTACAAACTCCGGTTCCAGTTGGAGTTCGAGTAATAGCGGTCTTGCTGATCTGAATGTAAATGCGATAGCCATTGATCCACTTAGCCCTACTAATATCTATGTGGCAACCAATAGTGGAGTATTTAAAAGTGTCAATGCAGGTGGTCTCTGGACAGCTTCGGCTTCAGGCCTTCCTGGAACCGGCATTGTTTCTGCTCTTGTCGTGAATCCGGTCAATCCTGCAATTCTTTTTGCAGGAACCTTGTCCGGCATATTTACCAGCACTGATTCTGGTGCAAACTGGAGTGCCACAAATAGCGGTTTGAGCAGCCAGAACAGCACTGCTACAAAGACATTGGCTATCAATCCGCTCTCCCCGAACATCATTTATGCCGGATCTACAGACGGAGCATATAAGAGCGTTGATGGCGGAGTCAGCTGGATTGCTCTCTCAAAGGCTTTCAACTATAACTTCACCAATGTTAATGCAGACCATGTCCTTGTTGCCAGTTTCAGTCAGGATACTACACCTCCAATTGTCATCAGCACCTCTCCGGGCAAGAATGCACAGAATGTAGATCCAGCCACGGCAATTACAGTGAATTTCAGCGAGGCAATTCGAGCAGACACCATAAATTCAACTACTTTCCTCCTTAAAGATGCACTGAATAATGCCATTCCAGCAACTATTTCAATGAATAGCGGCGGAACAACAGCAACTCTTATCCCGCTGGAGCCTCTAAAAGCAGGTGTTACCTACACTGGAGTGGTTACTTCATCTGTTTCCGACCTTGTCCAGAACACAATGACGATTCAGTATACCTGGGCATTTACTACGCGCCAGTTGCACTCCGTCACTGTATCATCAGGCCCTAACGGTACTTATTCAAGTAATCCGGCTGCTATCAACAGCGTTATCACAATTGCGCATTCTGATACTATTTCAATCAGTATTACACCGAATCCAGGATATGTTCTCGACGACATAACTCTTGATGGGGTATCAGTAAAATCGCAGTTGGCTAAAATGATCTATACTTCACCTGCAATAACCGTAGACAGGCTGATATCGATCACATTCAAGAAGGCATATATCATTACTGTTTCTGCCGGTCAAAACGGATTGATTACCAGTTACAGCAAGGATGGGGACACTGGCAATCAGTTAAGCAATCTGACACTCACCGGACTAACTTCCCTTAATTCCAATTTCGGCAGACTATACTTTAAACTGATAAATGCCGGATCTACACGTACTCTAAGTCTTTACAAGGATTTTGCCGGTCTTTCTCTCGTTGCGGAGGGGAGCATTGCAGGGAACGGAACAATCAGCCTGACCGCGAGGAACTCTTCAGGTCTTAACGGCACAGTTGATGTTACCTGGAGTGTGAATGATACCGACACAAGCAATAACACCCTGGATGTAGTTTTAATAAATGTCGACAATTCGCCGCAACAGCTTACAGCAGCAAGCGGCGCGACTCTTTATCTCTCGGTTACTCCGGAGGTAGGATTCAGCATTGCCTCCCTGAAAATGGACGGTGTGACGGTACCTCTTGCTGATCCGTCCAGGTATGCACTTGCCATTACAGGAATAAATACCGATCACATTGTCGTCGCCAGCTTTTCCACAGACGTCAACCCACCTTCTGTCACTTCAACTTATCCGGTAGCCGGGGCTACAGGGATCGATCCGTCTACCTTGATTACAGTAGCTTTTGGCGAGGCTATTGATCAGTCTACGATTAATCAGGAAACCCAGACAGGATTTATACTCAGAAACACAACTGACGGTAATAACACAATACCATGGACTGTTACTAAGAGTGTAATGGGCGCCGTTTTTACCCCCTCAGTGCCGTTGATGGCAGGTAAAACCTATGAAGCCATTGTAACTACAACAGTGAAAGATCTGATCGGAAATTCCCTTGCATCTGCAAAAGTATGGACATTTGCCACTCGTGATGCCACTCATGTTGTAACACTCACTACTGTTTCCAGTGGTACGGTTACTTCAGTCCCTGCCAACCTTGCCGCTATACCAGACAATAGCTCTGTGGTATTTACCGTTACTCCAGCAAATAGTGGGGCACATCCATGGTATCAACTGTCAAGTATTTCTGTTGACGGTAATGTTGTGCCAAATCCGGTACAAAACAGCAATGGCTCATATACCTACACACTTTCGAATGTCATAGCAGCCAGAACTGTTGTTGTAAGTTTTACGATGATTCCAAGAACTGTTTCGGTTGCATCAAGTGGAAACGGAACTGTAACAGGAACTCCTGCTTTGACTGGCAACAGTAAAACTGTGTATGACAATGATAATCTGGTTTTAACTTTTACGCCTAATGCAGGTTACACGCTGGCAAGTATTTCTGATAATGGAGTAGCTCTGAACATGGCTACGCCTTATTCAACAGGGCTTGCACCAGGAGCCGGTAACAGCTGGACTTATACAATGTCCGGCATTACCTCAGACAGATATATTGTACCGATTTTTTCTAATACGCTGACAGTTACTGCTACAGCCGGCCCAGGAGGAACCATGTCTCCGGGTACTTCAACAGTCGGTTTCGACGGGAGTCTCACATTGACCATAACACCCGCCGCAGGGTACAAACTGAACGAGAGTGAGTTCAGGGTAAATGGTCAGGTAACAGCTGTGACCGGCAATACATATACACTGTCCAACATTACTACCAATCAGGTTGTTTCAGCTTCCTTCACACCGTATAGATATACTATTGTCGTGCAACAGCCGGCTGACGGTTCGATTTCCCCTTCAGGCGTTATTTACATGGATGCAGGCTCCAAAGATTTTACCATCAATCCTGTTTCCGGCTACAGACCCGGCAAAATCCTGATAAACGGTGCTCTGCAAGAAACGCCGGTCATAAATTCCAACGGAACTTTCACGCTTAATGTTGCAAGCAGCTTTACTCTTTCAACAGAGCTCACACTGAAGAAATATAACCTGACATTGACATCAGGGACTAACGGTACACTTGAATACGGTTCGAAAGTAGCAAGCAGTGGATCACCACAAACTGTTGAGGTTTATCATGGCGGCTCACTGACTCTTGTTATGAAACCGGCTAACAGATATTATCTCAAGGATCTTACCCTTGATGGTGTATCTGTAAAAAATCAGGTGACACTTAATGCTCAGACCGGAGTAGCTACCTATACATTATCAAATGTGACCCAGGATTCTTCTTTAGTTGCGAGTTATGACGTCAAATACTCAATAACTGCGACTTCAGGGGCAAACGGAACAATCTCTTCACCTGGCACAACTATTCTGACTTCTGCCATCAATTCGATGTCTTACACCTTTAACCCTGGTTCCGGGTATGAAGTGGGGTCAGTCAAGGTTAATGGACAAGCAGTTGTCATAGCTAATAACAGTTATACTTTTATGAACATCACAACTGACAGCACTATAGATGTTTCGTTTGTAATAAAGACATATAATGTTTCTGTTGCAAGCGGACTTGAAAACGGAGCGATTTCGCCGGCTACGGTAAACGTTGCCTATAACGGCTCGCAGGAATTTGTCATAATTCCGAAGATCGGCTACAGAATCAAGGATCTTCTGGACAATGGAGTATCTGTACTGTCAAATGTACAAAGCAATATTTATCGGATGACCAATGTTGTCAAGGCTCACACACTCACACCTGTATTTGAGATTCAGACTTTCAAAATCAGTACCCAGAACGGGGCAGGGGGGGTGGTGGCCGTATCGACAGAAACTGCAAATTATGGTGCGACGATTACCATTACTGTGACCCCTTTAGCTCACTACACGCTACAGGATCTCACTGTGGACGGGTCATCAGTCAAGAACCAGATGACAGGGAGTACTTACGCTCTAGTCAATGTTACAGCTGATCACACAGTCAGTGCACTCTTCTCCGTAAAAACATTTTCTATAAATGCTACTGCCGGGCTCGGAGGATCGATAAACCCAACAGGTGGCTCAATTGTAAACAGTGGTGCTTCACAGGCTTATACAGTTACGCCTGCCAACGGGTATCTTCTTTATGATGTTCTGGTCGATAATGAATCTGTTAAAAACCAGCTTGTGAACGGAAATACCTATACATTTTCCAATCTGTCTGCTGACCATTCAATCGTGGCTTCATTTGTGGCGATATCCTATCCTGACGGTGACATCAATCAGGATGGTGTGCTGAATATCGCAGATGCCCTGAGGGCGCTCCAGATTTCTGTGGCCGGCGCAACGCCAACAGCTGCTGAGCTGGCTCGTGGAGATGTCGGCCCGTTGGCAACAGGGAACAAGCCGAATCCTGATGGCGTCATCAATATCAAGGATGCAGTTGTGCTCTTGCAAAGGATAGTAGGAAATATTTCAAAGTGGTAATTAACAGGGGCTTGGTGATTTTATGAAAAAAACATGGATTCATATAATTGTTGCGACTGCAATTCTGTCTACTGTCTGGGGTTGCGGAGGCGGTGGTGGAGGAGGAACAGTCTCTACTCCACCTGTAGTTGTTACTAATACAGTCTCCGGTGTTGCCTCAAAAGGGATTATCAGCGGCGGGACGGTTTCAGCCTACAGGATTGTGAACGGAGTACGTGAGTCCCAGCCGATTATTACCGGTACAACCAGTTCGACAGGTGCATACCAGCTGAACATTGGCACATATACCGGACCTCTTATGGTCGAAATAACAGGTGGAACCTATACAGATGAGGCTACTGGTAACACTCTGGCCACAATTCCTTCATCTGCCCCTCTTCGTGTTGCAATACCAAACGCAACAGGTACTGTTTCAGCAGCGATAACCCCGCTTACCGAGCTTGCAGTCAAAATATCCGGCACTCTGGATGCATCTGCCATTTCTGCTGCAAATCTGAAAGTTGCAACTCTTTTCAAGCTCACGGATATAATCACAACACAACCTGTTGCTCCAACATCTGTTGCGCTGGCTTCAGCAACCACTGCCCAGCGTGACTACACTCTTGCGCTTGCTACGATTTCACAGATTGGAGAAACCCAGATCAAATCTGTTGACCAGGTTATTACACTGCTTCAGGCTGGAATAAGTGGCTCAGCGTTTAATAGTGCAACAATTGGGGCTATTCAGAGTGCAGTTGTTGAATATTTCAAGCCGGTCAATCTCAATCCCAACAACACCACAGGTGTTACTGACCCTGCCAATACAAGTGTGATTACCATTGGAGCAACAAGGGTTCAGGTCAAGCTTTCAACCACAGTATCTCTTCCGGCTGGAACCAGGATAACAGGAATTGAGACTACTCTTAACCTCCCTTCAGGAGTTTCACTAAAGAGCGGATCTGATGGAATTGTAGATTCAACGGTGCTTTACTCTAGTGGCAAGAGCGGGTCAGGGGATTCTGTATACGGATATTATTCAGGAGGGGTGCTAAGGATAAATCTGATAAGCGGTGCGACAATTGATGCAGGCGAATTTTTGACCATTCTCTTTGACAAGGCATACAATGCACCAAATCCTCTTTCAGCATTTACAGTCGGAACCAGCACAGTAATCGGTTTTAACGACTTATCTGATCCGAAGACATTTACTATTTCACCGACACCTTCAATTACGGCATCAGTTCTTGAAATTACTCAATGACTGGATGATATACTGAGCTGATCCGGGCTGATTTACGATTTTTGTACTGTAAATCAGCCCGGTTTTTTATTACTCTATCAATGGCAATGACTTGTAGAACTTGTAATATATATCAACAGGGAGCCTTCATGTTGCGTTACCTTACTGCCGGTGAATCACACGGCCCTTCTCTTACAGCGATAATAGAGGGGCTGCCTGCCGGGCTTGAGCTGACTGCCGAGGTCATTGATCGCGATCTTGCGCGTCGTCAGCGCGGGTATGGTCGTGGCGGCAGGATGCAGATCGAGACCGACAGGGTGGAGATTCTTTCCGGCGTACGCTGGGGAGAGACCCTTGGCTCTCCTGTAACACTATCTGTCAAGAACCGTGACTGGGAGAACTGGCAGGAGAAGATGTCACCGGAATCCAGATTCCGTGACGAAACAATCAGTGTCACCCGTTCGCGACCAGGTCACGCAGACCTTTCCGGTGCACTGAAGTATAACCATAAGGATGTCAGGAACATTCTGGAGCGATCCAGCGCTCGTGAGACAGCCGCCAGGGTCGCTGCCGGATCAGTTGCAAAGTGTTTGCTGGCGCAATTTGGTATAGAGGTGCGAGGTTTTGTGGTTGAACTTGGCGGAATCAAGGTTAATGCTCCTGATCTTTCCGTTGAGGAGCTCTCCAGGGTTGCCGCTTGTTCCGAGCTTTTCACATATGATCCGGTTGCAGAAGCAGCCATGAAGCTGCATATTGATGCCATGAAGGCTAATGGAGATTCTGTTGGCGGAGTAGTGGAGGTTATTGCTACAGGAGTTCCCGTAGGGCTGGGGAGTCATGTCCAGTGGGACAGGAGACTTGATGCCCGCCTGTCAATGGCAGCTATGAGTGTTCAGGCAATCAAGGGTGTCGAGATCGGAATCGGATTTTTGGCAGCAGCTGCATCAGGCTCAAAAGTTCATGACGAAATTTTCTATGATGCCGGAAGAGTTACTTCAGGTACCCACACCGGATATTTTAGAAAATCAAATAATGCCGGAGGGATTGAAGGGGGTATGAGCAACGGGGAGAATATTGTTCTCAGGGCTGCCATGAAACCTATCCCGACCCTTTACAAACCTTTAAGAACAGTTGATCTGGTTACAAAGGAGCCGATCGAGGCGACTGTGGAGCGCTCTGATGTCTGTGCTGTCCCTGCGGCAGCTGTAGTGGTTGAGGCTGTTGTTGCATTCGAACTGGCAACTCTTTTTCTTGACAAGTTTGGAGGGGACAGTATCTGCGAAATCAGGCGCAATTATGAGAGTTACCTGGCTTATCTGCGAGAATCCTGAGAGAGGCGGAGGGTCGGAGGGCTGGAAGGTCAGAGGGTTGGAGGGTTGGAGGGTCGGAAGGTCGGAAGGTTGGAGTGGCGGAGTTGCTGACGTACTGAAAGGGAAGATTTTGTGACAAAGGTTACAGTTGGTCTTGATGAAAGATCTTATCAAATTTATATAGATACCGGCACTCTTTCGCAGCTGGGGGAGTTGTGTCGTCAATCCTCTCTAAAGGGGCGGGTTGCTATTGTTACCAATCCGGTTGTGTCAGCTCTGTATCTGGCACGTACGAAGACTTCTCTTGAATCTGCAGGGTATCGAGTGACTGTTATCGAGATTCCGGATGGTGAGGAGTATAAATGTTCTGCAACACTAGAAATAATATATGACAGGCTGATTGAAGCAGAATTCGACAGGAGCAGCCTCCTTGTAGCTCTGGGGGGGGGTGTTATTGGCGATATTACCGGTTATGCCGCAGCAACATTTCTTCGCGGCGTCCCTTTTGTTCAGGTGCCGACAACACTGTTATCGCAGGTGGACAGCAGTGTCGGGGGGAAGACCGGAATCAATCATCGCCTGGGAAAGAATCTGATCGGTGCATTTTACCAGCCACGTTTGGTGCTGATCGATCTTGATACTCTCGACACTCTGCCGGAACGAGAGTATCACTCTGGCCTTGCAGAAGTTCTGAAATATGGCATTGTCCTTGAGAGGGGTTTTTTCGAGTTTATTTCTGGCAGAGTAGAGGCGATCAGGCAGAGAGACAAGGCGGTGCTGCGGCAGATAGTTGCAACTTCCTGCCGTATCAAGGCTGACGTAGTGGAGAAAGATGAAAAAGAGGGGGGTCTGCGCGTTGTCCTGAATTATGGGCATACCATAGGGCATGCTGTGGAGACTCTTGCAGGATATGGTGCCTTGAGGCATGGCGAGGCGGTTGCAATCGGTATTGCTCAGGCTGCAAGGCTATCGGAATCAAAAGGCTTTTCGACCAGTTGTGACTGTAAGAAGATAACAGATTTACTCGAATCACTCGGGTTTTCAATTGAAATGCCGGATTTTTCTCTGGATGAATATCTGAGAATTATCTGTCATGACAAGAAAAAGCGTGACGACGGCGTTAATTTCATCTTTAATCAGGGCATTGGGGATTTTGTTATTGAAAATGTTGCAGATTTGCGCAGCTTGCTGGAAATTGCCAGGCTATAAACCCTTTTCTGTAATAGTGCAATAGGAGATTAACCATGATACAGGAAGCTGCTTCACTCTGGATCAGGATAAAAAAGTATGAGGAGATTCTGGGGCGGGATCCCAAGGCTTTAAGCTTTGCTCCGTTGGCCGATCTGTACAGGCAAGCCGGTCTTCTTGACGATGCTCTTGCAACTGCCAGATTTGGCGTAGCTCTTTATCCTGATTTTGCAGCCGGCCAGATGGCGCTTGCCCGGATCTATCTAGACAGATCCATGGAGCAGGAAGCTAAAGCAGCACTGGAGTCCGTGGTACGGGTTACTCCTGAAAACATTGAAGCGCAAAGACTGTTGGCAGGTTTTTACAATGATGCTGGCAACTTTGCTGCTGCTTCGGTTTGTCTGGGGATTATTAATGCGCTTGAACCGGATAGCACTGATAATTTGTCTTCCGTGGAACCAGTGGCAGATGACTCTTATCGGCTTGCGCCCTCGACAGCTACAGCTGAAGAGATATCTCTGCAGTCATTTGATCTGTCGGTGGGGACTGGGGAGCTTGATGAAGAAGAGCTGATGGATGCAGACATTCTTGAGCTTACCGATGAACTGTTTGAGGAAGAGTCTTCAGTTTCAGCCTCTTTATGCCCTTTTGCAGCATCACCGGCAAGGCCCTCTTTGTCAGAACCCTCTGTAGCACCTGAGCCTGTGACTGATATGGCTGAGGACTTTTCACCAACTGAGGACTTTTCACCATCATCTCCAGTCGCATCAGTCACAATTGCAGAGTTGTACATAACCCAAGGTTTCAAGGACAAGGGGATAGATGTCTACCGCGAACTGCTGCTTGCAGATCCCGGCAATCTCTCATACAGAAATCGCTTTGATGAACTGATTGATTCAGGCGAGAGTTCACCATTATTCGAAACAGGTCGGGCTGAGCCCGCAGAGAAAATAGTCGCTACAGTTCCGGTTGATACTTCTCTTTCGCATGGTGTTGTTGATACTCTTCAAAGTTGGCTCACCAATATAAGGAGGGTGAAAGAATGTCGTTTAGAACATCCCTGAAAGAGCTTGCTGAATCAGTTTCCGGTGGATTGGCCGCAATAATAATGGGGTATGACGGGATTCCGATTGATGAGTATCTCTGCCCGGATACCACTTTTGATATGCAGCTCCTGGTCGTGGAGTATTCCAATCTTCTTGCAGAGATAAGGCATACTGTAGAGTTGCTTGAAAATGGGAGGATGGAAGAGGTCTCAATAACTACTGATACCCTGCGTGTGCTTGTAAGGGTTATCAGCGAAGATTTTTTTCTCATTCTTGTTATTGCTGCTGATGGAAATTACGGCAAGGGGCGTTATCTGATGAGGCAGGCATCTCTGAAGTTTCGTGATGAACTGAAGTAGAGGTATATGATGAGATTTTGCGTGATAAACGGACCGAACCTGAATCTGCTCGGCAGACGGGAGCCCGATGTTTACGGAGCCACAACGCTGGCAGAGATAAATCTGGCTCTTGAGCAGGTTGCTACAGAGTTGGGCGTCTCCCTTGTGTTTGTACAGTCAAACTCTGAGGGGGCTCTGGTGGATGCTGTCCAGCAAGCAGCAGACAGCTCTGACGGCATTATAATAAACCCTGCAGCTTACACACATACAAGCGTTGCCATTCGCGATGCGATTGCCGCTGTTGCCTTGCCGACCGTTGAAGTCCACCTTTCAAATGTGTATAGTCGAGAGGAGTTTCGTCACAAAAGCCTGATTGCGCCGGTAGTAGTTGCGCAGATCGCAGGATTTGGGCCAAAGGGGTATGAGCTTGCCCTGCGAGGGTTGACAGGCATGTTGTGCGGGAAAGGCTGAGATAACGGCAGAGAAACAATAATGGTCACGTTTCAGGGAGCCGGTTTTGCATAAATGCAAAGTCGGCTCTTTCTTTCGCAAGCATCAGGATCTGAGCTGATGAGCTCTTATAGATTGCAATTTCTACTGAATCCTGACTACTGACCCCTGACTACTTTAAATGATGAGGTAAATGGAATATGGCTCTTTCAATACTGATTTCGGCATCCGAAGCAGTGCCATTTGTCAAGAGTGGCGGGCTTGCCGATGTTGTCGGGTCTCTGCCAAGATTTTTCCGCAGTATGGGGCATGATGTCAGAATTGTACTGCCTCGTTATTACAGGATAGACTGCAACAAACTCGGATTGCGCAGAGTTCCGGGTGTGCTGGTTGTGCCTATGGGGCTGCTTGGCGAACAGTATTGTGCTGTGTATGAAGGGGTGCTTCCGGGTACGGATATACCGGTATATTTTCTGGATCACGAAGGGTATTACGGCAGAAACGGTCTCTATGATGAAAACAACTTAGAATTCCCGGATAATGACAGGCGGTTCATATTCTTCTCAAAAGGGAGTCTGGAACTATGCAAGATGATAGGGTTTTATCCGGATCTTATCCATGTCCATGACTGGCATACAGCCCTTGTCCCTTTGCTTCTCAATACTGCCTATCGAAATGATCTTCATGTCGGAAATTCCGCTTCGATACTGACCATTCACAATATGCAGTATCAGGGGAGTTTTCCGTTGTCATGCATCAACTATCTTGATCTGGAGGATGATGAAACAGTTTATCCGGGGGTTGCAGATGATGACAGGATCAACTTTCTAAAGAGCGGAATTTATAATGCCACTCTTTTGACAACAGTCAGTCAGAAGTATGCCGCAGAGATACAGACTGCTTCTTTTGGCTGGGGGCTGGAAGGAGCTTTGCAGGAGAGGGGAGCGGATCTGTATGGAATTCTGAACGGAGTCGATTATGCTGAATGGTCTCCGGAAACAGACACTTACATAGCAGCAAATTTCTCTTCAGATGACATGGGGGGGAAAGCTCTGTGCAAGAGAGATATTCAGCAACTGCTGGGTCTTCCGATAAGGCCGGATTTGCCGCTGATCGGCATGGTCGGGAGGATGGTAAAACAGAAAGGGATTGACTATTATGCTGCTGCGCTTCCGGAAATATTGAAGCTTGATCTTCAGATTGCCATGCTGGGAGAAGGCGAACCATGGGCACACTTCTATTTTGGTGGTATGGCAGCAAAATATCCGGAAAAACTGAGTGTTACAGTCGGGTATGACAATGTGACAGCGCACAAGATTGAAGCAGGGGCAGATTTTTTCCTTATGCCTTCAGCGTTTGAGCCGTGCGGTTTGAATCAGATGTACAGCATGCGGTATGGCACTCTGCCGATAGTAAGAAGTACTGGTGGACTTGACGATAGTGTCGAGAATTACAATGAGTTGCAAATCACCGGAAATGGCTTCAAGTTTCAGGATCTTTCCGCAGGGGCGCTGTTTGATACTGTCGGATGGGCTCTCTATACCTGGTATAACCGGCCTGAAGCAATGTCTGTACTGAGAAGTAACGCGATGAGGGCACGTTTTACCCTGGAAGAGAGTGCCAGGAGATATGAGCAGCTATATATTCAGGCAATCAGCCGTCGGTGTGGTTTATGACAAACTGATTCATCTCTTTGTTGAGCAGTTCACACTGCTTGGAGAGCCTCTTTACAGCTTCATCTGCAACCTTGTTTGTCTCAAGATTCATTTCGGTCGATTTCTGTATTTCATTGGCAGAGTTAAGAATCAGAGCGCTGCTGCGTGACTGTTCATCACTGGCAATCTTGATCTTGCGAATCATTGAATTGATGGTTTCAGTCGATTTGCCGATGAATATTCCGACTGTGCTCTGCTCGCGAGTAGAGTTTCTTACCTGGGCGTTAAGCCCCTTCATTTTTTCCACTGCAGAGATAATCATGTCTGCGCCACGACCCTGTTCGCCAGTTGCAGTTGCAATCTGTGTGATCATCTCGGATATCCGATCTACAGCTCCCTTTATCTGTTGACTCTCGCGCGATTGAGATTCAGTTGTCCCTGCGATCTCTGTCATCTGTTTACTGGTTGTCCTTACGCCAGCCAGTATTTTGCCTAGGGCTTCACCCGACTGAGACGAGAGCTGTTCGCCATCTGCGATACTCTGTTTGGCAAGGTCAATCGAATCAACAGCTTTGCGGACTTCAACCTGAACAGCTGTTACAACAGATGCAATCTCCTTGGTGGAGCTGCTGGTTCGTTCGGCAAGCTCCTTGATCTCTTCTGCAACCACGGCAAAGCCCTTGCCATGCTCTCCTGCCTGAGCAGCTATAATTGCAGCATTAAGAGCCAGAAGATTTGTCTGCTCTGCTACTTCGTCGATAACCGAAAGAATTGAGCCGATGTCTCGCGCTTTTTCGGACAGAGTGGATATCACTTCTGAAGTTATTGCAGACGAGCTCTTGATTTTGGACATTCCGAGTATTGTTGCCTCTACTGACTTCTTGCCACTTTCAGCGTCAAGAAGAAGTTTATCTGAAATAGTAACACTATAGGTTGCTCTCTGTTCGATCTGTTTTATGGAAGAGTCCATGGCAGCAACCGAACTTGCAGTTGTCATGGATGCATCGACAAGGCTTGCAACGCTCCCGTCAATTGCACGTATGGATGCCGCCATTTCGGTTATCGAAGAGCTCACTTCGTCAACTGCCTGAGAAAGAGCTTCAACATGCAGTGATACCTCTTCAATGCTGGCAATAAGCTGCATTGTAGAAGAGGAGCTTTCCGAAGCAGAGAGTGACAATCCGTCGATAGCCAGCGCTACGCCATTGATAGAAGAGTTCATTTCAGTTATTGCTGAAGAAGTCTGGATGGTATTTGCAGCCTGAATTTCGGCAGAAGATACGCTCTTCAGTGAGGCTTCCCGAATGCTGCCTGCTATCTGGCCAAGCTCGCCGATCGATTTTTTTACCCTGTTAACCATTTCGGAGAGCTTCAGCAGCATCTGGTTAAAATCATTTGCCAGTGTGCCGATTTCATCTGTGGATATATCATTTACAGATACGGAAAGATTTCCTTTTGCCCCATCAGCCAGTGCCTCTCCCATTTTTTTGACACGACTTACAATGTTTCTGTTTGCAACTGTTCCAAAGAGAACCGCAAAAAGAATTGCGCATACCATGACTGTAACAAGGGCAATCTGAGCCTTGCTCTGGATTGAAGCGGCATCCAGATTGGCCTGCTTCATAAGGCTGTTTACTGTGATCAGGAGCTCATCTACAGAGGCAGTTACTTCATCAGTCTTTTCCGGCAGATCAGACTTGAGAATATTTGAAATTTCCGCATCACCCAGTCCGGTTTTGCCAGCTCCAAGAAGCAACTCCTTGCGGGCAAGGAGTTTACCCGCGATACCTGAGAATTCAACCATTTTCTGGCTGACTGACTGAGCGCGCTGTTCGAGCGTACTCCCTTTTATTGCCGCTGGGAGACCAAGTTTACTGTTCCCTTTGAGCAGTATATCGACATAACCGTTAAAGCGATCCCGCTTGGCTTCATAATCTCCCCGGATCAGTTCAAGCTCATCAAGTTGTGTAGTCATGGCAGCTTCAACCAGATGGAGGCGGCACTCCTGAAGAGAGGTTTTCATTAGCACGGTCTGATTTGACTGGGTGGAGCCGGTCAAAATGACATGCTGAATAGTATGACCAACCTTGTTAAGGCTGAAAATGCCAAAAAAGCCGGTAATTGCAACAATAACCGCCATGACAAGGAAAAGGCTGATCAGTTTGTGCCCGAGTTTAAGGCCGTTCATAGTGAACCTCTTGATGATGAATTAAAAACTTGTTATTTATAGCAGGGTTTGCTCATGCAATTCAACAGTAAACTAAAATGAGATCAATCCAGATAACGTTCGGTCATGCCACCATATGCATCTATCCTTCGATCCCGCAAAAAAGGCCAAATGCGTCTGACCTTTTCACATCTGCTCATTTCAACTGTAGCAATCAGAACCTCTTCTTCAGAGTTGCCGGCAACGGCAAGCAGCTCCCCTTGGCAACCGGCAACAAAACTGTTTCCCCAGAAAAGGATACGGCTTTTCTCATCCGGGAGAGAATCTTCAAGCCCAATGCGATTAATACTCAGCACAGGGAGTCCGTTTGCAACTGCATGACTTCTCTGGATAATCTGCCAGGCACTCAGCTGGCGCTCCTGTTCATCCCTGCTGTCAAGCGGATCCCAACCAATGGCAGTAGGGTAGATCAATATTTCAGCTCCGGCCAGTGCCATCAGCCTGGCCGCTTCAGGATACCACTGATCCCAGCAGATCAGAACTCCCAATTTCCCGACTGATGTCTGGATCGGTTCAAAACCGAGATCACCAGGTGTAAAATAGAATTTTTCATAATATGAAGGGTCATCAGGTATATGCATCTTACGGTATTTCCCGGCAATCGAACCGTTTTTTTCGAGAACAACCGCTGTGTTGTGATAGATCCCTGGTGCCCGTCGCTCAAAAAGCGATAAAACGAGAACAATTCCGAGCTCCTTTGCAATTGCTCCAAACTGATCAGTTGAGGGGCCTGGTATCGATTCAGCCAGTTCAAATTGCTCCGGATTTTCTGACTGGCAGAAGTAAAGAGCTGTATGCAGCTCCTGCATGGCGACAAGCTCTGCTCCACTGGCAACCGCTTTACGAATGAGCTCAATGCTGTTGTTTCTGTTTGCCTGCAGGTCGGCCGAACATTTTTGTTGAATTAGGGCAACAGTCAGTTTTTTCATGAAAGGCTCCCCTTGGGGAGTTGCATGGTCAGGCAGTGGAGTGAGCCGTGCTGGAGGAGTAGTGGTCTGCACTCAATGCCTATTACAGTTCGGGAAGGAAATGCCAGGCCTATTGCTGCAAGGGCGGAGCTGTCGCACAAATCAGAGTAGGTAGGAACAAGCACGGCCTTGTTCAATACAAGGTAGTTTGCATAGGTGGCCGGAATTCGCTCGCTTTCTGAACCATAGCACGGAGAAGGCAAGGGGAGCGGGATGAGCCTGTAGGGTTTTCCTGATTCAGTGCGGAACTTCTCAAGCTCACACTTCATTGCTTCAAGTGCGTCAAAGTGCTCGTCTACAGGATCTGTACAGGTTACGTGCAATATTGTATCCTCCGGTGCAAGACGGGCAAGCGTGTCGATATGAGAGTCGGTGTCATCTCCGGCGAGGTAACCGTTTTCAAGCCAGAGGACTCTTCTCGATCCGAGCTCCTGACAAAGAAAGCTTTCAATCTCCTCTTTTGAGAGGTGTGGATTCCTGTTAGGACTTAACAGGCATCTACTGGTTGTAAGCAGAGTACCGTTACCATCACTCTCAATACTCCCCCCTTCAAGGACAAAGCCAACAGTTTTGACAGGGCTTGAGAAGATCTTTGCAGAGCAGAGCGCCTGGTTAATCCTGTTATCCCGGTCAGCCGGGAATTTCAAGCCCCAGCCATTGAACCCGAAATCAAGGAGCAGAGGATTGTCGTTATCCATTACCGTAATCGGCCCAAAATCCCTTGCCCAGGTATCATTTGTCGCAATTTTGCAGCAGGTAATCCTCTCCATCGCTGCACCTGCCTCTTTAACCTTAAGCATAGGTGAGGAGGATACTGTATCAGGTTCTATCAGAATCACTCTTTCAAATCTGCTTATAGTTGCTATTATCTCGGCAAAGACAGGTTCAACAAACTCAAGGGCAGGTTGCCAGTCACTTTCTTGATCTGGCCAGGCAACAAGCACACCATCCTGCTCTTCCCACTCGGCCGGTAAACGGCGCATATTTGCTTCTGATGGATTCATTTGAGCCAGATTATAAGCTGCCAGAGGGGCGGGGTCAAATTATTCATCGTGCCTGCATAAAAATATATTGCGGCTCTGTTTTTCAGCAGGGAGCGCTACTGCTGGAACAGATATCTGTCATCCCAGGGCGTTTGATAAAGTTATGTAATGATTGTTTACAGAAAGAGCAGTCTAGAAGGCAGATTGGATAAATTTTCCACTTTTCCGGTGTATTGTGCTACATAACCCCTTAACAGCTTTGCTACGAGGTCATTATTGTCAGAGAAGAGAAACATAGCCCGAGCTGCCGGAGTGCTTGGTTTTGCAACCGTTCTCTCCCGCATTATGGGGATGGTGCGCGACATGGTGGTTTCGCGCCTGTTCGGGGCAGGTCTTTATACTGACGCTTTTTTCGCAGCCTTCCAGATCCCGAACATGCTCCGCCGTTTTTTTGCCGAAGGGGCGCTTACAGCTGCATTTGTGCCAACCTTTTCCGAGGTATACACTCAGAAGGGTCAGCAGGAAGCCAGGGAGCTTGCCAACATCTGCTTCACTCTGCTGACAATTGTTATGGCGGGTGTGACGGTTATTGGAATAATCTTCTCCCCTGCAATCGTCGGGTTTATGTTCCGTGGCTGGGCAGTAGCAGAGCCTGAAAAATATCAGTTCACTGTTTTCCTCAACAGGCTGATGTTCCCCTACATCTTCTTTGTCAGTCTGGTAGCGTTGGCGATGGGTATCCTTAATACTCTCCGGCACTTCTTCACCCCTGCCATTTCTACTGTCTTCCTTAATCTGGCGATGATCGGCTGCGCTCTTTTTCTGCACCAGCGTTTTGAGGTGCCGATCATTTCACTTGCGGTAGGTGTTCTTGCGGGAGGCTTTCTCCAGTTACTTCTCCAGCTTCCGACCCTCTGGAAGTTCGGTTTTCCACCGCAGATCTGTTTCAGGTTCAATCATCCTGCCGTGAAAAAAATCGTACTTCTCATGGCTCCTTCGGTCTTCGGAGTAGGGGTCTACTATCTGAATATAATGGTTGGCTCTTTTCTCGCATCTTATTTGCCGCAAGGGAGTGTTTCTTATCTTTACTATGCGCAACGACTCTTTGAATTCCCTCAGGGCATTTTCACAGTTTCGGTAGCCCAGGCAGTTCTCCCATCAATGAGTCGACAGGCTGCGGAAGGGGACATGGCTGCATTGAAGGAATCGCTTAATTTTGGGCTTCGTCTTCTCCTCTTTATCACAATTCCGGCGGCTATCGGGCTGATGATCTGCGCAACTCCTATATTCAGTCTGCTGTTCATGGGGGGTGAATTTGACTACCTTAAGGCGCAGCAGTGTGGCAAGGCGCTGGTGCAGTACTCCATCGGCCTTTCATTTGTAGCGATGATAAGGGTAATTGCACCCGCATTCTATGCGCTAAAGGATACGAAAACCCCGGTCATTGCAGCATTAGTCGCCTTTTTTGTAAATCTCCTCTTTAGTCTCATTTTGATGAAACCGATGCTGCACAGTGGTCTGGCACTTGCCTCTTCTCTGTCAGCGCTTGCCAATATGGCAATACTTGTCTGGTTGCTCAGGCGAAAAATTGGCTCCTTTGGCGAGCGCATTCTGCTCGAAACAGCCATGAAATGCCTGCTTGCGGCCGTGCCTGCCGGATTTGCAGCCTATTGGCTCGCCGGAATTGTCGACTGGTCTCTCTCTGGATCTATAATTCTCAAAACAGCTTCACTGGGGGGGGCGGTTGTTGCAGCAGTTCTTGTTTATGGGGTGTTATCGTCTGTTTTAAAGAGTAGTGAGGCAGGAGAGATTGCTAATATTTTGAGGAAGAAGCTGTCAGGCGCTTGATCGGATTATAAAATATTTCGATACTTTTTTGCATCTGACTGACCAGTTAAGGCAGGTAATTTGGGGCTGTTTTAAACAGAAACAGGCTAAGATGCCGATATCGCTGCAATCAGACTAGGGATGTCTTCTTGTAAACCCCTGATTTAGCGATATGAATATGTAACATGCCGTAATTACAGCAATTATTATATGCCTAAAAAACAGGCATTATGGAAAGACAGCCGCAAAGAATATCCCTTTATGAAGCTGTCAACATGTTTGTCAACAGCTTATCCACAGTTTTTGTGGAAAAGCAGCTATTTACTTGAAATGTTGTTATATTTTGCATGATTCATTCAATTATTTTTAAGAGGTACCATATGGATCAGGAAATAACTCTTCAACTGAGACGAGTTTTGGCCCATCAACTTTTCAACAACTCAACAGTTATTTTCGATCTTTTTAGCTTCTTCCCAAAGGAGCTCCATCTCCTCTGTTGAAGTATCTTTCAAGTTCACTCCTCTGGAGTGAAGAGTCTCTTCTATGTGACTAAACCGGGACTCAAAGCGATTAATCGTTTTCCGCAGAGCCTCTTCCGGATTAATTGAGAGGAATCTCCCCAGATTGACTATCGCAAAGAGCAGATCTCCAAGTTCTGCTTCCATCCTCTCTTCATTGCCATCAGCTATGGTCTCTTCCAGTTCGTGTAGCTCTTCAAGCACTTTTGCATATACCGCATCTGTATGCTCCCAGTCAAAACCTACCCTTGCCGCCTTCTCCGTAATCTTCTGCGCTTTCATCAGCGAAGGGAGGTGCGGGGGGACTCCGGAAAGAGCTGACTTGCGCTCCCCCCCTTTTTCTTCCTTCTTGATCTTTTCCCAGTTGGCAACCTGCTCGTTACTGGTTCTGATCTCCTGGTCGCCAAATACATGCGGGTGACGACGAATCAGTTTGTCTGCCAGGGTTTCGAGTACGTCGTTGATCGTGAACGCCCCGCGCTCCTCGGCAATGGAGGCATGGAAGAGTGGTTGCAGCAGCAGATCGCCGAGTTCTTCCTTAAGCAGCATATCGTCATTTTTATCGATGGCCTCAATAACTTCGTAACACTCTTCGATAAGGTAGCGCTTCAGTGATTCGTGGCTCTGCTCTGCATCCCACGGGCAGCCTCCTGGTGCCCGCAATCTGCGCATGATCTCCATGGCGTGAGTAAAATTGTCATTACTCATGCTCTCTTCTCCTTCCTGTTATCCTCAGACATATATCTTTCCAGAAAGTCCTTCTTGAACTCTGCAAACTGACCTTTTTCGATGCTTTGCCGGATTTCCGCCATCATGTTAAGGTAGAAGTGAACATTGTGAATGCTTGCAAGAATAGCAGAGAGAACTTCGTTCGCATTGAAAAGATGATGGATGTAGGCTCGGCTGAAGTTCTTGCATGCATAGCAATTGCAGCTTGGATCAATTGGATAGAAGTCGCGGCGGTAGCTCTTGTTGGTCAGGCGAATTTTGCCACGGCGAGTGAAAAGGGTTGCGCTACGCGCGTATCTGGTGGGAATGACGCAGTCGAACATATCCATTCCTCGTTCCACGCTTTCAAGTATATCTTCCGGCAGTCCGACCCCCATCAGGTAGCGTGGTTTGTTTTGAGGCAGGAACGGTACGGTCATGGAGACTACATTTTTGAGCAACTCCAGCCCCTCACCAACCGAGACTCCGCCGATGGCATATCCAGGGAAGTCCATTGAAACAAGTTCGCGTGCACACATCTCGCGCAACTCTTCGAAAACACTCCCCTGGACAATGCCGAACAGAGCCTGATCCTTGCGGGTTTGGGCTTTTTTGCACTCCTCAGCCCAACGGAGCGTTTTCCTGGTTGAAAGGGCGGCATATTTCCTGTCACATGGGTAAGGGATGCATTCGTCGAAGGCCATTATGATGTCCGCACCCAGCGACTCCTGAATGCTGATCGCCTTCACCGGATCGAGGAATACCTCTTCACCTGTTATCTCGTGTTTGAAGAAAGCCCCTTCTTCAGTTATCCGTTTGTTGGGGAGAGAGAATACCTGAAACCCGCCTGAATCGGTCAGTATTGGCCCATTCCAGGACATGAAACTGTGAAGACCACCGGCTTTTTGCACCAAACCTTCACCAGGGCGCAGATGTAGGTGGTAGGTGTTGCTGAGAATTATCTGGGCACCGGTTGCGGATACCTGGTCAGGAGTCATCGCCTTCATGGCAGCATGTGTCCCGACTGGCATGAAGATCGGAGTTTCTATAATTCCGTGTGGAGTCTCCAGTCGACCACGCCTGGCGGCGGTTTTACTGTCAATATTTAATAAAGTGAAGCGCATTTATGGGTAAGCCTTTCTGTTGTCAGTTAGGCAGATTATCGGCCAGCTAGCAGAAGTAGTCAAGGTTGGTCTGTCCAAGGAGAAAAAAGAGTGTAAATAAAAAGGCTATCTTATTGATTGTTGGGCAATTAGGCATATATATCCAAAATGCGGGAAGTATTGCTGTAACAAATGGGTTGACTGTAAGTAGAGGTTAGTGATAAAAGACCGACTCCATTTGACCAGAAGCAGATTTGAATGGGTTGCAAAAAAAAGCAGAATGATTGAAAAAAAGAGTTGACTGCTAGGGCGAGGTTAGTTATATTGCCAATTCTGCTGCGGGGCGTGGCAGGAAGAGCTGGTCTTTGAAAACTGAATAGTAGGAAAGTAGATGTGGGTAAATAAGAACACAAATGGAACTGC
>JANNRW010000014.1:0-8449 GCA_031401815.1 Geobacteraceae bacterium | reverse complement strand
TAGAGTTGTTCCCTCTTCTTTTCCAAGCTCGAAAATGTCTCACTCATAACCACCCCCTATTATCTTGTTGCTTGCAGTCAACAAGATAATAGGGCAAAAAAAGAGTGGCGTCAAGAAATCACATTTTTATGTCGCAGACCCCCTCCAGCCTGTCTGAGGCAAATACATTTCAAGGCAAATTATTTTGTATACAGTATACATGTTTTCAGGTAAATTATCGTTAGCATAAATTTATCATTAGTGCTTAACTAAGTTGAAGTAATTAACATCTCCGGAGGAAGGGCATGCCACATAGATTAATTCTGATTACAGCTTTTCAGTTATTTACCCTTATAGTTGCGGTTCCGGCCTTTGCGGAGCAGGGGATGGCGATTGATCCGGCAACCTGTCTCGGCTGTCACAGCAACAAGATTTCAATTACAGGTTTTGCAGCGTCTGTGCATGGCAAGAATGCTTGTACCAGTTGTCATATCGAGATTATCGACATTGCCAGGCATATGCGCGGCGAGACAAAGATTCACAGGGTTGCTTGCGAGCGGTGCCACAAGAAAGAAAATGCCGAACATTACAACAGTATTCATGTTCAGAAGGGCGTTCGGTGCGCTGACTGCCATACTGACATCCATTTTCATGCTAACTGGAAACAGGATAAAAAGATTGCAGTTGCGAAATGCATTCAGTGTCATGACAAGGAGTCAATCTACAGAAACTCTGTTCATGGCAAAGGGGTAGTTGCTGGTAATCAGGATTCGGCAGCATGCCATGACTGCCATAATCTCCACGATATCAAGCCTCTTATCAAGGGTTCATATGAAGAGAGGCAGTTTCATACAAAAATCTGCATGAAGTGCCATGCTGACGACAAACTGATGAAGAAGAACAAATTGACAACCGTTGCAGTGAAGTCATACCTTGACAGCTATCACGGGAAAAATTACCGGCTCGGTTTCCCCGAGAAGGTTGCCGGCTGTGCAGATTGCCACTCGGCACACTCCATACTCCCCAAGAGTGATCCGAATTCAAATCTCCATACAGACAATCTTGTCAAGATGTGCGCTACTTGCCACCCCAAGGCAACACCGATGTTTGCCAGGTTCTATGCACACGGAACACATGATCGTGAGAAATATCCTCTGCTATTTTATACCTTTGCAGGGATGACAGGGCTACTGCTTGGCACCTTTACCGTATTCTGGATTCATACATTACTCTGGATGTTCCGGGGTTTTGTAGAAAATCGTGAAAAGGCCGAGGCGATGAGTTCAGGCCATCTGCACCCGGTTATTCCTGATGCGCACAAGCAGTATCGCCGTTTTAACAGAAAGCATATATTCCTCCACATTCTGGTTATAACCAGCTTCCTGGGGCTCTCTCTGACAGGTCTGCCGCTCAAGTTCAGCGATCAGGCCTGGGCCATTTACATGATGAAACTTTACGGTGGGGCGGCAAATGCCGGTCTGTGGCATCGTATCTGTGCAGGAATCACTTTTGTGTATTTCGGTTCAGCCCTGGTGATGAGCTTCCACTTTCTGTTTTTAAGCAAAAAAGTTAAGGGGAATTGCATACAGCGTCTTTTCGGGCCTGATTCCCTCTGTCCGAACCTGCGCGACATAGTTGATGTTTACTGCATGCTCCGCTGGTTCTTTTTCAAGGGGCCAAAGCCGACATTCGAGAGATGGACATACTGGGAGAAGTTTGATTTTATAGCAGTATTCTGGGGGATGTTTGCAATCGGCGGATCAGGTCTGATGCTCTGGTTTCCTGAGGTATTCGGACAATTACTCCCAGGGTGGGCATTCAATATTGCAACAATAGTTCATTCAGATGAGGCGCTGCTGGCAACCGGTTTTATCTTCTCGGTTCACTTCTTTAACACGCATGGCCGTCCTGAGAAGTTTCCCATGGATTTTGTCATCTTTAATGGCCAGATCGCAAAGGAAGAGATGCTCCTTGAACGTGGCGACCAGTGGAAGCGATATGAAAAAGAAGGGATTACCGAGGAGTTTGCAGCTACTCACACAAGTGGAATTGTATATGACTTTCTGGTGAAAGGGTTTGGTTTCATGGCTTTACTCATCGGGCTTGCTCTGCTGGTACTTATGATAGTGGCATTTCTTGGAGGCGGAGTTCACTGATTTAGGAGGCTGGTTACAAGGCAAAAAAAGGGGGGCGATTTCGCCCCCCTTTTTTGTTGAATCTTTTCAGGATATTTAGTTATGCACGGCTATTCTATATCGGACTTAGAGGGTTCGGCGGCAACTGACTGCTTGTCCCATTTGCCCAGAGCCAGTGATTCTATGGCTGCTGCAAGCCCAAAAGAGAATACGCTGAAGACAAGTGGCAAACCGTGAGTTCCGAGCAGATCGTAAAGGAATACCTTGATTCCTCCAATTACAGTCACAAGTATGGCTACGTTCCGTATCTCCTTGTTGCGGCGGAGATAGGCAAAAAGAATCAAGCCGATGGCTGAGCCGTTTATGATGACCGACTGGGCACAGCGGAATGCGTCACGTTGGGAATCTGCCGGTAGAGCAAGAACAGCATGAGACAGACCTACCCTGATCATGAAGAAGGTGCAGGCCAGCCCGGCCAGCAGAAGCAGGACAGCAGAGCGATCCTTTTTATCCAGAGTTCCGAAGAGCATTGACATGGGGGGGGGAGGGGAGAGGCGACACCACTTGTACTGGTATATCAGTGTGCAGGCCAGAATTGCGGAGGGGAGCATATTTACAAGATCCAGAGGACCAGAGCCGTTCTTTTGTAGTACAAGGACAAGCGCCAGGCCGCTGTAGATGTTGAGGAGGTAGGCAGTACCCCTGATGCCGCCGTTCTTCCAGACATCAGACATGATATTCATGGCAATGGCAACAACCGAGAGTATCGGCAGAGTATGAACAAACGAGCCGGTTGCAGCTGGCAGAGCCAGAGCAAGAAGGGTGCCTCCTGCAAGCATGAATGTATTGGTGCCGGGAGCGCCATCAACTCCTCGACTGGCACACCAGAAAGTCAAGCCGAAGAGACCGGCAGCACCAAGCAGGCCAATCATGCCGAAAAGGTTTACGCTCAATAGTCCGGCTTCAGACAGGTGGCGAGCCATCAGGAAGATACAGATCACATTAATGGTTGGCAGACTGAAATCAAATCTGGATACTTTTCCGGTTCCTGCCTTGAAGATCCCGAAGAGAGGGAGAAAAAGAAAAGTAAGGAAAAATACGAATAGCACCGGCAGATACCAGGAAGGAGCCATTTCGGGTGGAATTTTCTCTCCGGTACGCAACAGCAGTCCGAGCTTGACACCCCAGAGCTGTAGCATCATCAGGGTGACTGCCAGAACAGACCAGCGCAGCCAGGAGCAGCGCTTCAGTTGTGCCGCAAAGTACCCGAGAATATTGGCAGTCAAGAGTACCAGGGAGAGATAAGGGAAGAATGGGCGGGGGTAATCGATCGCAGCACCGGCAAAGCACATCCCCAGAATTCCGATTGAAATGGGGACAAAAGCGTTGAAACGGTGGCTCATGAGAGCCATGCCGAGGCCGGTTGCCATCAGTGTCAGGTAAGCGGGCACCAGCGGTAGCGACTGGAAGTGCATATGGGTTTCGACCACGATTACAGGCATCAGAACAGCACCGCAAACTGCAAATGCCGGGGCAAGCGGACTCTCTTTCTGATACTTGAACCAGCCAAAGATCATCAGAGCCGCAGCATATGCCATACCAAGGCCAGAGCCGAAAAGCTTGTTGACAAGACCACTGTCGGTGATCGTCCGCAAGATCAGTGCAATAACCATCAGAAAGCAGACAGTAGCCAGGCGTGGGAGAACTGCATTCCGGCTGGCCCAGCCCAGAACCTCTTCCGAAAGTTCGGGCATCTCTTCGTCAGTATACTGTTTAGCTGGTATTGGAGCTGTTTTTGTAGCTGGAGCTGTAGCAGCAGGCGGAGTGCCTTCGTCGCTTATACGGGTACTGAGGCGATCCAGTTGCCGCTCCAGCAGCTGTATCCTGCTCTCCAGCTCTTTTTCCCGTCTTTCAAGATCCTCTTCCGGTGTTGACATCCGCTATCCTCCCTCAGGCAAGCCCTCAGTTCTGCCTGATTTATCCAGGATTGCCCTGCAACGGAGCATGAGGGTTGGTCACTAAAACTGTGATCAGTGAGAATCTTTTACTCCAAACACAGGCAACACCTTTGTAATTATATAGAAAAGAACAAAAGGGGTTATTATGACTGACAGTGCGCCGAATAATCCCTCCTTGAACAGTTCCATGGTGCCCGGCCAGATCGGCATTTGATACTCCATAAAGCCTGAAAATGAGGCTGAGAATGCCTGCCCGCCGATAACAACGTTCCAGCGCATCATGAAGACACCCATCAGTACAAGCAGTGTACCAAGTACTGCACGCCGTATAGTAAGCCCTGGTCTGAGGAAGATGATGAAAGGGATAAGGTTCCCGAGTCCGTACTGGAGTATGAATATCTTGAAAAAGTCTCTTTCATAGATGACACTACGCAGAATATCCCATGATTTGACTGCAGTGTAGGTTCTGAAGATCAAATCCAGCAGTTCCAGGGTTATGGCCAGAACCAGAAACATGACCAGGTATTTGGCGGTCATGGTGACAGTCAGGATTTCTGCACTTTTCAGATCTTCTGTTGTAGGGAGCCGTGGATTCTTTCTTCTCTTCCAGGCCAGGATCAGTTTGCGGATCTCCATGGTAATGATGTAGGTAATCATGCAGAGCGCAATTCCCGACACGACTGCCGAGCAGATGAAGATGACCGGCATGAGAGGGGTCATCCAGAGGGCATTTGCCTTGACCGAGCCGAAGATGAAGCCGGCGTAACCGTGCAGGAAGCAGGCGACCGGGATACCTATGCCTGCCAGAATTCCGACAGCCTTTTCATCCTTGTGCAGTGCCTCGGGACTTAGATCCATTGCGCCCATGGAGAGAAGCGAATACATGGTCAGTTGAGCTGACTCAATAGTGCTTCTCTGTTTTTTAGCCCGCAATTCAAGGACAGTCTCGACAATGAACTGTCTGTAGACGAACCAGATTTCCGAAGCGACTATCAGGCCGTAAGTCGTGAATACTATGCCGAATGCGGCAATGGCTGAGGTGAAATGCGGGGTCATCATTACGTAAATCCCTCGCAGTGGCTGCTGCAGGTGCAGCATGAGAGGCATCATGGCTACCGGAAGCAGTGCAAGTGAAAAGACCAGTGAAAAACGGGCAATCTCTTTCAACTGCTTGACTCCGAAAACATGATAGAGGGATGAGAGAACAAAGGCTCCTGCGACCAGACCGGTCATGAAAGGATACATGACGATCTGAATCGACCAGTATATGTACTCGTTGGGATAGACAAAGAACTCCTTCAGGGTCCAGGCTTCACCGTGTACCATGACTATTTTACCTCCATTGAAGATCCCAGATAGAATACCTGCGGTTTGGTGCCGAACTCTTCTTTAAGCACGTTTACCTGTTCCGTAGTAATAATTTTTGTAACCGGATCTTCCGGATCCCTGATATTGCCGACTCTGCGGGCACCGTATGGACATGCATCCACGCAGGCGGTCTTCATCCCCTGGGAGAGGCGGTGATAACACCATGTACATTTCTCGGCAACGTGCAGTTCAGGGTGGAAATAACGGACTCCGTAAGGGCATCCCATGACGCAATAACCACACCCTATGCACCATGTCTGGTCAACCAGAACTACACCATCATCAGTCTGGTAGGTGGCTCCAACCGGGCAGACCTGAACACAGGGGGGGTTTTCGCAATGGTTGCAGAGTTTGGGGACAAAAAAGCCCTTGGCGATATCTTCAGGTTTTACATCTTTCATCCCTGCGTGTGCCTGATCGATCTTCTGTGTCGTGAAACCGTCCCTGGCGCCCTTGGGTGAGTCAATAAAAGTCTGGCCACTCTTGGTGATCACGTATCGCTCCACCCAGGTTCTCGTGACATTGGCATCCCATTTGACATCATTTTCTATCTTGCAGGCCTGAACACAGAAACCGCATCCTACGCATTTGTGGACATCAACCAGAAAGACCCAGCGTACCTTGCTCTTGCCATTTTTCTCGGCGTGCAGTCTTTTGGGGTTGAATACCTCCAGTGCACTGAGCGGTATGACAAGACCGCCGGCCACGATCATTGCTTTCTTGCAAAATTCACGGCGGTTCATCATGACTTCACCTCCAACTTCTTCTTATATTTCGGATTTGCCTTGGTCGGATCGTGCGGATAGTGGCACATGATGCACTCTGCCTCCGGATGATGCTTCACTGGATCGATGCCCGGAATTTTCCCACGGGCACTCCCCTTGTAGGGGAGATAGGCATGGCAGCGGATACAAAGCTCGCGGCGCCGGTCAATGTTCAGACCCATTGGGTCATTGGGGTGATCAAACTTGGGGCCGTGGCAGTTTTCGCAGCTTATGGCGCCATGGGGAGAATCCTTGATGTCGTTGTATTTGTCTTTGTGACATTCAGGGCAAGATGCGGAGGTCTTGTATTTTACAGGGATCTTTTTCCAGTCGGCCTCGTTGGACTTGCGGTGCCAGCCGTACATATAGCCCCGCTCATGTGTTCCGAAGTCGCCTGGTACTAACAATGTTCTAGTGAGCAGAATTACACCGACTATCGCCAGAACGATGAACAGTGGTCGCCAGACGTGGTTTTTCAAGTTATGCACCTCCTGAATTGATTTGATACAGAGGAAACTATCTCAAGCGTTAAAATATTGGTCATGAAGAATTTATAACAGCGTTTATAAACAGTAGATGATAAAATAAAGGTGATGAGAAAATATGTCAACAAGGTTTTTGAAAGTTATTTGAAAGATGAGCAGTTTAAATAAAGTCATTTTGGCAGTACGATTTGTAAGCTGGAACAAAAAAACTTTGACAAATCATGCTGCTGCAAGGTAAATAGATACAGTTCACGCCAGAAATCGCCTAATTCACTACTTTATTATAATTATTTATACTGCACTCAAGGAGAAGTTCAATGGCAATACGCAAAACAGCAGGTTATGCCTGGAATCTTATCAGTCTTGTCGGGATGATTCTGGCAGTAACTGCTACCGCTCTTATTATCGTTTTCTTCGCGTTTGAGCTGATTACCGGAGTTGAGCATGCCTATCTGGGGCTTATGACCTACTTCCTCTTTCCAGGAATGCTTATTCTTGGATTATTGCTGGTTCCTTTCGGAGCCTGGCGTGTCAGGAATGAACGTCGCAGGGCAGCTATCGAAGGGATGATCTCTTTAGATGAAGAGATCCCTCAATATCCCCGGCTCGACCTCAACGTCCCCCAGAGACGTTATCTCTTTATCTTTTTTATTGTAGCAACAGTCATATTTGTCGTCATTGTTGCTATTGCCTCCATAAAGGGTTACGAGTTCACCGAATCAACCACTTTTTGCGGAGAACTCTGCCATCCGGTCATGACTCCCGAACATACTGCATGGAGCAACTCCCCCCACGCCAGGGTCAAGTGCGTAGAGTGCCATGTCGGCCCTGGTGCGGCATGGTACGTAAAGGCAAAAATTTCCGGAATGAAACAGTTGTATGCAGTTCTCTTCCATACTTACCCCGAAACCATTGCAACACCCATCGACCACCTTCGTCCTGCCCGTGAGACGTGTGAACATTGTCACTGGCCAGAGAAATTCTATGTAGGACGCCAGAAAATTTTCTATCACTATGCTCCTAACGAAGAGAATACACCGCGTACGGTAGACATGCTGATCCATATCGGGGGCAATCCTAAGAACCCGAACGTAAACGGTATCCACTGGCATATCAACAAGGATGTTGTTTTCATTGCACGCGATCAGAAAAGACTTGACATTCCCTACGTAGCAATCAAGGACAAGGACGGAAAGTTGACGGAATATTCGGATATCGAAAAGCCGCTCACCAAGGAGGAGATTGCCAAAGGTAGCAAGCGTGCAATGGACTGCACCGACTGCCACAATCGTCCTGCACATATTTATAATTCTCCAGGGAAGGAGATGGATCTTAATTTTGTTTCAGGAAATATCGATCGCAATCTTCCTTTCATCAAGAAGGTAGCAGTTGAGATTCTTAACAGACCGTTCAAGACCAAGGAAGAAGGATTTGCTGCCATTGTCAGGGATATTCCGGACTATTACGCCAAGAACTACCCTAAAGTAGCACAGGATAAGGCACCAGCGATCAAGCAGGCAGTTGATCGGGTGAAAGACATTTATGAGCGGAACTTCTTCCCTGCCATGAAGGTCAAGTGGAGTACCTATCCTGACTTTATCGGTCATTTCTATACGCCGGGTTGTTTCCGCTGCCATGATGGCAAGCACAAGACAGCAGATGGCAAGGTAATTTCCAAAGATTGCAAGCTTTGTCACGATGTTCTTGATCAGGTTCAGGAGAATATCCCTGTTGGAAGCAAGCCGAAAAACTTTGTTCAC
>JANNRW010000013.1:0-4583 GCA_031401815.1 Geobacteraceae bacterium | reverse complement strand
ACCGCTACGGCCGGCGCGACAACATGTACAAGGCGCGCATCAAGATCCTGGTCAAGGCCGAGGGTCAGAAGTTCTTTGACGCTGTCAATGCCGAATTCAACGCGATCCTGGCGCTCGATACCGACGGCGACGCGCACCTGATTCCGCAGGCCGAGCTCGATCGCGTCGCGGCCTCGTTCCGCGACCCGGTGGGCGTGGCACCGCGCACCGAGAACGCGGCCGCAACCGCCGTTCCCGCCGCTTGTGCCTCTGCCTCGTACACCAGGCGGGCAAGGTTCATTGCTTTTAGCTGCTTTTCATAGACTTTGGCGTCGATGATGACCGAATCGGCTCTGCCATTGACCGTAAGCACTGTAGGCCGTCCTGACTGGTGAACATGATCAAGAATTTCCCTGGTGTGCCGTTTCAGATCGGTAACCGAGCGGATGTCTTCTGCGAGACTGATGGACATGGAATACCTCACATTTGATGTTTTATTAAGCACTACATTAAACACTAAATATCAATCTGTCAAAGTGATTTATAGCTACAGAAGAGCTTGATTATTGAGTCTATGCAGATCCAGAGATGGGAATAACTTGATTTGACCATGAAGGCCAGTCATCATGCGCGGTACTCAACCAGCCAATCCCTGGCAACCTCCTCATCATCAAACATCTTCAGATTGTTTCTGCCGGTTAACTTGATGGTAACCATGAAGATCAGTTTGCGCCATCCTTCGACTCCAATGACTGCGCCTGCAAGTACATATGGTTTGTTATGTTCGGCCAGATCACTTGAAAGTTCCCTGAAGGCAGCGTCATATTTTACGTTTGCGACATTCACCAGAGTCAGCACCGAACTTTTCGGCATTCTGCTGATGAGCCCCTTTACATATTCACAGACCTGCCTGGAATCTTCGATACCGAGATCGGAAAAATCAAAATAGAGGAGCATCTTGTCCTTGTGCCTGACAAATTTTGCCCTGTTCATCACTTCACTTGTTTTCATTGCCTATCTCCTGTAATTCCATTTACGGAGTCATCTCATAAGCCCCTGACAGGACATACACATTGGCATCAAGCACCCGTTTAAAACGCTGCTCATCGACGTTTGACTTCCTGATCATCTTCAGGCAGCACTCCATCTGCTGCTCTGTACTGGAGGGTTTGCTGTAGAGTTGCAGGGCAAAGCCGGAGAGATCACGTACCATGAAGTCGAAGATCTGGTCAAGCAGATCATTCTCCAGACCGCTCATGAAGGCACTCTCCAGGATCAGCTGACCGTAGACCACCAGGGTGAAGATCTCGCCGGTTGCGAGAACAAAGTCGATATCCTTCTGCTGGGCTGCATCAGGGGTTGCACGGAGCAGAAATTTACGGAACTCTTCTGTCTGCTCCCTGAAAACAGTGACATTCGGCAGGGGAGAGCTGTCGTAAACCTTCCTGTAATCGTGGAAACGGATTTTGCCAAGCCCCTTGGTCGGCCCCTGATCAAAGAGAAAATCATCGTTTTTCCGATCATCCCGCCGGGTAATTTCCGGATACTCTGCCGGGTTGAAGAAGTAGTTCTGCATGAATTTGACGATGAGGGCAATGTTAACATGAACCGTCCCCTCAAGCTTAGGGAGTGCCCGGATATCCCTTGCTGCTGTATCGAAATACATATCCTTTTCAAACCCTTTTGCTGCGATCACATCCCAGAGAAGATTGATCACATCTTCGCCCTGGGTGGTGACCTTCATCTTCATGACCGGGTTATAAAGAAGATAGCGCCTGTCATGAGCTGAAGCGCTCCTCATATAATCAGCCGCTCTTTCGGCAAAGAGTTTCATCCCGACAAGCCTTGCATAAGCATCCACGAACATCTGCTTCACATGCGGGAAATCAGTAACATGCATGCCGTAGAGGCTACGCCCTGAGGCATGATTGACAGCCTCGTAGAAAGCATGGGTACAGATCCCAATGGTGGCCCACCCCAGGTTGTATTTGCCGATATTTACCGTGTTAAGAGCAGCGTTCCAGGCTTCATCACCACGGGAAAGAATATCTTCATCAGTAACCGGATAGTCATTGAGTACGAACTCTGCAACATAGGACTGGCTTGCAGTAATATTTTTCACGCATTCGTATTTGTCGTGTTTGCTGTCAGTTACGAAAAAAACATATTCACCACTTTCCGGAAATCTGCCAAAGGTAGAGACCATTGCTGCTTCATTACCGTTTCCGATGTAGTATTTGTCACCCTTTGCCAGATAATTCCCCTCTGAGGACGGTATAAGGAGCATGTCGCTGGCGTAGATATCTGCGCCATGTTCCTTTTCCGAAAGCCCGAAAGCAAAGATGGCTCCATCATCAAGCAGTGCAGCAGCCTTCCGTTTCAGCCCCTCATTACTGCTCATCCAGATCGGGCCAAGCCCCAGGATCGTTACCTGCCAGGTGTACCAGTAGCAGAGTCCGTAAAAGCCTAAAAGCTCATTGAATGCGCAGAGACGTGAGGTGTCCCAGCGGCAGTCGCTGCTGCCGTAACCTTCAGGTGTCAGGAGGGTGGCAAAGATCTTCTCCTGTTTGACGAATTCGATAAAATCGGCATACCAGACACGGTTCAGGTCATCCTCTTTGAGTCGCTTTTTCCCTTTTGCCTCGAAAAAAGCAACGGTTTTGCGGAGGATTTCATTAAGTTTAGGATCTGGATGGCTCTTAAGGAGCTGTTTGGGATTGAGCAGTTGCATCGGTTACTCCTTTATGAGTGGAATAGCTTTTTTCGGTTTCTTCCCTTTCAGAAAGCCCCGCAGACTCTTCTTGATGCCGCTTACAACAAATGGTGCGAGCCTTTTTTTCTCTTTCAGTATACGAACATACAGCTCTTTGCGCTTAAGGGGGGGCGTCTGCCGGTTTGCCATGGCAACCAGGGCGAGAACAGCAGGCTTGCAGGATGAGACACAGGCTCCGCAGCCGAGGCAGATCTCAGGGGAGACTTTGGCATAGCGCTTCGAGCGGCTGGAGGGAGTAACCCTGTCTGAAAGGGTGATAGCCCCTACATTGCATGCTTTGATGCATACTCCGCAGCCGGTGCAATCTTCAGCGTTGATCACAGCGGTAAATCCGGTTCTGGCGACACCGTTATGATACCCCATCTGAACGCCTGCCAGAAGTTCACAGCAGCAGCCGCAGCAGTTGCAGATGAACGATGGTTTGTGCCGGATATTGTCTGTAATGTGAGTCAGATTGAATTTCCTTGCATGATCAAGCAGGGCGAGCAGTTCGTCAACGCTCTTTTGCCGTGCAAAACCGCGCCGCACCATGAAACGGGCAGCACTCCCGAGCGAAATGCAGATCTCTTCAACCGGTGCACCCTTGGTGCAGGTCTCGTGCAGATGCTCCTTCTTGTGACGGCAGTAACATATGCCGACTGCGCCGAAACCTGCTTCTCTTATGATCTCCCGCGCCCTGTCATAGCTGGTGATCTCCGAGGTGACCGGAATATGCTCTTCATAGGGGAGGCAACGGGTCAGCGGTGTCTTGCTGCCAAAAACCTCTTTGGCCTGACTCTCTACCAGATACTCTTTCATAAGCTGGGCAAGTCGTTCCAGCGGCAGGTCAGTCCGGTTTTTCATGAAGGTGAATTCAAAAAATCCGATCAAACCTGGCATGAGGAGATAATAGACCTCACCGTCGAACGGCATGTCCATCACCAGCCCCTTGTCAGCCATTCTCTCCAGAATCTGCAGAAGTTCAGTTTCAGGAACTTTTGTCACTTTGGCAAGTTCCTGTAATGTCGCTTCTTCCAGTGGAAAGCTGGAGGCAACAAAGGCTTCCTGTTCATTAAAGAGCAGAGAAAGAATTTCGCGAAGCTTGACACTGTCCACCAGTCCGATCGGGTATTTGTTAAGCCGGTCGATAAGCGGCACCAGAGAGCTTTTGGAGTGCAGATGATGTCCCATATATCCTCATTTAAAATCGAAATAGAACGCAATAAAATCCACCACGGAGACAAGGAGGCACGGAGAGAATCTGAGAAAACCTTTAAATCTGAAAAACGCATTTAGCCACTGATGCACACGGATTTACACATAAATAAAGAACATAAAGGCAATATAGCGCAACTGAAAGGGTGAAGACTATATATGCAATTAAGGGGTTATCCGTTGTTATCGGCCTTTATCTGTGGCTAACTGCCTTTTTTAGGTTAAATATATTTTCATACCAAAATAAAGTTTAAGGCATTGCAGATTATGAATTTCTCAGATTTTCTCCGTGTCTCCGAGTCTCCGTGGTGGGTTCTGAGAAAGATTCTGTTTTGTTAGTTTCAAGGAAATCTTGAAAAATCGGGCTTCCTCTTTTGCATGAATGCCTGCAATGCCTCACTCGCTTCCGGCGACTTCAGGCGCTTCATGAACTCTATCCCTTCCTGAAGGATGGTTTCACGCAACTCTGCTGAATAGCTTTTTTTGAGCAGACTCTTGGCCAGGCGGACAGCAGCCGCAGGCTGAGCTGCAAGTTGGAAGGCTCTTTTACGGGCTGTAGCCGGAACATCACCGTCAGGGCAAACTTCAGTGACAATACCGAGTGAGCATGCCTTTTGAGCGCTGAAAAGTTCGCCCA
>JANNRW010000012.1:0-4606 GCA_031401815.1 Geobacteraceae bacterium | reverse complement strand
CCAACGCTACTCGTGACGCGTTCGGCTCCGGTCTTGGTCAAGCCGAGTTGGTTGATTACGCGCGTCGGCAATGACAAAAGTGTTGCACCGGTGTCAACGAGCGCATCGGTTACGGTCACGCTGCGGACTTGGCCAAGTTCGATCCGGTTGGCAACCTCCAGCATTCCACTCAATACTCCAAGACAGGCATTCGAAATATCGAAGATGGCCGCATTCTCGCCAAGCCCGAGAATGGCCGCAACATGACAGGCTGTTGCCGGCTCGAACTGCTCGCGGCAGACACCGGTATATATAAGAGCGCCGAGCTCCTGCGGCTCCAGCCCTGCGGCAACAAGCGCTTTCTGACCGGCGGCAGCCGCTCCGCGTGACAGCGGGTAACCGGTTTCCCACCAGCGCCTCTCGCGGATACCGGTAAGCGCCTGGAGCTGGCCGGGAGGAAAGCGCAGCGCCTTGTAAAGCGGCTCCAAACGGGCTTCCAGCTCGGCAGAGGTGACCACCACCGGTGCCAGTTCGTAGCCAAGGGCTGTAATATGGACTTTGGAGTACTTCATGGAGCTCCTTGTTATAGTTGATGCACTCGCAAATCCTCAAAACAAGTCCCCTCCCCCCTGGTGGGGGAGGGTTAGGGTGGGGGGGAAGGTGCCATGATATCAGCAGGTTGCAACTTCACCCACCCCCTGGCCCCCTTCCGTCAAGGGAGGGGGAAGACTTTTTTGCGAGTTCATCAAATAACCTGATTGTCCCTGATCTTCAACTAACGAGGATGTCATCCCCGAAATCCTTAGTCGGGGATCCAGATTTCAGCACTTTAGAACCTGGATTCCCGATCAGAAACGCTTCGGGAATGACAATACTAAGGTCTGGCTGAAAATGAGGGGTAATCAGATCAAATAGTGGAAGGTACACGAAAGGAGGAAGTTCGCATGAGAATACTGCTGATTGCAGCGCTGTCTGTTCTACTCTCCGGAGTTTATGCAGATTCGACCGCTGCTGCTCCCCCTTTGCCCGCTGCCAAGGCTGATTTCAGGAAACTCCCCAAACCCGGAGAGAAAATTCCACTCGACTCTGATTACTATTTCACCTACGGCTTCGACAAGAAGCCCAAGCTCGGCACAGCGATCATGAGAGTCGAAATATTCAGCCGCGACGGAAAACGGGACACTTCATTCGTCGTCAAAGGGGATGCTGACATGCCCTCCATGAGGGGGGCTCATGCCGCCGGAGACAAGGAGTTCTCCCTTTCATCCAAAGGTGTTTACCTCCTCCCGGTTCGTCTCGTCATGCCGGGTGACTGGGAAGTTACCTTTACATTCCTCAAGAAAGGAAAGGCGGTCTACCGTGGCGCTTATCTCTTCGATCTCTAGAAATACTCTTCTTTTCACAATTCTGACCATGCTGGCGCTAACCTCGCCTGCCCATGGCGACACTCACCTGCTCTATCTGGAGGCTCAAGGGGTTGCCGGTTACTCTTCACTACAGGACAAGTCGATCTACTACTCCATGAATCCTGATGCCGAGATGCAGAAACCGGGTATCGGGTTCGACTATCTGCATCGCTTTTCAGGAGAGCACGGAGACTGGGGCTCCTTCGGACTTCAGGGACGCCTTGCTCTCTCAGTGTATGAAAACGGCGTAAAAAAAGCCGAGTCTCAGGTCTACAACGCCTGGTTCAAGGGGAAGACTGCTGTGAGCGATATCTGGGTCGGCCATAACCGCCCTGCCCTTGGCCTTGGCTCCTACTTTGACAGTCACCCGCTGATTCTGAGGACTCTGCCGATCCAGGGTTTTGGCTATGACCGGGACTGGGGTGTCGGCTCCTACCGCGATTTCCTCTGGGGAAACCTGCAGCTAAGCGCCACCACCGGGTCAGGAATGCCGGTCTACTTCAAGGGGAACTATCTGCTGGCCGGCAGGGTCGCCTACGGAGTACTCAGCGAGGAGAACTTCACCATGGGTGTTTCAGCCGGGTACGGAAAGACACTTGACACAATGGGGTACGAGCTGCGCGACCCAGATCCCCGCGCCATGAAACTCGCAGGGGCTGATATTGCCTTTCTCCGGAATAACCTGGAACACCGGTTCGATCTGTTTGCCGGTGAGTGGCTCGGACGGGATACAGTAGCCGCAATGTACCGTTTCGGTTATCTCTTTGGCCCCGAGCAGAGGCTGAAAATCGAGATTCAGCCAACCTACTGGCAATCGGAAGGGGAGAACTGGCTCCTCTCTGCCTGCTTTTCCGCAATCGCCACCCCGGATCTGACCTTCCGGACGATGTATGAATATAACAAGGATGAAGATGACCACCGCGTCATAGGGCAGCTTTACTATTATCTGCCGATCTAGATTAAAATTATGAAGGATGAAGTATGAACGGTAAGACTCTTTATAAAATTTTTCTTTGGCTGTTTCTTCTTTTTCTCGCCACTGCCTCTTCGGTTTTTGCCGCAGTCGGCTGTGACCTGAATGATCCCGACCGCGATGTCGCCAGACTCTTTCCGGAATCAACCGGCTACAGGACAACCTACGCCTCCATAGATAAACGGGGGGGGGAGGCCATGCTCCGGAGGGTCGAAAAACGGCTTGGAGAAAGGTTCCAGGGGATCTATGAAACAATCGATGTCCCGTACACGATCTATGAAATACAGAATGGGAAGCAAAAGATCGGTTACATCCATGGCGTAAACCAGAAGGGACAGTTCGGCGGCATACAGGTCTTTGTGGCTCTTGATACGAATGCCAGGATCAGGTCGTTCTACATCCAGAAGATGACAAGTCAATGGGCTAAAAAACTGCGTGACCCGAAATTCGGCCGCCAGTTTGTCGGTCTGACTCTGAGAGATCTTGAGTTTTACGATCCAAGGACCGGGAGGAGTTCAGGTAAAGTCGCGCAGATCAGCAACCCGGCTCACGAAGCAGAGATGGATTTCCGCGCATCTCTACGTGCACTGAAGAAAAACCTTATCCTTATGGACGAGTTTGTCTATTCGGGGAGAGAGTAAGAAATCATGATAAGCCGGTTTCAGATCGCATACAAGAACCTCCTCAGGAAAAAGAGCCGCACCCTGCTGACCCTGGTCGGCATCATGCTTTCTTCGTGGGTGCTGGTCAGTCTTCTGGGATTCAACCGTGGATATGAACATGCCCTGAACCGGGATATCGATAATCTGGGCTACCAGCTCATGGTCATGGCCAAAGGGTGCCCTTACGAAGCGGCCACGATGATGCTCCAGGGGGGAACAGGGCTTCGCTACATTGAGCAGTCAATGGTGGATGAAATTGTGAAAAAACCGGAAGTAGACAAAGTCACCCCTATTCTCATGCAGGCATTCTTTGATCCCGACAAGGGTGATGGCGGGGGGATTGCCGGCTATTTCGGTGTTGAAGCCGCCACTTTTCCAGCCATGAAGCCATTTTTTCGCTTCCGTCAAGGGGGGTGGTTCAAAGACGAACTGGCTGATGAGGCGGTCATGGGGTTCGAGGCAGCCGAACTGGAACAGCGTGAGGTGGGGGATATGATCCTTGTCCCGGAAAAAAATGTACAGCTCAAAGTGGTGGGAATTCTCGAACGAACCGGAACCCAGGATGACGGCACGATCTTTGTTCCCTTGAAAACTCTGCAGAAGATCTCTGCAACAGACAAGATCACGACCATAGGGATCAAAGTCAGAAAAGATGCTGACAGCACACAGTTGGAGACATCACAGTATCAGCTCCCGGACGTGCAGGTAGTGAGCTTCACCCAGGTAAAACAGACAATCATGAAACTGATAGCCACTGCCCGGGTGATGGTTCTCTCAATTGCGATAATCGCCCTGCTGATAGCCATGGTCGGGGTGATAAATACAATCCTCATGTCGGTACTGGAGCGGCTACAGGAGATAGGCATCCTGAAAACCATGGGAGCCATGCCGGGCGACATCTTCCTTCTTGTCTGGACCGAAACCCTGATTCTCTGCACGAGCGGGGGAATTGCGGGAATCGGACTGGCTTTTGTCTTTGCCCGGCTCTCCGACCTCCTGGTGAGACGAGTGCTCCCCTATTCACCCGGAGGAGAGCTCGTGGTCATCGACATGAAACTGGCCCTGCTGACTCTCGGAGTCATAGTGGCAGTAGGGCTCTTGAGCGGTATTTATCCCGCCTGGAAGGCAGGCAGGGTTCGCCCGCTTGAATCCATAAGGAGCGAGGGATGATTAGTGATAATGGCGTATTACTGGAGGCACGGAGTCTGACACGTCACTATCGTCGGGGGAGTGAAGCGATCTGCGCCCTGGACAGAGTAACTCTCAAGATTCGACGTGGTGAGTTTGTCTCTTTCATGGGTCCCTCCGGGTCAGGCAAGACTACACTGATAAATCTCCTCGGCTGTCTGGAAAATCCTTCTGCCGGTGAGCTGGATCTGGTTGGCAGAAACATTTTCAGTGGCAACAGGATTCTGGGTGAAAGAGCCCTGACCAGAATCAGACGCGAGCTCTTCGGCTACATCTTCCAGAACTTCTACCTCATACCTACCCTTACTGTCCGAGAAAACGTAGCGCTTCCGCTCGCTTTCTACAAAAAGCCGGGCGTTGAGGGAGAAGCGGAAAGACTGCTCCGGATGCTCGGCATG
>JANNRW010000011.1:0-7492 GCA_031401815.1 Geobacteraceae bacterium | reverse complement strand
GTTGTCGACGTCGTCAAACACCTGGTACCACTGGTCGAGCGGCTTGACGTCGATGCTGCGAATCTGCTCGCAGCCCATCGCACGCAGCCGGGCCACAAGATGTCCGCCAATAAACCCGCCACCACCCGCTACGACGATGCGGAAAAGGCTCATAAGGAAGCCATAGAGATATTCCGCAAGCTGGTACGTACCAATCCGGAGGCTTATTATCCGGATATGGCGCTGATTCAACACAATCTAGCAATGCTCTACACCGAGACGCTACGTTTTGGGGAGGCGGAGAAGGCTTTTCAGGACTCCTTGGAGATACACCGCAAGCTGGTTAGAACCAATCCTGAAGCATATGAACCGGTGATGGCGAATACTTTGAACGAACTGGCGATACTCTACTTCAACACTAAACGCCACACCGATGCAAAAAAGACTTATCAGGAATCTCTAGAAATATATCGGAAGCTGACCAAGGTCAATCCTACAGTATATGAACCAGGGTTTGCGGTGACCTTGACCAACCTTGGAAATCTCTATAATCATACCAATCGCCACAGCGAGGCGGAAATGGCTTATCTGGAAGCCCTGAAAATACGTCGCAAAGCCGATCCAAAGGTTTATGAACCGGATGTGGCGATTCTCCTGAACAACCTAGCAGTTCTTTTCAGCGACACTCAACGCTATATAGAGGCGGTGAAGGCTTATCAGGAATCTCTGGGAATATATCGCAAGTTGGTACAGGCCAATTTGGCTGCGTTTAAACCGTTATTTGTTAAAACATTAAACAACACGATTCAGTTATACCAAAAGACTGGTTACCTCGAAGAATCGGTAAAACTTACTCGCGAGTTGAAACTTCTCAACTCGGATAAGGCCGGTTCAGCCCCTGACATGAGACATAAACCATGGCCACCCTAATCCCCAGTATAACCACCTGCAAATTCGATTCTCCCGGCGAGCGCCGCTTTGCCCGATTGCTGGAGGCGAAGCTGGAGGACGACTATCTCTGCTGGTTCAACGTTCCCATTGGCCCCGCCCGACTCCACCCCGACTTTATTATCCTTCACCCCCAACGCGGCATTCTGATCCTGGGAGTCAAGGATTGGCGGCTGATCCTGAACCATACAGCTAGTGATTTTAATTGCATAACAACGTAATGCTATTTATAGTGCGCATTATGCGCAATAGGTATAGCAATGACCCACGACTACGAAAAATTGAATCAGGCTCTTCACTTGCTTAACGGCCGCCTGGAGCTGGCCGGTGCGCCCCGCTTCAACCTGGTGGTGTGCGGCGGTTCGGCGCTGGCAGCTACGGGGCTGGTAACGCGAACGACCAAGGATGTTGATATCGTAGCCTTGATGGATGACGACGGGGTTCTGCTTGATCCAGCCCCGCTGCCGCTGGCGCTTGTCCGGGAGGCCCGCGAAGTGGCGCTTGACCTTGGCTTGCAGCAGGATTGGCTCAACAACGGACCGAGCAGCGGCGACGGCGGTCTGTTCCGTCTGGGGCTGCCGGTCGGGTTTGTCGAGCGCCTCACCTGGGAGACTGTCGGGAAGAGACTGACGGTTGGATTTATCAGTCGTTACGATCAGATCCATTTCAAACTGTATGCGGCCGTCGATCAATCCGGCAGCTATCATGCAGCAGACCTGCGGGAACTGCAGCCGACTGATGAGGAACTGCTGGCCGCTGCCGGCTGGACCCGTTCCCATGATCCATCGGACGGTTACCTACAGGGTCTGCAGTGGTTTCTGAAGGAGTTTGGCCATGAGCATCTTGTTGACAGAGTTTAAGGCGACTGTTCTCAATCAGCTGCTGGATTTTCTATGGCGGCAATGGTCGGCCCTTGGCGTTGCCGGGCAGGGAGCACCGGAAGAGCGCCGTGTGATCGACCCCGAACCGTTGCTGCTGCTGTCGCTGACAGTTTGCCGCTACGATGCCCGCCTTTTTGATGAGATACTGGACTGGCTAACAGTCAACAGCGGGCTCATGAACGCACAACGGTTGAAAAATCTGCTGCAACAGTTCAATTTTAACTGCATGGCCGAGCTCGGCGCGGTCGCGGAGCTTTTGGGGAAAAAATCCAGCAATACTCTCAAATGGAAGACCCTGTCTTCATCCCATAGCCTGGCAACGCCCGAATCTCTTTTTTATTTTAAGGACGGCAAACCACTGCCACTGCCATCCGAACAGGCACCGGAGTTCAGTGCCCACGGTCTGCTGCGCGGGCCGGTCAAGCTGCGCGGCTACTCTCAGCCTTTTCCCGTACAAGGTATGGCGACGCTGCTCCTCCGCCTGCGGGCGCTTCTTGGTGTCAATTCCCGCTGTGAACTGCTCTGCCTGCTTGGTGCCAGTGATGAAATTCACCCAGCCGATATTGCCCGCCAGACCGGATATTTTGCCCGTACCACCCAGAGCGCTCTGGTCGAAATGGCTCGCTCAGGTGTAGTGGAGATGCGCATCAGCAACAGGGAAAAGATGTACTGGCTGAAACCCGGCTTGCTTGACAACCTGCTCCGGCCCGACGGTCAGCCGACAGCCTGGGTAAACTGGTCGCCGCTGTTCCGGGCGCTGGAGATTCTCTGGCTGGGACTGATCGACCCGAAACGACAGGAACTTGATCCACTGCTGATGGCTTCAGAACTGCGCCGTCTGACTATTGCCATGCGGCCTCTGCTCGGCGAAGCGGGCTGGGGGATGCATCTGAGAAGCGAAAGTGCTTATAAGGGCGAGGATTATAGCTTCGTTTTTGAGCAGGATATGGTGGCACTGCTGGAGCGACTAAAGTCATAACCAACGAGACAAAACCAGGGTCAGCCCCGGAGACAAAACCAGGGAGACAAAACCAGGGTCAGCCCCGGACATGAGACATTGGGGGGCGTCGGGAAGATTCTTGACTTGTTGATTCGGGAGCTATCTGGAAGCAGGGGGTGTGATTTTTACGAAAATCATGCGTATTTATGTGGATACCTCGGTTATTGGCGGCTGCTTTGACGAAGAATTTTCAGCACCTTCAAACCATCTGATAGATTACGAGTTCTCTTGGCTTACCCCCCTTCACCCAGAAGCTCGTTCTGAAGTTCATCTGCATCATCAGCCTCACGCGGGAAATAGTGCGCAAGCTCTGCGCCGCAACTTGCAATGACGGCACAGAGCGCCTCGCAGGCCTGCCCTTCCCTGATCCCGGTTGTAAGCGTTCTGGCCAGCTGCTGCCATGATTCCGGCGCAATCCGGGCATTAATTCCACGGTCACCCAATATCCAGACTTTCCGTTCGAACAGGGAGATAAAAATCAGAATGCCGGTTTCATGCCGGGTACGGTAAAGACCCTTTTCGTAAAAGGCGCGTACTGCCCGCTCCTGCACTGCCTCAGCAAGACGCTTCCTGCCGATGAAAGGCCGCTGTAGAAGGGGGGCTCCGGAGATGAACCAGTGCGAAGGGAAGAAGAGAATAAAGGTCAGAGGCAGATAGGTCCAGATGGTGACATGATGGCTGACAATCGCAATGACGAGCGCAACCAAAGCAGCAACGAGAACCGCACCGATAGTCACAGCCTCGCGATAGCTGTCACTTCGCGCCACAACCATGGTTGCGATCTCCCCTGATGTAGCCGACTCTGCAGCTGCAACAGCAAGTCGAATCTGTTCCCGCTCTGCCGGGGTAAAAAACCTGTCGGCGCTATCGTCCTTCATACCACCCCCAAATCCCGGCCTCACCAGTCACCCGAGGCCCCGCCCCCTCCAAAATCGCCCCCGCCTCCAAAAAACCCGCCCGAATCATTGCTGCTTCCGCCGCCAAAGCCTCCACCAATAAAGGGGCCGCCAAAATAGCCCCCTCCTCCGCCACCAAATAAAAGGGCGAGCAAAAGGCCAAGCACAAAACCGGCTGCACCAACTGCTGCTAAAATGACGAGCGACAGCCCCGGAAAGGTCAGCCAGGCGATTATCGGCAGGCCGACAGCACCGGCAGCTCCGCTCAAATAACGCGATATGGAGCCGAAGAAAACAGAGACAACCCCAAGAAAAATCAGGAGGGTGAAGAGCGGAGGAGCACCCTTTTTCCCCTGTCGCAGATCGCGGGGTGCAGAGCTGTACTCCCCCTTTGTTACTGCAATGAGCGCTTTTACACCAGCCGTGATACCGCCGTCAATGTCGCCTGCCTTGAACCTTGGCGCAATTTCCGAACGTATGATCCTCCCGCTGACCAGATCGGTCAGTTTCCCCTCCAGCCCGCGCCCCACCTCGATCCGTACTTTCCGCTCAGCTTTGGCAACAAGGAGCAAGACCCCGTTATCAACCCCCTTCTGCCCGATTTTCCATGCCTCTGCAACTTTGATGGAAAACTCTTCAAGGCTTTCACCCGCAAGAGTCGGAATAGTAAGTATAACTATCTGGGTGGAATCGCTACTTTCAAAACTTCCCAGTTGCTGCTCAAGGGTTGCAGCTCTCTCGGCAGAGAGCATACCGGCATAATCGTTGACATGCTCCCGCAGTGTGGGGATCTCGAGCGCCAGCGACTGGGTGGAAAGCACGAGGCAGAGAATGAACGTACGGATCATTTTCATCTGTTTCTAGAACTTCACCTTTGGTGCTGTTTTCGCCCCTTCCTCGGCCTTGAACGGCTCCTTCCTGGTCAGATGAAGCAGCAGAGAATTGGTCAAGCTGTTCGGAAATGTCCGGATGCTCGTGTTGAAATCCTGGACACTCTTGTTATAGCGCACCCTGGCGACATTGATGCGGTTTTCAGTACCCTCAAGCTGGTTCTGAAGATCGAGAAAATTCTGGTTTGCCTTGAGATCAGGATACCTTTCCACTACTACCATTAGACGGGAGAGTGCTCCGGATAGCTGCCCTTGCGCCTGCTGAAACTTTTCAAGAGCCTGGGGATTGTTGACGAGATCCTTGGAAACCTGCATCGACCCGACCTTGGCTCTGGCCTCAGTTACAGCGGTCAAGGTGTCTGCCTCATGTTTTGCATACCCCTTGACAACCTCGACCAGATTCGGAATCAGGTCAGCCCGTCTCTGGTAGGAAGCCTCTACATCAGCCCAGGCAGCAAAAACCCCCTCCTCTGCCGCCTGCATCGTATTGTAGCCACAGCCGCCGAGCAGGCAGAGCCCCATCAACGAAAATGTCAGTACAATGAACCGTTTCATATCTCCCCCTTTGTACCTCTGTTTTAGAATTTGAATCACCCATGAGACAGTCATCATCACTCACCCAGCATCACACACTCTCCCCGCACCCTGGACACCGGCACTGCCCGTCAGCATCCGGTTCCGGAAAGCGGAGCCCGGTATCGACATTGAGTGCAGGTGCCCGGAAGGTAAACAGTACCCCTTCAAATGAAACATTTTCCTTGAGTCCGCATGAACTGCATTCTAACAGCTCCCGGTCATCAGTAAACATCCCCAGCTCTTTTGCCTGCTGCTTAAGGGACTTTAGTCCATCTGCCAGTTCAAACAGATCATCTGGTTCAGTCATAACCCTCTCCTTGAAATGAAGTATACAACAGAATAAGTCGCAAATTATTGTTGCCAGAAAATAAAAGACCGCCAGTCTGCGCAAGACAGATCAGAGCGGTCGATTTACATATATATTTCAGACTACTCAATATCATTTTTGATTCCATAACAAGCCAATGGTTAAGGGTATTGAATATAATCTGAATCCTGAAGGCTTCAGCTCTTGTTCAGGATTTATTTCAGCGGCTCCTCCCTGATGACCCCCGGAGCCGACAATGGCTTCTCTGCGACGGGAGTTACCAACGGCTTGACCGGTTCAAACTCCCTTGGAGTCACCGGTTTGGCCGGAGCTGCTGACACAGGTTGTGGCACAGGAGCGGCTACAGCCTTTGGCAACGGCTCGGCAGGCATCATCAGTGCGGGAGAAGCCCCCTCAGGAGAAGCCACCGTGGGTTTTACAACCGGCTTCTCCAGAAACGGATTGCGGAAATACTGCAGGAAAGATGACATGGCTGCAAACTGTTTGTTATAGAGGGTGGAGACCTGTCGAGAACTCTTTACTGACGAACTTTCAGCCTGCTTCAAAGCCCTGCCGATACCTGGAATTGACTTGTATTTGACAGTTACAAGATCGGTCAGATTGGCTCTTGCCTCTTCAAAATCAGGATACTGGAGCCCCAGCAGGGCAGAAAAGGTTATGAACCTCTGGCGAAAGTTCGGATACTCCCAGAGAAGGGTTCCATCAGCGTCAAGTATCTGGCCGGTCAAGATGATGCTGTTATAGTTCTCTTCCAGAAATGCCATGAAGTTATTAGAGTAGACCTTTTCCATTTTGGTGACACCGCTGACTGTGATCAGCATTACCGCATCAATATTATGTTTTTCAACCAGCTTTTTCAGCTCTTCATGCTTGTAGAAATACTTGTTGTAGACAATTCCGGCATCGTCTCGCCTTTCACGCCGCGAACCGAGAGTAGTAAAGAGTTGATCCGGATCTTCATCAAGAAAGCGGACTGAAAAATATTCGCCGTTACCTTTCAAGAGATCTACCAGCTCAGCCTCGTTTTTCCGGTTCGCCTCGCGAATCAGCTTCTGCAACTCCATTTTCTCAGGATGGCGGATGTCTGAACCGGCATCAAGCAGGAAAGGTGCTACTCCAAGCACTCGAACCTTTTTTTCGTAAGTTTCGCGCGGCACGTTGTAATAGTTGGAAGCACAGCCTCCTGTAACTACAAGCAGCAAGGTCAGCAGCAAAAATCTCTTTATGATAATCATGGCAACTCCTCCTGAATATTATTAATGCTCTTATAGCAAATCTTAGGTAACGTTGCCAGTTTCTTTGACATCAAATCGTAAAGAACTAAAAACCACGAAACTCTTTCAGCGGCAGTATTTCAAAGCCATCCAGAAGAGGATTCATGATCCCTTCATCAATGGGCTGGTTGATCTCAGGCTCATCAAAAGTAAGTTTCAGTCGGCTCCCGTCGGATGTGGCTACATCTATAATGTTCGGCAGGGCAACCCCTGCCACAACGCGATAGTCACTATAAACAACCTCATCACCAAAGGCGTTTGATTTTTTCTGAACAAACCCGTTGGCTTCAAAATATACCTTTTCCACTGTCCCGTCTAAACGCTCAAAATCCCGCACCAGGGCAGGGCCGGCAATCCGGGGGGGCTCCAGCACCCAGCGCATGAGCGGCCAGATCCGTACCCCCAGTGATTCGGGAAGATCGCCCGTGCTCCCGCGCCACCCCTTGTTCCGGGAGGGGATGAGGCAGAGGAGATCATCACCCTTGACAATGATATCCATGATGACCTGGCCAAAGGGGGCAATAAGAGAAAGACGGAACTGGTCGGCTCTCTTGTAGAAAAGAACCCCCTGCCCCCCCATTTTCCCGGCTTTCGTATCAAGGCTAACAGCAACCGACCCCTGGAGTGTCTCGATTTCAATGCCGCGAACAGGTTGTACCTGCGGTGCCGGTATTGTAGCGCAGCCAAAGAGGAGGAAGAGGATAAAAACAAGAATGTATC
>JANNRW010000010.1:0-2438 GCA_031401815.1 Geobacteraceae bacterium | reverse complement strand
TGGCGGAATGGTCGTGAAAAATCACAATTACCCTATGATTACCACTGCAGCCTATGCAGCTTTATCGGCAAGTTCGCTACTGGCACCATATTCAATAGAACGTCGCGAACCCGGCCCGGACGAAGTTTTAATTGAAATACTCTACTGCGGGGTATGTCATTCAGATATACACCAGGTTCGCGACGAGTGGGGTGGCTCCATCTTTCCCATGGTTCCGGGTCATGAGATTGTCGGCACGGTAGTCAAAATTGGTGAACAGGTAAGCAGATGGAAGACCGGTGAGACGGTCGGGGTCGGTTGCTTCATTGATTCATGCCACGAATGCGAGGCGTGTAAAGTTGGTGAAGAGCAGTACTGCGAAGATGGAATGAATGCAACCTACAACAGCTACGAACGTGACTGGAAAACACCGACCTACGGTGGATACTCTACGCATATAACTGTGAACGAGCATTATGTCTTGCGAATTCCTGAAGGGCTCCCGTTGGAAAGAGTGGCGCCGCTTTTATGTGCAGGTATCACAACCTATTCGCCTTTGCGCCATTTTGATGTCAAGGCAGGGGACAACGTTGCTGTAGTCGGTTTGGGTGGTCTTGGTCACATGGCAGTAAAGATCGCCAGGGCGATGGGGGCAAAAGTCACTGTGCTCAGCCATTCGGCATGTAAAAGCAATGATGCTCTGGCGCTTGGGGCGAATGATTTCATTGCCACAAACGAAAAGGATGTATTCAAGGTTAACGCGAGACGCTTCGACTTTATTCTCGACACGGTCTCGGCAGAGCATGACTATAACGCCTACCTTAATCTGCTCCGTCGCGACGGTACAATGGTGCTCGTCGGCATCCCCGATCCGATACCTCTATCAGCGGCGTCACTTGTCCTTAAGCGCCGAAGACTTGCAGGATCGTTTATTGGAGGCATCTTTGAGACACAGGAGATGCTTGATTTCTGTGCTGAACACGGGGTGGTGTCTGATGTGGAGGTGATCCCCATTCAGAAGGTTAATGAGGCTTACGTGCGTGTTTTGAAAAGTGACGTGCATTACCGTTTTGTCATTGATATGGCAACTCTCAAGGAGAGAAAATCATGAAGCGAATCATAATGGGGGTAATATTTCTACTGATACTGATAGGTGCAAGCGGCTGCCTGGTAGGTTTGGAAGTTGATGGCAGAGGGGGCAGAGGCGGAGGACATGACAGAGGGGGGGGAGGACATGACAGAGGGGGCGGCCATGACAGGGATCAGAGGCATCAAGAGCGGCGTTAGGAGCATAAAAGGAGAACACCATGAATCAATTCAGAGTGAGCAGGAACGGACAGATAAAGGTGATGCGTTGGACGATGGTTACAGTTGCAGCCGTAACTCTATTTTTTACCGGCGTGCCGGTATACGCTTCAAAAATGGACAGTCGCATTGAACTGGCTGCCAAGCAGTCGTATGTGTACAAGACCTATCTTCAGGGCGATGATATCAAAATTCAATCAACTGACGGGGCTGTTGTCCTGACCGGGGTCGTTTCCGGAAGTAACCACAAAGCTTTGGCATATGAGACAGTTGTTGGTCTGCCCGGTGTAAAAAGTGTGGACAACAGACTGGAAATCAAAGGAGCAGCGCCTACGGCAAACTCGGATGCATGGCTTGTTGAGAAGATAAGAGTTACTCTTTTGTTTCATCGAAGCGTAAGCGCCAGCACAACCGAAATTGACGTTAAAGACGGTATCGTCACCCTGCGCGGCAATGCAACCAGTATTGCGCAAAAGGATTTGACTACTGAATACGCCAGGGAAGTTGAAGGGGTTAAGGATGTTAATAACGAAATGACTCTGGCAAAGGTTGAGAAGAAGACCCGGTCTGTTGGCGAAAAGATTGATGACGCATCCATCACCGCCCAGGTCAAGATGTCTCTGCTTTACCACCGTTCAACCAGTGCCCTGAATACCAAGGTTGAGACGAAGCGTGGCGTGGTTACATTGTACGGCAAGGCCAATAACGGAGCTGCAATGAGCCTGGCCACCAAATTTGCCGGCGATGTCAACGGTGTGAAAAGTGTCAACAATCGTATGGTTCTGGAATAGGTAACAATTTGACAAGGGATCGTCTCTACGGGTTTTTGCAGCGTGTTGTGAAAGGATTCATCAGAAACCAGGGTTTTTTGTTATCCGGCGCAGTTGCCTATTACACGCTTTTGTCAATTGTGCCGATGTCAATCATTGCGCTCGTTGTTCTGACGAATATTATTGAAGAACAGCATCTGATTCAGACGTTGTCTACGTATATGGAAATGGTGATTCCCGGTTATGAGGTGGCCGGGCTTAGTGAGACAGCCTGAAGGGTGAAATAAGCAATGCCCCTTGGTTGTTGTGGTTTTCTGGTTTCAGGCTACCAGTTTCAGTTTTTCAAGTCCTTGGAAATAAGCCTCATCCGGTGTCAGTTTGTCA
>JANNRW010000009.1:0-3346 GCA_031401815.1 Geobacteraceae bacterium | reverse complement strand
GGGTATGAAGCTCGGTTGCGAAAGCCTGCTGTTTGAAGGGATGACCCTTTCAGTCCGGCTTACTCGCCCATACTGGCCGGAAAATCTTCATGTTACGGCCAAGGTTAGACAGGTACGCCGGCAGGAAGAGTTGATCTTTGTAGGTCTTGAATTCGATGAATCACTTGCCTCTCTGGAACTGCTCCTCTCTCATCAGAAATACTCCCTGGCTACAGCAGCCCGCTGAAGCTGACTGTCAACTTTACAGATAATCGCCTGGTCAGCCGACTGCGCCTGGAGGGAGTGAGGAGAGCCTGCCACAAAGATCATTGAAGGCTTTCCCGCTTAGCTTCAGCTCAACCGGTTTGCCATTTTCCTGAAAGCCAATTGTTATCAGCCCGCCAAGAAACTGGTTTTCCATCTCAGCAAACAGTACTGTCGACGGGTTGACCAGAAGGCTCCCGGACTGAATGAAGCCACGACTGCGCAGTGTCTCAGCCAATATCTCCTGCTCTGCTTTACCCACTTTCTTGAATAGCTGCTTTCTGACAAAAGTCCCGCCGAACCAGACATCCATCATCCTGCTCTCGTCAGTAAGCAGAGGGTTGTCCGCAGGGGTGACAAGCTGCACAGCAATCACCAGATCAGTATTTATATAGCGTAACATTTTACCTCCTGACTTTTAAGCAGCAGACGATATCAATCTGACTGCTCCGGAAAATTCTAGAACTCTGCATGCCTGGGCGTTCTTGGGAACGGAATCACATCGCGAATATTATCCATGCCGCTAAGGTACATGATCAGCCGCTCAAATCCAAGTCCAAAACCGGCATGCGGCGTCGATCCCCATCGACGGGTATCAAGATACCACCAAAGAGATGAAGGATCTATGTTGGCTGCTGTCATCCGTGAAACAAGCAGATCGAGCCGCTCTTCACGCTGACTGCCGCCGATGATTTCACCAACTTTTGGAACCAGCAGATCCATGGCAGCAACAGTTTTGTTATCGTCATTGAGACGCATGTAAAACGCCTTGATATCTTTCGGATAATTCACAATAAAAACCGGGCCGCCCACTATCTGTTCTGTAATGTACCGTTCGTGTTCAGACTGGAGATCAAGTCCCCACTCAACCGGAAAGGCAAACCCTGCCGGTGCTCTTTGCAGATAGGTTATGGCCTCTGTGTAATCCATCATGGTGAAAGATGTTTCTGCAACCCTGCGGATACGCTCCATCAGCCCCTTTTCTATCTGGGCATCGAAAAACTCCATATCTTCGACGCAATTTTCAAGAACATGACAACATAGATAACGGAAAAACTCTTCTGCCAGTCGTGCATCTTCCAGCAGATCAGCAAAGGCCATCTCCGGCTCTATCATCCAGAATTCGGCAGCATGGCGAGCAGTATTCGAGTTTTCGGCGCGAAATGTCGGGCCAAAGGTGTAAATGTCTGTAAACGCCTGGGCAAACAGCTCTCCCTCAAGTTGGCCGCTCACTGTCAGACCGGTAGCTTTGCCGAAAAAATCCGTGCCAAAATCAACCTTTTTTTCAGTCAGAGGTGGATGAAGCGGATCAAGGGTAGTTACCCGGAACAGCTCACCTGCCCCTTCACAGTCATTGCCGGTTATGATCGGCGTATGTACATACAGAAAGCCTCGCTCCGAAAAAAAACTGTGAATTGCATGCGCCAGCGAAGAGCGGAGCCGGAAAACCGCACCAAAGGTATTGGTACGAGGTCTTAGATGGGCAATAGTTCGCAGATACTCGAACGAATGGCGCTTTTTCTGTAAGGGATAGGAATCATCAACTCCGCCGATCAGTTCAATGCTCGTGGCCTCAAGTTCAAAGCGCTGACCTGCGGCAGGAGACTCCCTTATGAGACCAGTTACAGACACCGAACTCCCTGTACCGATCCGGCAGATTTCGTCAAAATCAGGCAAGCCTGCCCCAACGACTATCTGCAGGGAAGCCATACATGAGCCATCATTAACCGCCAGAAAAGCAACCTCCTTACCGGCTCGCAAGGTTCGCACCCAACCCTTTACCAAAAGAGTGCTGCCGACTTTATTACTGTCAAGCGCATCGATTACTCTTGTTCTATGCACAGTTGGCGACCTCCAAAGACCTCTGATAGAAGTATTTACTTCAAATCTCATAACTCAACAAGCAAAACTCATAACGCCCCCCCAACCCCCTCTTATCTTAAGAGGGGGAGCTAACGGCAAAGTCAAAACCATCACTACCACTGCAACAACATTGCGTTCCCCCTCTTAAGTTAAGAGGGGGACAGGGGGAGTTATGCAGCGGCTTCAAATCTCCCGCCCTGGGCAATCCCGCTTTTAATCTTCATCGTCTCGAAGCCTTCAGGTTTGTCAGATTACAGGATTGCTGACATAGCAGATTTGAAAATTTCTACCAAACATCTTCAACTTCAGGGTCATCATATCTCTTAATAGTTGCAATCCATTCCGGCATTTCTTCTTTGATAACCTGTTTCATTTCATCCAGTGATTCCTTTGTAATTTTGCCGTTATTATGCATGAATTGATAAAACAGTTTCAGACTTGCTGCATTTTCCTTAATAGACGCCGGACTCGCCCACATAGCTTTGCGAATGAACCAATATCCCAGAAAGTCGCCAATATATTCACAGCCCTCAGCAGCTTCTCTTGCTTCTTCATAGAGAAGAAATTCATTGATATAAAAATCTACGTTTGAGCAATGCTTCTTGATCGTTTTTTCAGTAAGAGCTTTTTCTCCTAGACTAATGGCAAACTCATCCAAAAGTGCGGCGTTATGCTTCCGGATCTTTTTGCAGTCTTTTTCGTATTGCTGATATGTATCCATAATGTTGACTCCTTCTTTTGCGGTAAGCGTGGAGGAGGCTAAGCGCCCAACACCCCAAACATGACATCCCGGTGCCTGTGAGGAACAGATGGGGTAATTTTTCAGGGGACTTGGCCATGGTTTACAAGGAAAGGCGGATCATTATTTGGTATGAAGGTTGATTCGTTCTGAAAGCGTCTTCAGAATATCATTTGTGGCAACCTTCTGTCGGTCGTGGATGACAGCATCCTTGATAGCATCTTCGCACGCTCTTGCTATATCCGCATAACTGAGCCCGGCGGCGGAGGCGGCCAGTTTTTCCCAATCAAGCGTTGACTTGTTGAACAGAGCCAGTTTGGCCTTCAAGGCGTTTATCAGCAGATCATGTTCAGGCAAACCGTATTCAATCACATCATCGAAACGCCTGAAAAGAGCGTGGTCAAGCAAGTCAGGATGATTAGTTGCCGCAAGAAGCAGGCTGTCCGAGTTGTCCTGTTCAATCAATTGCAGGAAGCTGTTCAGGACACGGCGGATTTCGCC
>JANNRW010000008.1:0-29348 GCA_031401815.1 Geobacteraceae bacterium | reverse complement strand
GACACGATTTCACTTTCAATTCCCTTAAAACGCAAAAAGCCGCACTGCCGGTTTTCCGGTAATGCGGCTTTTATCATCAGGAATTCAGCCCGCCTGGTCATCACGCACCTCATTACATGAATTCTAGCTCGTTTCCATCCAGAAACTCAGGATGTGAAACTATCAGTTTTCGATTTGGAAAGCGGGGATTTTTCGTTCTGGCAAGGGAACCGAGGTGTTGCGCGGAGGCGTATTACTGTACGCCGCACAAGTAAGACCGAAGATTGACGCCGCCAGAGCGGAAAAGCAACCTTTCCGGACGAAAACTAGCTCACATTATAGCCGGAGCTAATTAGTGTCAACAGATTATTTGTGAGGTTTGAAGTGAAGTTTTAAGTTGAATTTGACTCTCTTACGGTTTAGAATGCCATTCCCCATTTTCCACACTATCTCTGCCAGGTAAATTTGCAAAGGAGTATGGTGACATGTACAAGCTCCGCCTCCTTCTGAAGAAGATTCACACCCCTATCACCATCATGCTGGTTCCGCACTCACGCTTCAGTTCGCGGAGCTTCAGGATACCTGTCATTGCGGCTGCTCTATTCTGCGTTCTCTCCTGCATGGGCACTCTTTTCACGATTTCACTAACCCTTCAGGCTATCGATTATTACCGGATGAAGCGTGAATATACACAGATGTCAAAGCATTTCAGCGAAATGGAATCCACTATGGCTTCACTCAAGGAGTCCGAGTCACAATTTCGAAAGCTCTTTTCTCTCGGCTCTCGCAAGGAAGTTTTGAAAAACCTGGATAGCGGATCTGAAGATGGCTCGATTGATGTTGATCTGTTGAAAAAAGAGATTGAATCCTCCATGTCAGCTATCCAGGAGATCAAGAAATATCTGGCAAAAGAGCAGAATCTCTTCCGGAGCACCCCGAGCGGCTGGCCGGCAGCAGGGAAGATAAGCTCGAATTTTGGTATGAGAGAGCATCCAAGCCATGGCGGCAGAAGACTTCATACCGGGATCGACATTACCATGCCTAAAGGAACCCCCTTGCATGCTACTGCTGATGGCGTTGTAAGTTTTTCCGCCCGTAGCGGCGGCAACGGAAATATCGTCGTTATCGAGCATGGACATGGCCTGAGTTCTGTTTATGCCCATAACACCAGAAATGTTGTCAAGCCCGGACAGACGGTGCGCCGTGGCGAGGTAATCGCCTACTCCGGATCAACCGGTGTATCAACCGGGCCGCACCTGCATTATGAGGTCTGGCGCAACGGTCAGAGCGTCAACCCAGCACCGTTTCTTGACGGGAAAAATTGAATCAGGGCATAAGAGGAGATCAGCTTGATGTTCAGCAGCAAAAAACACCCTAAGCTTGAAATGATCATAGGCAACGACACCGTAGTCAAGGGGGAGATTGTTTCGAAAGGGACGGTCAGAATAGATGGACGATTTGAAGGAAATATTTCAGCAGACTGTGTGATTATTGGTGAGGCAGCGAACTTACTTGGCGATGTAGCCTCAAAATCCATGATTGCCGCAGGTAGATTGACCGGCAATGTTCATTCGGTCGAGAGTGTTGAAATCCAGCAAAAGGGCGAAGTTATCGGCGATATCTATACTCAGCGGTTGACTGTGGCAGATGGAGGGATTTTCGAAGGCCGTTCCTACATGCAAAAAAACAGGGAGCTGGAATACAAGCCTGTTGAAGTATAAACCCTGCATTACCTGTGACCAATGGCACCAGCAGTAGCCTAGACAGCCCGCTCCACGGCGGGCTGTTTGTTGTTTAATCACTCTTTTGACCTGGGTCAGTTGTTTTCCATTAAAGTACAGGTAATCTTGTTTCATGTAACAACCAGATGGAACTTAGGAGGCTAACGATGAGTGAACCAAAAGAGAGCCTGTCAGGAAAAGCGCTTGTAATGAACGATCTGGCCGCATATCAGGATGGTTCTGTTGTCAGTCGTACGCTTATCGACAGGAAAATCGGTACTATCACCCTGTTTTCCTTTGATGCCGGTCAGGGACTTAGCGAGCACACTGCCCCTTTTGATGCTTTTGTCCAGATAATCGACGGAACCGCTGAAATATCGATTGATGGCAAGATCCATCAGGTAGTAGCCGGAGAGATCATTATCATGCCAGCCAATATTCCTCATTCACTAAAAGCAGTTGAGCGTTTCAAAATGATGCTGGTGATGATCAGGGCATAGAGAATAATTCTCTTTCACTGCTCAGGCAGACAGGGTGTTGGATTCCTCAGTTAAATTCTCCGAGGTCTGAAGGAGTTATAATGTCCCGTTCAATAAAGGCTGCGGCAATTCAGTTCAACATTACTCTTGGCGATATTGAGCCGAATCTTGCTTACGTCAGGTCAGCTCTTGAAAATGCAGCATCCGCAGGCGTACGGCTTGCAGTTCTTCCGGAGATGTGGGGAACCGGCTTTGCTTACCGGGAGCTTGCTCTGCTTTCGGCAAGGACTGAATCACTTGTTGCTGAACTTGCAGAGATCTCAGGACAATTAGGGATGGTTATTGTCGGCACTCTCCCTGAACCCCATGAATCCAAGGTTTACAATACAGCGTATGTTCTGGACTCTGGCGAGCTCAAGGGTAAATATCGAAAGATTCATCTATTCTCGCTGATGCAGGAAGACCGCTACTTTGACGCCGGGGATTCATCTCTGCTGGTGGAGACAACTGTCGGAAAACTTGGAGTCTTCATTTGCTACGACCTCCGATTTCCGGAGCTGGCAAGACGGCTGGCTGTTGAAGGGGCTGAAATTCTTGTTGTTCCCGGAGAGTGGCCAAAGCCCCGGCAAGAGCACTGGCGAACCCTTCTGCGGGCAAGAGCCATTGAAAATCAGCTTTTTGTCGTTGCAGCCAACTGCTGCGGCATCTCCGGCAAGCTCGATTTTTTCGGGATGAGCCTGATCATTGACCCAAAGGGTGAGCTCCTTGCTGAAGCAGGTTACGAAGCTCAGACCCTTATTGCTACACTCGATTTTGCAACAATGGCCGACTGGCGCAGACAGATTCCATGCTTTAACGACAGAAGACCGGCGTGCTATTAATTTGTTGACTTGCCCGCATCATAGGAATATTAAAAAAAGGTGGTCAGGCTGATATTGTGGAGGTGTTATCTTGTCTCTTATTGCTGGAACAGGCATAATCGTCAAACTTGTTCTTCTTGTTTTAATCTACTTCTCTGTGGTTTCCTGGGCTATTATTTTCTACAAGCTCCTCCAGGTACACAGAGCCAACAAGGATTCCGAGCGCTTTCTCGCCCATTTCTGGCAGACCAAGCGATTTGATGCGGTGAACGCCCAGATTGACCGGTTTGCTAACTCTCCGCTTTCGGTTCTCTTTTCAGAAGGGTATAGCGAGCTGAAAAAGCTGACTGAAAAAGGGGAGGAGAAGCTTGACCCCGGCATTATCACCACTGAACTTGGTGGTGTTGACAATATTGCCCGAGCCCTTCGCAGAGCAACCACCTCTGAAATAACCCGTCTGGAAAAATACCTGACTTTTCTGGCAACAACCGGCTCTACTGCCCCCTTTATCGGGCTCTTTGGCACAGTCTGGGGGATTATGACTTCATTCAAGGGGATCGGTGAGACCGGTTCAGCCTCTCTTGCTGTTGTTGCCCCCGGTATAGCCGAAGCCCTGGTCGCAACCGCAATCGGCCTGGTAGCGGCTATCCCTGCTGTCATGGGGTATAATCATTTTCAGAATAAAATCAGGGTGCTCATAGCTGAAATGGATAATTTTTCAACAGAGTTTCTGAATATTGTTCAGCGCTCGTTTTCAAAAAAATAGTGGAGAGTTGACCGGATGGATTCAGGCCACCGTAACAGTGATCGCAACCTAATGTCACAAATCAACGTTACCCCTTTTGTTGACGTTATGCTTGTATTACTCGTAATCTTCATGATTACTGCGCCGATGATGCAGCAGGGGATGCAGGTGAATCTCCCCAAGACCGAAGCAAAGGTCATGAGCGTTGTGGACGAGCCGGTTATAGTTACCATTGACAAGAGCGGCAGGGCTTTCCTCTACAACGCAGAAGTTCCTGCCGGTCAGCTTAAATCAAAGCTGGACGCGCTTTTCGCCGGCAAAAGCAAAAAAGAGGTTTTTCTCAAGGCAGACCGTGATGTCCCTTACGGTGAAGTTATCAAGGCAATGGCAGAGATCAAGGGTGCCGGTATCGAACGCCTCGGGATGCTCACGGAGCCAGCAGGGTCAAAATGATCCGCAGAGTGCCTCTTAATGAACAAAGCCCTGGCTGGATGTTTTCCGCCTCTCTTTCCCTTCACATCCTCCTTTTTTTTCTGCTCATGAATGCGCCTCTGTTCCGCTCAACTTTGCACGAGGCGACCCCTTATTACGTTGATCTGGTAACTTTGCCTGCTCCAGATCCTTCACCAGACGCGGCAGCTTCAGCCCCCACTTCCAGAAAAGAACTGACTGCGCCACCTTCACCAAAACCAGCACAAAAACCGGCTGTCGTCATACCTGACAAAATTGTTGCCAAGCCATCTCAACCTCAGGCTGATGCTGCACTCTCCGAGAAAACTGCCAGGCAGGAGGCCAGGGATTTTGCCGAGCGACTTGCAAAGCTTGAACACTCTTCCGAATCAAGACATAAGTCAGCAGCAATTGAATCGTTAAAGAAAAAGGTCACCCCCTCTTTAAACTCTGTCAACAGTTCCGGATCCGGCAGCATTTCCGGCAGTGACTATGCTTCATATATTCAGTCCCGGCTCAAGGACTCTTTTGCAACCACAATAGTCTATAGAACAAGAAATCCTGAATCCTCTGTACATATTTATATTGACCGCCAGGGCAAATTGATCCGCTCGGCTATGATTACACCTTCAAAAGACAAACTTTTTAACGATTCGATAATGCGCGCTATTGAAAAGGCAAAGTCCGACTTTCCTCCTCCACCAAATGGCAAGGATTTCGATAAGCTTTACCTCTTCAGCCCGCAGGAGGTTCTCGGTAAGTGAAAAATCTCTGCTTGACCCTGCTATTCAGCGCTTTTTTCCAGCTTTTTTTTCCAGTAATTATTTTCTCGCAGAACGATTTCTTGCGCGTTACAGCGCCCGGAAATCGCCAGCTTGCTCTTGCCATCATCCCGCCGATGCCACTTTCAGGGCAGGTTAACGATCAGATTGCTTCCGAGATTCTCGAATTACTCCGATTTGATCTTTCTATGACCGGATTATTTACTATTGTTGATACCGCTGCCACCGAGCTTAAATCTCCAAAACTGGGCAATAAAACCGATCCTCTCAACTCTAAAACCGGCGGTGCTGACCTTGTGCTGCGAACCGGATACTCGATCTCTGCCGATTCTGTTACTTTTGAGTACCGCCTCTATGAGATGCCCGTTGTCAGAGAAATTCTTGCAAAGAGATACACTGCTCTGACTCAGGATTTGAGGCGCACTGCTCATACTTTTGTTGATGATATGCTCTATTCCCTGACAGGGGAGCGAACCCCTTTCAATTCCAAAATCGCTTTTGTCTCCACAGCTACTGGCAACAAGGAGATATATCTGATGGATTGGGATGGATATAATCTTCAGACTGTTACCAGCAATGGTTCAATCAATCTGAATCCGGATTTCTCCCCTTCAAGCAGGGAAATTATCTACACCTCCTATAAACAGGGAAACCCTGATCTTTATCGTCGCGAACTTTTCACCGGGAGTGAAGTCAAGATCTCCTCGGCTCCCGGCATTAACATAACCGGTGCCTTTTCTCCGGAGGGGAACAGGATTGCTCTGGCAATGAGCAAGGACGGCAACTCTGAGCTTTACCTGATAACCAAGGAGGGGAAGCAGCTTCTTCGGATTACCAATCATGCGGCCATCGACATATCGCCGTCTTGGTCACCTGATGGACGTTTTATCGCCTTTGTCTCTGACCGCTTTGGCACACCCCAGATATTCATCAGCCATTTTGACGGAACTGAGCCAAGACGAGTTACTACCGCCGGAGGATACAACGTTAACCCTCGCTGGTCACCAAAAGGGGACAGAATCGCCTATTGCCGCCAGCATGGGAACTCCTTTCATATTTATTCTGTAAATCCAGACGGATCTGATGACAGGCAATTGACCTTTGAAGGGAGTAATGAGCGTCCTAGATGGTCTCCCGACGCCAGATTCATCATATTCAGCAGCAAGCGGAGTCATAAGGAAGCAATCTACGTCATGAGGTCTGACGGTTCTGCCCAGACAAAAGTTTCACGCCAGAGCAGCAGCTCACTTTCCCATCCAACCTGGGCTCTGCGCTGGTGATTTTTTTCTCCTGTACCGCTCTTTTTTTAAATAATCATTTTCTCTTTCATCACTTGTTGTAAAAGAGTTCAAGTTATGTATAATGACTTTCATACGCTGTTTTACTATCAGATTTGCTGAAAGGAGCTCTCGATGCGCAAGAATTTAGCACTAATCTTATTGATATTTTCTTTTGGTTTTTTACTGATATGCGGCTGCACTAAAACCCAGGTCAGGCCGGATGAAGGGATAGCCGGAGACAGCGCTGCGTCCGGTGAAACTGCTTCTTCAAGACTTACTCCTGCACAGCAGCAGCAGGCAGCTGCTCAAAAAGCTGCTCAGGATCTAGCAGCTTCTCAAAAAGCCGCCCAGGAGCAGGCTGCTTCACAAAAAGCTGCCCAGGAGCTCGCCTCCCAGAAGGCTGCTCAGGAGCAGGCTGTCGCTCAAAAGGTAGCCCTTGAACAGCTGGCAGCTCAACAGGTACAGGTAAAGGAGGCTGCAGTTTTCGCAGCAACCGAGGCAGCAAAGACCTCTTTGCAGAGGATTCATTTTGATTTTGATTCCTATCTGCTTACCCAGCCATCTCGCGACAAACTCTACAGTAATGCTGATTTCATCCTTAAAAAATATCGCGGCAAGATCAAGCTTGAAGGCCACTGCGACGAGCGCGGCACTGATGAGTACAATCTGGCACTTGGTGAAAATCGCGCGAAGTCCGCTTTGAATTATCTTCTTACTCTTGGTGTTCCTGCCGAGCAGCTTTCAATAATCAGCTATGGTGAGGAGCGTCCACTTGATAATGGTCACACCGAAGAAGCATGGGCAATGAACAGACGAGTCGAGTTTGCGATAGTAAAATAATATTTCTATCAGTTACGGGTAAAAAGGAGCCGCGCAGGCTCCTTTTTGTTCCAGATCATTTGAAGGGGTTTTTGATGAATTACCTGTATTTACTTGTAACATTACTGCTCTTTTCATTGGCTGGTTGTGCTACCAAGGGTGATTTGGTCGCAGCGAGACAGGATATTGATGAGCTTAAATCCCGTTTGATCTCTGCTGAAAAAAGCATCAAGGCTGTAAAGGATGAAGCCAAGGAGAGCGTAGAAAAAAGCTCACGTGAAGCTATTAAAAATCTGGAAACTCTTCGCAAGGGGACTGCTGACATGCAGGCAAATCTTGATGTCATGAGGCTCGACGTGCATGTTATGACCGGCAAGGTTGAAGATATCGGTATTGCCGCCAAAAAACCTTTTGATGATATAACCCTTCTGAAAGAAGACACTTCGAAAGCTGTTCAGTCAATGCAGGATCGACTTAAAACCCTTGAGCTCGGGCTTAATGATGCCAATGCCAAAATTGTTGCCATTAGCAAGTCGATTGAAACTCCACCAACTCCGGAAAACTTGTATAAACAGGCTCATGATCTGCTGAAAACCGGTGATACAAAACAGGCCAGAGAGTTATTTACGAAATTCTCCGATCAGTTTCCATCTCACAAGCTTGCGTCTAATGCCAGATACTGGATAGGTGAAACCTGGTATATGGAAAAAAACTATGAGCAGGCTGCTCTTGAATATCAACGTGTAATTACGGAGTTTCCCGGCAAGGAGAAGGTATCGGCCGCAATGCTGAAACAGGCAATGTCTTTTAACGAGATGAGTGACTTGAAAAGCGCCAGGTTTCTTTTGAAAGAGCTGCTCGAAAAGTTTCCCAAATCTGATGAGGCTCCAATGGCAAAAGATTTGTTGGGCAAATTAAAATAGATAAAAAACAGCCTTTTAACTTTTAAAAGGCTGTTGGCAACGTCGCTACAAAACCTGAATTAGCAACTACGCTTTGACTTTACCGCTCTCCTTCTGCTTTCCATCACTATTACCCTGCTCTTTCACTGTTCCATGATCCGCCTCTTTGAGTGAGGCTGCCTGTCGATCACTATCCCCTTTATTATCGTTTGCTTTTGCCTCTTCTTCCACCCCTTGCCTGAAATCATCTGTTGCACGCTTGAATTCAGCCAGCCCCTTGCCAAGCGAACGGGCAAGCTCCGGCAGTTTCTGAGGCCCTATAACAATAAGTGCAATAACCAGAATAACTATCATTTCCGGCATGCCGATTCCGAACATATAAACCCCCTTGCCAGTGTGTTGTCAGAAAGCTGCCTGCTACACCGTGCAGAAATCATAGTTGTTTTGCGGCCTCCAGTCAACTTCAAAGCATTTGACACAAAGCCGGACATTGGCTAGTATCCTGGCACACCCTTTAAGTTAAGGTAAAGGAGAATCATGCAACCGGGAATTAAACAGGAAATAAGGGCTTTATTGAAAAAGCGCAATGCAATTTTACTTGCGCATAATTACATGCGCGATGAAGTTCAGGAGATTGCGGATATTACTGGTGATTCACTTGGACTTTCTCTTGAGGCTGCAAAAACATCTGCGGATATCATTGTTTTTTGTGGCGTTCATTTCATGGCTGAATCAGCTGCAATTCTCTCTCCGGACAAGACAGTACTTTTGCCCCGCATTGATGCCGGTTGCCCGATGGCCGACATGATAACTGCCGAGCAGCTTGAGCTATTCAAGGCTAAGTATCCTGGTGCCCCGGTAGTCACATATGTAAATTCCTCGGCTGAGGTTAAAGCAGGCAGCGATATCTGCTGTACTTCGGCTAATGCCCTGAAAGTCGTGAATTCATTGCCGGAGAGGGAACTGATTTTCACCCCTGATCGTAATCTTGGTATGTATATATCCCGTTTCAGTGACAAGAAAATACATCTTTGGGACGGATATTGCCCAACCCATGAAAGACTCACGCTTGAAACAGTTGTAACCCTCAAGGAGAAGCATCCTGATGCAGTTTTTATCTGTCATCCGGAGTGCACCCCTCAGGTTGTTGACGAGGCAGACCATGTTTGTTCAACTTCAGGTATGTATGATTATTGCAGGAACAGTTCAGCCAGACGCTTTATCATCGGTACTGAAGCAGGCATACTTTATAGGCTCAGAAATGAAAGCCCTGACAAGGAGTTTATTCTTGCCTCTCCAGCACTGTTCTGCCCCAACATGAAGCTTACTTCATTAGATGACGTCCTCATCTCCCTGCAGAGATTGGAGCCAGTTGTTACTGTTGAGGAGACTGTTCGCGTTCGCGCCAGGCTGGCACTGGAAAGGATGATTGCGGTGCCAAGGGATTAGTTTTCACCTGCAACCAGAGAGGCCAGGCATTCAATGAATTTCGGCGAGCAGTTTAACGAGGGGACTCTCTCAAACCTGGCTATACCGAGTTCCCATGCTTTTTTAGAGTACTCAATATCTATTTCATGCAGCGTCTCAATATGATCGGAAACAAAAGAAAGGGGCACTACCAGCAGGTTTTTGCTACCACTAGCTGCCAGCTTTTGCAGCATCAGATCTGTGGACGGCTCCAGCCATTTGACAGGCCCTGCTTTTGATTGGAAGGACAAATGATGCTGAAGGCCAAACCGCAGCATTACAAGTCTGACACTCTCCTTGATCTGGGCAAGATAGGGGTCGCCTTCATCAATGAATGACTGAGGCAGTGAGTGCGCAGAAAATAGCAGCTCTACATCAGCAAGCGGGTGAAACTGGGAAAGGCCTTCATTTATTCTTTCCACCAGAGCTTCTATGTACAGTGGATTATCATGGTAGGTTTCTACAAAGTGGACATTGAAATTTACGCCGGACTCGCTTAATAGTCGCTTCAACTCTTTTACACTTGAACCAGTTGTTGCTCGTGAATAGTGTGGATATAGAGTTATTGCGGTAATGTCGCTGATCCCTGCTTTTTTTATAGCAGCAAGCGCTTCAAGTGTAGATGGCCGCCAATAGCGCATGGCTACGAAACAGCGGTATCCGGAGCCAAGAATTTTTTCAAGGGATGTTGCCTGTGCCTCTGTTAGCTCCCGAAGCGGTGATTTCCCACCGATCAGACTGTAATTATGCTCAACATGCGCAGCTCTGCGGCTCGCAATAATTCTTGCGATAACCGGCTGAAACCATGCAGGACCTATTTTTATTATCTCTCTGTCGGAAAAAAGATTTATTAAAAAGGGCTTGACGGCATCAAGCGAGTCAGGCCCTCCCATCTGTAGCAGCAGTACGGCTTTTTGATCTGCCATAAATAATCCTGTGCAATCGACCACTCTAATTATTACAAGAACAGCCTAGAAATTTATCGTCGTAACATTTACTTTTCCGGTTTCAACTTCCTTGAACTGAAGTCGCAACGATTTTGCAGACTTCGCCTCACCAGGAAAGAATAGAAAGCCGTTGGCAAGGTATTCTCTCGGTATTGATTTGCCTTCAAGCCCTTTTTCACGAATATCATTAATAATGGTAGTTCTGCGATCAGTGGAAGAGGCTTCCCTTCCTGTCCCGATAAAGGTTCCTCCAGCAGCCCCCAAAGCAGCGCCCTTTCCCATCACATTGCCGACATTTTTACCAGAAGCGATGCCGATTGCAGCCCCGAGTATCGCCCCGCCTGCAGCTCCTATCAAAGCGCCCTTGCCTGCCCCTTTTCCAAATGCAGCCAGTTCTGTAGATTTTTCAACCCTGTCAATTACCGCATGATTAGGTACAACCTGCCAATATCTCCCTTGATCATCAATAAGAAACGTCTGAGCAGTAACGATCTGCAATGTATTCCCGTTCTGATTGCTCATTACCAATTGCACAGGTAAAAGCCCGGTTTCCCGTATATCAAATCCGAACGCTTCCAGGGCGCTTCCACTATCTGAATATGCTTCGCCTCCTATTACAACACCTACGACTTCCTGCTTGTTAGGATAGGCCTCAGGAGGCCGAAAGGAGACATACTGGCTCTTGTAACTCGCGCACCCCGATAACAGCATGGATATTAATATCGTTATTGCCATGGATTTTTTCAGGTTCATTGCTATCTCCTTTTTTATTATCTTAACTTGATTTTATCATGTTCTACTTCTGATACTAGTTGTTATTTTTGCCTGCATTTTGAGCAGATAACGACTTCCATATTGCTGCCAGAATCGATTTTTGCAGCGACAGGCAACCAGAAGCCTCAACTTTTTTCCTGGCATGGCCAGGAGGGTTTTTGCTCGTTTCTGTAAGGATAAGGTGTCGCTCATTTATTTCTCTTCTTTCTTCAATGTAATAATGACTCTTTTGTCTCCGCTTACAGGCAGACAGAATTCATCTATCCTTTCAATTCTTGCCCCCAGTATTTTCAATGCTTCGCCTGACTCCTTGGCTTCTTTTATTCCACCCCCACCCTTCATTGCTATAATGATCCCGTCTGGCGCAAGAAGAGGCAGAGCAATTCTGGTATATGTTGCAAGATCTGCAAAAGCTCTTGAGACAATTTTGTCAAATCCACCAGAGCTTTCACCCGAAATTGACTCAACTCTTGTATGTATGGCAGTAAACTCTTTCAGCTGCAATAGTCTCGCTACAGCTCTTTGAAATACTATTTTTTTTTCTACGCTGTCTATTGATACAATCTTAAGATCTGGAGAGACTATTTTTAACGGAATACATGGAAAACCAGCGCCGGAACCTATATCAAGCAGTCGCCCGCTTTTGCCTGCGACTCCGGCAACTGTAAGGGAATCTATGAAGTGCTTTATAACAATCTCTTCCGGTTGTTTTATTGAAGTAAGGTTGATTTTTCTGTTCCACTTACTAAGCTCTTCGGCAAACAGCTGAAATTTGTTCAGACAAGCCTGATCAATATCAAATCCCAGCTGGAGAAGGCTCCCGGCCAGAAGGTCAAGGGCTCGACCCTTCATTATGGGTCCGTCCTCAGGTATATTGAGAGTACAGCAACAGCTGCCGGTGTCACTCCCGGTATACGCGAAGCCTGCCCTAAAGTATCAGGACGAAACCGACTCAGCTTTTCTCTTACCTCTGCGGTAAGCCCTGGCACATTATTGTAGTTAACTGTTTTTGGAATTCTCGCAGATTCCATTTTCACCATTTTCTGAACCTGTTGGTACTGCCTGTCAATATAACCTTTATACTTGACCTGGATCTCCACCTGATCCCGTACATCTGAATTGACCAGCGCATACCTGCTGTCAAGCCGTGCCAGCTCCCGATAGCTGAATTCGGGTCGCTTCAGCAACTGCTCATAGGTTATTGAATTCTGAATCTCCTGCAGGTTGAATTCAGCCATGAAAAGCGGATCTGCCTCAGAGAGAAGAAGCTTCTGCGCTTTTAGCATTCCAAGCTCTTCTTCAATCAACCCGGTTTTTTCCCTGAATCGTGTATAAGCATCTTCAGAGACCAGTCCAAGCATGTAGCCTCTTTCCATTAACCTTATATCTGCATTATCTTCGCGCAGAAGCAACCTGTACTCAGCACGCGATGTAAACATCCTGTATGGCTCTTTTGTTCCAAGTGTAACAAGATCATCTATCATCACTCCTATATACGCTTCACTACGGCTCAATACAAATTCGCCCCCACCTTTTACAGTGAGTGCTGCATTTATTCCTGCCACCAGCCCCTGCCCGGCGGCTTCTTCATATCCGGAGGTACCGTTAATCTGGCCGGCATGATAGAGACCTTCAATCCGCTTTGTCTCAAGTGTACTATGAAGCTCTACAGGATCAACATAGTCGTATTCAATTGCATAAGCCGGACGCATTATTTCAACATTTTCCAGCCCTTCGATGCTCCTGTAAAATGCCCACTGGATATCAATCGGCAAAGAAGTTGACAGTCCTGACGGATAGTATTCGATCGTATCTGCCCCTTCAGGCTCAAGAAATGTCTGATGCCGCTCTTTTTCCGGAAACTTTACAACCTTGTCCTCTATTGACGGACAGTAACGAGGGCCTATCCCCTCAATTATTCCGGCATATAGTGGCGAGCGGTCAAGCCCTGAGCGAATGATCTCGTGACTTCGCGGATTTGTATAAGCTATATAGCAAGGAGTCTGCTGTCTTGTTATGCTGGTTGTTGAAAAAGAGAATGGCTGCGGAGGGACATCTCCATATTGGGGCTCCAGCCGGGAGAAGTCAATTGTTCGCCCGTCAAGTCTTGCCGGTGTTCCCGTCTTGAGCCTCCCTACACTGAAACCCAGCTCCCTCAACTGATCTGAGAGCCCGATTGATGGCAAATCACCTGCCCTTCCACCAGGATAATTTGTGAGGCCGATGTGAATAAGCCCCTTCATGAAAGTTCCTGTCGTAAGAACTACTGTCTTGGCTGAAAATCTTATCCCGGCTCTGGTCTCTACCCCAGTGACCGTCGCCCCTTCCAGACAAAGTCCGGTAACCTCTCCCTGCTTTAAATCCAGATTGATCTGGTTTTCAAGCACCCGCTTCATCCGCAGTCGGTACTGCTGCTTGTCTGCCTGGGCTCTTGACGCTCTGACGGCCGGGCCCTTACTTGTATTAAGCGTACGGAACTGGATCCCGGTAGCATCAATATTTTTACCCATCTCACCGCCAAGAGCATCTATCTCTCGAACAATATGCCCTTTTGCCTGCCCTCCTATCGCAGGATTGCAGGACATCAATGCAATTGCATCAAGATTAATCGAAAGCAGCAGTGTCTTGCAACCCATGCGAGCAGCGGCAAGCGCTGCCTCACATCCTGCATGCCCTCCTCCAACTACTACAACTTCATAGCTTTTATCGTATGCTATCATCCGCTAAACCCAGATCTCCAGTTTCACAAACCACCGGCTATAAATACTGTATACCACGAAATTACCCTGTGTTTTCGGCTAGTTAAAAGATTGTTCCACGTGGAACAGCCTATTTTCCTATACAGAATTGATTGAATACAAGATCAAGAATGTCATCCGGTGTAGTCTCTCCTGTAACCTCTCCGATGGCGGACAACGCATCCCTTAGCTCAAGCGCAAGAAAATCGTTAAACAGAGCGCCATCAAGTCCGTTGAGAAAGCTGACAATATTTCGATCTGCCCTGGAAAGAGAGTCTACTTGCCTTGCCCTCGACAGAGCTACAAAATCACGACTGTCAGTAGCTACACCATGGAGAAAAGAAGCTGTAATCTCTGACTTGAGTGCCTCGACTCCCTCGCCAGTTACTGTAGATATTTCAATACGAGGAAGTATTAACAGATCGTCGGGGAGGACAAGACGATCCGGTAAATCAATCTTGTTGACTACAAGCATAAATCTGGTGCTTGCAACTGCCTCAGCTGTGAGTAAGTCATCGTGATCAAATGGTCGTGAGCGATCAAGAAGATAAATAACAAGGTCTGCCTTAGAGATGCGATCAAGCGCAAGATTAACCCCCTGCATTTCGACAGGATCACGGCTATCACATAAACCGGCCGTATCAAGCAGTCTTATCGGGAGCCCATGTATATTAATCATCTCCTCAATCAGATCACGTGTTGTACCAGGGGTGGAAGAGACTATAGCTCTATTCTCCTCAAGGAGCAAATTAAGAATGCTCGATTTACCGGCGTTGGGCTTGCCGGCAATTACAACAGATACGCCGTCATGAAGAGCTCTCCCCTCTGAATAACCCTGGATAAGCCTGGAAACAAGAGAACGAGCATCATTCACCTTGTCCGACAACAGGGCTATACTCTCAGATCCAAGCTCCTCATCAGGAAAGTCGATGTACGCCTCAACTAAAGCAAGGGCCTCTCTTAACAGATCACGAATTGAAAACAGTTTTGCGGAGAGTAGCCCATCGCGCTGATGCTGTGCAAGCCTTGCTGCCGCATCTGTCTTGGCTCTTATGATATCAATGACAGCTTCAGCCTGTAACAGATCAATCCTGCCATTTAAAAATGCACGTCTGGTAAATTCGCCTGGCTGAGCTAATCTGGCACCTGAAAAAAGAACGAGCTCAAGTATCCGCCTGACAATCAGGGTGCCGCCGTGGCAGTGTATCTCTACAACATCCTCACGGGTAAAGGAGTTGGGCTTACGCATGACAACGGCCATGACCTCATCAAGCAAAATATTAGTAGAGGGATCAATAATCACCCCGTAATAAAAACGGTGGCTTATAAAGCCACCGTTTTTTCTGGGGTGAAATATCCTGCTCATGATATCAGGAGAATCAGAGCCGCTTATGCGTACAATTCCGATTCCACCCTCTCCCAAAGCAGTCGCTATGGCGGCTATGGTATCTGATACGTACATTGCTCGATCAAGCGTCCTTAAAGGTTCTGTTAATATAGGCCTGCTGTGCGATAGTGAGAATATTGTTCACAAGCCAGTATAATACAAGACCGGATGGGAAATTGAGAAACATGAAAGTAAATACGACCGGCAAGGCAAGCATCATCTTCGCCTGAAGAGGATCCATATTTGTAGGGGTCATCTTCTGCTGAATAAACATGGTCGCCCCCATGATTACAGGCGTTATATAGTACGGATCCTTGGCAGAAAGATCCTGAATCCAGAAGTAAAACGGTGCGTGTCGAAGTTCAATTGAGAACATAAGCGCCTTGTAAAGACCAAAAAACACCGGTATCTGAACGACCATAGGGAGGCAGCCTCCCAAAGGGTTAACCTTGTGAGTCTTATAGAGCTCCATCACTGACCTGTTAAGGCCATCACGATCATCCTTGAACTTATCCTTAAGCTCCTGCATCTTTGGCTGGAGCTTCTGCATCTCCTTCATTGATTTGTAACTTTTATTGGTCAGTGGGAAAAAGATAATTTTCAGGATTATGGTTATGACAATAATTGCAAGACCATAGTTGTGAAGATAACTGTAAAACAGCTTGAGCGAGTGCAGGAGCGGCTTGGCAATTATGGAGAACCATCCCAGATCAATAGCCTCCTCAAGATTATGACCTTGAGACTTGAGCATATCGATATCTTTTGGGCCAATATAAAGGCTGCATGATGATGAATAAACCTGGCCCGGCTCTAAGACAAGTTTACCGGAGGAGAAGCGCTGCTCAAGAGAGCCGGCAGAATCCTTTAAAGAGAGCGTTGTGAAAGAGTTGTTTTTCAAGATAACGGCATTAAGGAAATACTTGTCACCAAAACCGCTCCATTTAAGCCCCTTTGAGTAGCTTTTCTCAGCCTTTCCCAAATCTGATATATCATCAAATATGGTACCTGTATCAGAATGCGTTACAGGGCCGAATACTTCATATCTCCCCTCGTCATCCTTAGGTTTTACTGAGCGGTTGCGAAGCAAGAGAGCAATCTCCCCCTCTTGCTTTGATAATGAAGGATTGGATATTGAATGATCGAGCGAAATGTCATAACCGGAACCTGTGAATGTATAGACTTTTTTAAAGCGCAGACCATTAGCTGAAATCAAAGAAAGCTCGAGAGCTTTTTTATCAGCTCCTTTAACAATCAAATGATCACTGCTCGACGTATAAAAAGCTGCTCCGTTTTGTGTAAAACCAGGATAAGTGGTGGAAATGGTAAATCGAGGAGAACTTTCCAGATTAAGTAGTACAATCTCTTTTCCATTATTGCCGAGGATATCCTTGAACTGCTTCAAAACCAGTTTTTTCAGAGCCCCCCCCTCTGAATTGATAACAGCGCTGTAAACATCAGTCTCAATGGTTATATCTTTCACATGGAGCTGCCTTGATTCTGGTAAAGACGTAGGGGGAGCTGGAATAAGTGGTGCCTGAAGAGATGATGGTGCCTGTTGTGGAGAAGCAGGCGACGAAGGGGCTGGTGGTTGAACATTCTGCGTTTGCGATTGAGGGAAGAGAGTGGAATAACCATACATTACAGCTATCGAGAGAAAAATTGCGATCAGAACCCTTTTTTCCATGTTAACTCCAGATTAGTCAGCGAACCGGATCATAACCGCCCGGGTGAAAGGGGTGACATTTTGACAGTCTGATTATTGTTTTAATTAGACCGATAAAAAAGCCGTTATTAATAAATGTCTGACGTGAATATTCTGAACAGGAGGGGTAAAATCTACAGGAAGCCCTGGTGAAGGGGGAGATAAATCTTTGATAAAAAAGTATAAAGAAAACAATTATTCTAGTTGCGATTCTGCCTGGCATTTCCGGTAAGTGCATTGGCTAATTCCTGACATACGGTTGCATATGTGAGCAGTCCGGCACCTGTACGGGCAACGACATTATAATCCGCAGAAGAAAAAAGCTCTTTGTTGTTCCTGAAAAATTCACGTATCAATCGTTTAATGCGATTTCTGCAAACAGCATTACCAATTTTTTTTTTGACGGTTATTCCAATACGCGGAACAGAATTATCTAAATTTGCCCGGAGAATCAGGAAATGTGGCGTATAATACTTGCTGGCAGATAGTGAAAGAGATATAAATTCTGCACGGCGTCTGAGCCGACCGCTCTTGTCATAGGTGGGCATTCTGATGCCGACTGTCTGTTATTTTGCAGCAATGGAAACAGATAAACGCTTTCTCCCTTTTGCACGGCGACGCTTTATAACCAGGCGTCCATTTTTTGTAGACATCCTAACGAGAAATCCGTGTGTACGCTTGCGAGAAACATTGCTTGGTTGAAAAGTTCTTTTCATATGATCCATCCTCTATTTTAAAAGATACCTTTTAATAAACGAAGTAGTATTTTTACTCATAAATGCACCCCCTTGTCAATGTTTTTATTGTTTCAGCGTCTAAAAATGCCCTTGCAAATATAAACATCGTCTGCTAGTCTCTAAACCCCTGCTTATTGAGCTTATGAGCCATATTTCATTGATTTAACAAATGATTTGACGCACTTTAAGTTATCAACAACTGTTGATAATCATGTGCATAACCTGCTATGGCAAATAGTATTCAGAAATACTATTACATTTCTTCAAACGGTGCCCCGTCAAATGAAACAGATCTGGAAAGATGCACAACATAAAATTGAGCAACTTCTTTCTCCACAATCATTCAGAACATGGATAAAGCCGATAAAATTTGTCGATTCTACTGGTTCTTCCTTCATTCTTGAAGTGCCCAGTGAATTTCATAAAAATGAGATAAACGACAGATATATTGCTATTATCAGCGATGTTATAAATGGAATTACCAATGATACGTTTGATATCGACTTTTACATAGCAGATTCTCAAGGTGAGAATTCATGCGCTGCTACAGAAGAAGATCTGTGTCCGGATTATACTCCTGGATTAAAAACAAAAACCCGTCCCTTTACGAACGGAATCACCTCTAAATATACATTTGACAATTTTGTATGCGGTTCAAGCAACGAATTTGCTTATGCCGCTTCACAAGCTGTTGCAGATGCTCCAGCAGATAAATACAATCCTTTGTTCATATACGGAGGAACAGGTCTTGGCAAAACTCATCTAATGGTTGCTATAGCAAACAGAATATTGAATCAGAATCCTGATGCAAAGATCTGCTATTATACATCAGAAACTTTTATGAACGAGATGATCAACTGCATCCGACACAAGAAAATGGAAGAATTTCGTTCAAAGTTCAGGAAAGCTGACCTTTTACTTATAGATGATATTCAATTCATGGCTGGACGTGAGGGTACAGAAGCAGAATTTTTTCACACTTTTAATGCACTTTATGAATCCCATAAACAGATTGTTCTTACTTCTGACAAGTTTCCTAAAGATATTCCTGGGCTGGAAGAGAGGCTCAGATCAAGATTTGAATGGGGTCTTATTGCTGACATTCAGCCACCGGATGTAGAGACAAAAGTAGCCATTCTTAAGAAAAAGGCGGAACTGAATAAAATCGAACTTCCGGATGATGTCGCACTTCTAATCGGATCCAGCAGCGCTAGTAACATCAGGGAACTGGAAGGTATGCTGATCAGAATTGGAGCTTACGCAAGTCTTACAAAAAACAAGATCAACCTAGTAATGGCCAAAGATATACTTAAAGACCTGATTGTTGATAAAAGCAAAGATATCAGTATCGAACTTATTCAGAAAACTGTGTCTGATCATTTTAAAATCAAGATTGCTGATCTTAAATCGGAAAAACGCCTGAAAACTTTTGTTATTCCGAGGCAATTGGCAATTTTCATATGCAGGGAGTTTACAAAGGCGTCTTACCCTGAAATTGGAGATAAATTTGGTGGAAAAGACCATTCCACAGTAATATATGCGGTAAAAAAAATAGGCGGGCTTATCGAAAATAACTCTGAAATGTCAAATAACTATGAAGCTATCAAGAAAAAGCTGTTGGTATAGGGTGGAAAAGAGTGTTTATAAAAAATGAATTTTGTGGGAAAAAAGATAAGTTGTTAATATGAAGTAATTATCAACAGTATGAGCCACAGAGTTATCAGTCTGAATTTTCTTTGCATTTCAGCTATTTGAATTATTTTTATACTTATCAACAGGCACTATTACTACTACTACTAGGATTATAAATACTTGTAGTAATACATCAGGAGAGAGTCATGAAATTTACCATTGAAAAAGATCTGTTTGCAAAGGCTCTGCAAAAAATCCAGGGGATAGTTGAAAAAAGAAATACGATGCCGATACTTTCAAATGTTCTTATTGAAGCATATGATGACAAACTTACTTTTATAGCTACTGATCTGGAAGTTGGAATGAAAAGCAGTTACCCTGCAAAAGTTACAGAAAACGGCAGAATAACAATATCTGCGAAGAAACTTTATGAAATAATTAGAGAATTTCCTGATGAAACGATACTTTTTTCAACTAGAGACAACAACTGGGTTGACATAAGTTGTGGAAAAGCCAAATTTAATATAGTAGGGCTTTCACCTGATGAATTTCCGTTTTTTCCAAAAGTAACAGAAAATATACTGTTTAACCTGAGTTCCGAAAAACTTGGATTAATGATTGAGCTGACATCATATGCAATATGCCATGACGAAACTAAATACAACCTCAACGGGGTTTATTTCAAAATAACAAGAGATGAAGATGCAACCGTATTAAGACTTGTTGCTACAGACGGCCATCGGCTATGTGTGGCAGATCAAAAAATTGAAGACTCTACTGCCATAGAACTTCTTGACAAAGGGGTCATATTTCCTAAAAAGGGGATCATTGAGCTGAAAAAATTGTGTGATGAAGAGCAGGGAGATATTCTGCTGGGTTTTATTGATAACAGCGCTGCTATTATACAAGGTAATACAACAGTCATAATGAGACTTGTTGATGGAGAATTTCCGGATTACAAAAGAGTTGTGCCGATTGGTAATGACAGAATGATTACTATTAACAGAGACAAGTTTATTCACTCTCTTAAAAGAATGTCTATTTTATCTAATGAAAAATTCAAGGGGATCAAATTTGATATAGAAAATGGATCCATGGAAATATCATCGAGTAATCCCGAACTGGGTGAAGCAAGAGAAGAGATAGAAGTTAATTATACAGGAGAGAAAATAACAACCCGATTTAATGCCCGATACCTTATTGATGTATTAAATGTACTACCGGATGATGAAATTATCCTTCAACTGAAAGATGAAATGTCTCCGGCGATTCTCAAGCCTGCCAATAAAGACGGATTTATCTCGGTTATTATGCCGATGCGCCTGTAGCAGCCTATAACATTACCAACTTAAAAAGGCCACTCCTTGAAATAAGGAGCGGCCTTTCATATTGTTCAATATGGTAATAAATCAAATAATCATTAACAAGTTTCGCAATATAATTCATGCTGAGATAAATTTCAGCTGCCGATTTAATATATTTTTCGGAGCTAATGGCCAGGGCAAAACAAACTTTCTGGAAGCAATATTTTTTATTGGAACAGTGAAATCATTTCGACATGCAAAACAGATTGATATGATCAACTGGAATAACGAAACAGCAATTATCAAATGCCTGGTTACTGAAGGCAAACTGCAACATGAACTCTGTACACTGATAGAACCAAATAAAAAGCATGTGACCATAGACGGCAAAACCCCATTGCGTCTGATAGATTACTGCAATATGGTTTCAGTAGTTGCCTTTTCTCCGGAAGAGCTGTCTATGGTAGATGGAACTCCTGAACAGCGCCGTCGATATCTTGACAGAGCCATTTTCAGCAGTAATCCCGGATATCTTAAAATTTATCATGATTATTTCAGGGTTTTGAAACAGCGAAATCACCTGCTTCGCAGCCAGAATTATTCAGGGCTTGATGCATGGACAGATCAGTTGATTGTAACCGGAACAAAACTTATCTGCGCAAGAAATAATTATCTGGAGGAGCTTGGCGCCCTTTTTTCTCTCTTTTACAGAACAATCTCTGCTAGTGACGAAGAGGGGCAGATATGCTATTATCCAAACTCTTTATCCGAGTTTTCCGATTCTGCGGATATCAGCAGGAAATTGAAATCTGCTTTGGGTGAAAACAGCAGGACAGAGCGGGATAGAGGAACAACAGTAAACGGTCCACACAGAGATGATGTAGGTTTTTTTCTGAATCGTAAACCGATCTCTCAACACGGTTCCCAGGGGCAAAAAAAAAGTTTTGTGCTGGCGATGAAAATGGCAGAAATAGAGCATCTCAAGAAGAAAAAAGAGGTGTCACCCATCCTTTTGCTGGATGATATGACAACTGAACTGGATAAATACAGGGTTAAACAGCTAATGGATTTTCTTGTGAAACGCGAAATGCAGGTTTTTATAACTACTACTGATCCAGCTTCTGTACCAATAACGGAAAGCGATTTATGCTCAGTTTTCCAGATAGAGTCTGGCGGTCTTGTTAAGTGAGGTAAATGAATGATTGACGAGCAACAAAACGATTACGGAGCAGAGCAGATAAAAGTTCTCGAAGGACTTGAAGCTGTTCGTAAAAGACCAGCCATGTATATAGGCTCGACGTCTGTACAGGGACTGCATCATCTTGTCTATGAAATTGTTGACAATTCGATTGACGAGGCTCTTGCAGGGTACTGTGATCTTGTAAAGGTCTCCATAAACATGGACGGTTCAGTTACTGTTGTTGACAATGGTCGAGGCATACCTACGGACATGCACCCGACAGGCAAATCAGCAGCAGAGGTTGTGCTTACGGTTCTTCATGCAGGTGGTAAATTTGACAATACCTCATACAAGGTATCAGGCGGGCTGCACGGAGTTGGTGTTTCAGTAGTAAATGCACTTTCGGAAAAACTAGAGCTGGAAATCAGGCGTGACGAAAAGATTTTCCGACAGACTTACAGTCGGGGTGTACCGGAAGAACCGTTGAAAATATGTGGTGAAACAAAGAAGCGAGGGACAAAAATCACCTTTTTCCCGGATGCCGAGATATTTGAAACAACCGATTTTTCATATGACACACTTTCCCAACGTCTTCGAGAAATGGCTTTTCTGAACGCAGGAGTACGGATAACCATCAAGGATGAGCGGGTTGAAAAGGAGCACGATTTTTATTACGAAGGTGGTATCTGCTCATTTGTTGAATATCTGAACAGAAATCGGATACCGGTTCATCCCAAACCGATATTCTTTAAAGGGGAGAGAGGTGGCGTCGAAATAGAGATTGCGATGCAGTATAACGACTCTTACGATGAAAAAATATTTTCATTTGCCAACAATATCAACACACATGAGGGGGGCACACATCTTATCGGGTTCAAGGCTGCGCTTACCCGTACAATGAACAGCTATGCAACCGCAAACAATCTGCTGAAAAATGTGAAAGTTGCCATATCTGGTGATGATCTGAGGGAAGGGCTTACTGCTGTTATTTCCGTAAAGATCCCGCAGCCTCAATTTGAAGGGCAGACCAAGACAAAACTGGGAAACTCTGAAGTCAAGGGCTATGTAGAAACAATGATGAATGAAAAACTCGCCACTTTTCTCGAAGAAAACCCACAGGTTGCAAAAAAGGTTCTCGAAAAATCGATAGAAGCTGCCAGGGCTCGCGAAGCTGCGCGAAAAGCGCGCGATCTGACCAGACGAAAAGGGGCTCTGGAAATCGGAACTCTTCCTGGAAAACTTGCAGATTGTCAGGAGAAGGATCCGGCTCTGTGCGAGCTGTTTCTTGTTGAGGGGGACTCTGCAGGTGGCAGCGCCAAACAGGGGAGGGATAGAAAGTACCAGGCAATTCTTCCTCTCAAGGGGAAGATACTCAACGTTGAAAAAGCGCGTTTTGACAAGATGATTTCATCACAGGAGATACGCACCCTGATTGCTGCACTTGGTACCGGAATTGGCAAGGACGATTTTGATATAGCCAAGCTTCGATATCACCGGATTATAGTAATGACCGATGCTGATGTTGACGGCTCCCACATTCTCACCCTCCTTCTCACCTTTTTCTTTCGCCAGATGAATGAACTAGTACAGCGTGGGCACCTCTACATTGCCCAGCCCCCTTTATACAAGATAAAAAGAGGTAAGAAGGAGCAATATCTGAAAAACGAGACAGCGCTTCAGAATTATCTTCTGGAGGAGGGGACTGATAACATGACCCTCACTCTTGATAATGGAGAGAGAAATCTCAGGGGAAAACAGATTATTCCGCTGTTAAAGCAGGTTACAGACTTCCGTTCGGTTTTCGACAAGGTAGTTCGCAAAGGGATCAACGAGGAGCTGCTCCGGATGCTTATTGCAGTTAATGCCCGCAACGGGTTTGAGGAGCTTACCGATCTGGCACCGCATCTGGAAAAAATAAAATCGCTTCGCAGTGACTTCGAATATGAGATCAACGAAAAAAGGGCTACGGTGAAGCTTGGTAATCTGCGCATACGTCTTGACCGCCATGCTCTTGATGTCCTTACCTCTTACGAGTACACCCTTCTGTTTGAAAATTACCGGAAAATGAGAGGAGGGCTCGGAAATGGCAAGGCTTTGGTCAGCACAGAGGGGAAAGAGCTGCTCGAAACCGACAATTATGATGAGCTTCTCGGATATTTTCTTGAAACCGCCAAAAAGGGTCTATATATCCAGCGGTATAAAGGTCTTGGAGAAATGAATCCGGAGCAGCTCTGGGAAACTACAATGCATCAGGATAACAGATTGCTTCTACAGGTAAAGATTGAAGATATTGTTGAAGCTGAAGAGATTTTCACTGTTCTCATGGGGGATCAGGTGGAGCCGCGCAGGGATTTCATAGAGAAAAATGCTTTGAACGTATCCAATCTGGATATCTAACAACGGACACCGGGCGTCAGGTGCCAGGCTCGCGGAATTACCAGAGCCTAATGCCATGAGCCTGGAGTCGAAAAGGTCTTTACATGCTCAGCCAGACTAACAAGATTTCGGTAAATATCGAAGATGAGATGAAAAAATCATACATGGACTATGCCATGTCAGTGATTATCGGCAGAGCCTTGCCCGACGTTCGAGACGGGTTCAAGCCGGTACACCGGCGCTGCCTTTATGCCATGTATGACATGGGGAATGACTATAACAAGCCTTACAAGAAATCGGCTCGTGTTGTAGGTGATGTCATAGGCAAGTATCACCCGCATGGTGATACGGCTGCCTACGACACCATTGTCCGGATGGCACAGGAATTTTCCCTGCGCTATCCAATGGTTGATGGACAGGGTAACTTTGGTTCAGTAGACGGAGACTCTCCTGCTGCGATGCGTTACACTGAGATAAGGATGTCAAAACTGGCGCACGAAATGCTTGTCGATCTTGACAAGGAGACCGTTGAAATGGGGTCGAACTATGACGACTCTCTTCAGGAGCCGCTGGTTCTGCCTGCAAAGATACCTAATCTGCTGGTGAATGGCTCTTCGGGTATTGCTGTAGGTATGGCTACCAATATCCCTCCGCACAATCTGGGCGAAGTTGTGGATGGCGTTATTGCCACCATAGATAATCCTGCCATCTCGATAGAAGAGTTAATGACGTTCATTCCCGGCCCTGATTTCCCGACAGCCGGATTTATCTATGGCTGTGAAGGGATTGTTTCTGCCTACCGAACAGGTCGGGGTATAATCCAGATGAGAGCCCGTGCCAGGGTAGAGAAGCAGAAGAAGAGCGAACGTGAGTCGATCATTGTTACAGAGATCCCTTATCAGGTAAACAAGGCGAGACTGATTGAAAAGATAGCTGAACTTGTAAAGGAGAAGAAGATCGAGGGTATCTCGGATCTGCGCGATGAGTCTGACCGGGACGGGATGAGAATTGTCATTGAGCTGAAAAAAGATGAAAATCCGCAGGTTCTGCTCAACCATCTTTACAAGCAGACCCAGATGCAGTGCTCCTTCGGGATCATTATGCTGGCAATTGTCAGTAATCGCCCCAAAGTACTTACCCTCAAGGAGACCATCCGTCACTTTATTGATCACCGGCGAGAAATTGTCACTCGACGAACAGTTTTTGAGTTGAAAAAGGCCGAAGCTCGCGCCCATATTCTGGAAGGGTTGAAAATCGCACTGGATTGGCTCGATGCGGTTATTGAGCTGATCAGGGAATCCAAGACTCCTGCCGAGGCAAAAGAGGGGCTGATGGCGGGTAAATTCGCTGATCCTGTCTGGCTGGATAAGATGGGAATCACTGCTCCGTTATCAGGGAGCAGCGCTACAAGGCTCTCTGAAGTTCAGGCCCAGGCGATTCTGGATATGCGTCTGCACCGGCTTACCGGGCTGGAACGAGAAAAAATCATAGAAGAGTATCTGGATGTGCTTCGCCAGATTGCCCGCTTGAAGGAGGTTCTTGGGTCTGAGACGGAAATTCTTGCAATTGTAAAGGGTGAGCTTCTGGAGATCAAGGACAAGTTCGGCGATGCAAGGCGAACCGAGATCATTGCCCAGACAGCGGAGATAACTCTTGAAGACACAATTGTTGAAGAGGACATGGTAGTAAACATTACTCATACCGGCTATATAAAGCGGAGCGCTGTCTCCCTTTACCGTGCCCAGCGGCGAGGAGGCAAAGGAAAGACAGGGATCAAGACAAAGGATGAAGATTTTGTCGTACATCTCTTCATTGCTTCCACCAAGGACTATCTGCTCTTTTTCACGGATGCCGGAAAAGTTTACTGGTTGAAGGTATACGAACTTCCGGAAGGTGGTCGGGCAACCCGTGGCAAAGCAATTGTGAACTTGCTCAACCTCTCTCAGGATGAGAAGATATCTGCTATCCTTTCTGTACGTGAATTCAGCGATGACAAATATATTATGATGGCAACCCGTCAGGGTGTTGTAAAGAAGACCCCTCTGCTGGAGTATTCCCACCCGAGGGTTGGCGGTATACTCGCAGTTAATCTCGATGAAGGTGACAAATTGATAGCTGTCTCACTTACTGATGGCAAGCAGGATGTGCTCCTGGCGTCTAAAAACGGCAAATCTATCCGATTCCGCGAAGAGGATGCAAGACCACAGGGTCGAGTGACACGAGGCGTACGAGGGATGACTCTCGAAGACGATGATCTTGTTATCGGAATGGAAATTGTGAACGATATGACCGGTTCCACTATCTTCACTGTTACGGAGAACGGTTTTGGCAAAAGAACGGAACTTGCTGAATATCGTGCCCAAAGCAGAGGTGGTAAAGGGGTAATCACAATAAAGACAACAGACAGAAACGGTTGTGTCGTAGATATAAAGCAGGTAACAGAAGAAAATGACCTCATGTTGATCAGTGATCAGGGCAAGATTCTTCGTGTTCCGGTAGCCGGGTTCAGCATTATCGGCAGGAATACCCAGGGTGTTCGCCTGATGGTGACCGAATCTGAAGAGCGGATAGTCGCAGTGGCAAAGCTGGCTGAAAAGGAAGAATCTGAAGATGTTGCAGAGGATGAACTTGTTGAGGAGTTGAATGAAGCCGACTTGATAGACACAGAGTGAATACCCGATATATGGAAAATCCTCGCAAGATAGACAGAAGTTTCAAAGAGCGTCTTGATGTTCTTCATCTATTGGAAAAACTGAAAAAAGAAAACATAACCTACGCTGAAATGGATGAAATCGGAGGTCAGCTGAATAAAGTCGGGAGATCTGCAGTTCAGCCTCTATTGCGAAGGATCTGGCGAGAGCAGAGCTGCATGCTGATCTCTAAATATACCTACCTGCTCGATTTCCTTGATGACAGATACTGGCTGGATCAAATAATTCAGATTGCTCTGAAACGCCGGGATCTTGGGCTGGAAGCCAAGTCCGCGATCATGGCAACTCTTGATGAGAGCGGTATAGATATAAGCATACCCCCTTTTTCCATCCTTTTTGCCGGAAGTTCCGAATCTCTGGCAAAATCCTTTTCTCAATACATGGACAAAGGTGAAGAAGGGCTGCTTTGGCTTCTGGAAGAGTTTTCTTTTTTAACGGAAGAGAGCAAGCGATCCATACTTGAAGAGTTAAGTCGAATCCGTGATCCTCGTCTGCTTGAGTTCTTCAGCCTTCTTTTCTGGTACGACGATGAAAATATCGTTACAGACGTTATCAGGGCTACGGGGCAGGTACGCAACTCTGCTGCCGTTGCTCTTCTTCGAGAATTTCGTAATCATGCTGATCCCAGTCTGTTTCAGCAGATTGACAAGAGTTTGCGAAGACTGGCTTTTGTCGGGATTAAAGATGACAATTCAAGACATACATCAAATCCGTCCCCTTTTCACTCAGCTTATGCCAGTCCGGTAGACGGTGGTGGATACAGGCAGTTATGGCTGGCCAGGTATCGCAAGGATGGGGGTCTGGATACAATTGAACTTCAGATTCATGATATTTCTGGCATAAATAGAGTTTGGGGCGATACCGGCGAGAGTGTAGATACATACGAAGAGAGAACTGGAAGGAGATCTCAAGAGGAACTGGTCGAACCGATTGATCATGCTTATGCTCTTCAACTGCTTTGTGACGGTATTTTCAGAAATAAAAAAGAGAAATCTCCATTTCCGCCGGAATTTTTACTCAGACGCAAAATCTTTTCGCCGGAAGAGCTGATTCCGGCCAGCTACGATCCGCCCTGTGCAGGAGGGGATCTCAAGATGTCGTCCCGTCTGCTTGCGCGTTCAGCAGAGCTTTTTGAGGAGGAGTTTTTTGCCGGATGGTATCAGGAGAGCTGCCTGGTTTACGAAATGGCAGAGGAGTGGATGCGCCTGGAAAAGAGTAGCTCTCAGGAACAGCTTGCAACCGGCCTGGAACGACTTATTAAAACTGTCTGCAATGAGGAGTTCCAACCTCAACTGGAGACAATCTCAAGGAGACTTTTTCTTAATGCTGATTTTCTTGCCAGAATCGGCATTGATGGTGAAATTGTTAAGGCAGTACAATCAGCTGCTGATAGTTTAAGGCAGTTCCCCCTCCCTTGTCACCTTCACCCTTTTTTACGCCGCTTTGCAATGGAAAGTCTTATAGTGGCGAGGGAATCGATGGAAGAGGGGTATGATCTGCGTGATTTATCAGATGAAAGTGATTGGGAGTAACGACCTATAGAGCAGTAACTATCTGATTCGACGAGAATTATTGCAACAAGCAGGTCATATCAAGAAGCTTTGGGTGATGTATGGGAAATAACAAAAACATCGGAGTAATAGGCGCAGGAAGCTGGGGAACGACACTTGCTGATCTTCTAGCAAAAAAAGGGCACAAGGTAACACTGTGGGCTTACGAACCGGAACTGGCCATAGAGATGACCCTTTCTCGCGAAAACAGAATTTATCTTCCTGGAGTCACTTTAGCCGATACATTATCATTTACAAACTCGATATCAGATGCTGTATGCAATAAAGAGTTGATCCTGTTCGTAGTCCCGTCCCAATCCTTGCGTGCAGTGTTGATGCAGGCAGTGTCTAATATTGCTCTTGATACCATAATAGTCAGTGCTACAAAGGGGATTGAAGTCGAGACCCTGAAACTGGTCTCACAGATTTATGAGGAGCTTCTTCCTTCATCCCTTTACAATCGGTTTGCGGTTCTTTCCGGCCCGAGTTTTGCCCGGGAAGTTGCAACAGAGATGCCGACAGCTGTGGTTGCCGCAGCAACTGAGCCAGCCATTGCCCAATCTGTTCAGGAAACGTTTAATTGCAGTTTTTTCAGGGTTTATACCAATAGCGATCTGGTCGGGGTAGAACTTGGCGGCGCAGTGAAAAATATTATTGCCATTGCCGCTGGCATTTCAGATGGCCTTGGTTTTGGCTCCAACACAAGAGCCGCTCTGATAACAAGAGGTCTGGCCGAAATTGCTAGACTTGGGGTCGCTCTGGGTGCGAAAGCCGAGACTTTTGCAGGTCTTGCGGGCTTTGGTGATCTTGTTCTTACCTGTACCGG
>JANNRW010000007.1:0-3875 GCA_031401815.1 Geobacteraceae bacterium | reverse complement strand
CTAGAAAAAGCATTTAACACAGAGACACAGAGGCACTGAGATAATCATTACAGAGACTTAGATAAAATATCAGCTTCATTTGTGTTCACCTTTCAGGTTGTACGGTGATTTCAAATAATCTCAATGATTTCCTCTGTGTCTAAGTGCCTCTGTGTTTCAACTGCCGTTTTTAGGATGACAGCACAACTGTCAGGAAAGACGGTGATTCGCTCCAGGGCGGACTGAATTTCCGCCAGAAAGCGGCGGCCAAGACCGCTCTGCTCCATTTCGTACCAGTCAAACGCATCATCAAGTTCGCTGCGGGCTGGTTCAAGGAAGCGGATATTCATGGTTTGTATTTTTCAAAGACCTCGGCAGCAGAAACAGAGCCTATCTCCCCGCCCTTATACCCTTCTAAATTGCCCCAGCGGGATTATCCGCCGCCAGTAGAGGTTGAACAGCTCGTTCAGCTCAACCAGATCGCCGCTGACAGCAATGAATGGTGAGGTGATGACGCCCCGATGCACCAGATCCAGCACCGCCAGCAAGAGGAGCGGCTTGTGCGGTGCCTTGCGTTTGGTGGCGTCGGCCCACGTCGCGCCGGAGGCGCGGTTGAGGGAGGCGAAGTGTTCTATTGAGGTGGTGAGTGAGGCCATGGTTTATCAGATTTTATTGAATCTGCATGATGTTGAGACGATCCCTACGCTACCGAAATAGTCAAATGCTTACCGAGAGCACCGACGAATTTCTCCAAAGTTGAGAGCTTGATATCTTCCGCATGGTTCTCGATTCTAGATATGGCAGTCTTTTTGGTGTTTATCCGCCTGGCCAGCTCTTCCTGGGTCAAGCCGGCCTCTTCCCTGGCCTGACGGAGCATAACCCCAAGCTTGAACTCCTGATAGCCCTTGTCATAATCCTCCGCGAATTCAGCATCGCGATTCTTTCTGTTTGCGATATACAGGCGCAGATCACTCATAGTTATTTCCCTCTCGACAAAAATTCTCGTTTGTACGCTTCGGCTCGTTCGATTTCACCGGCTGGTGTTTTCTGGGTTTTCTTTACCAGACCGTGAGTCAGAATCACAACTGACTTCCCGGTAAAAAAACAGAAAACCCGATAAATGTCTGAGCCTGACGATACTCGTACTTCCCAGATTCCGTTGCTGTTGACCAGCTTCTTGAAATACGAGGCCGGCAACACATCCAACTCCTCCAGAAGCGAAAGCGTCCAGGTTACTTTTTGCGCCGCTTTGCCCGAAAGACTCTCGATAAATTCCATTACCGGGCAATAGCCGTCCAGCGTCTTATAAAATTGAACATTACGCTTCATAGTCAAAAGTTAACACCCGCGTTAACACAAGTCAAGTGAGTTCAAATGCCGTCAGTCAATTAAGGATTGCTTGATGGGTAACAACTTGGCATCTTGGAAGCCCGACCCCAGGCACGCATTCTTTTGGTGGCATCGGTCCAGGTGGCGCCGGGGGCGCGGTTGAGGGAGGCGAAGTGTTTGATGGTGGTGGTGAGGTTGGTCATAGTTCTTCTTGTATGGAGTGGCGACACGACCGAGTGAGCCAACGACCACTATGAGGCAGGTACCGCCTTGTCCGGCTGGATAGTCATTTTCAGACCCATGCCGTGAAGAATGGAAAACAGGTTTGACAGGGCCGGATTGCCCCGAGGAGAAAGCATACGGTACAGGCTCTCTCTCTTAAGGTGCGCCTTTTCAGCAACAGCAGCCATGCCCCCTTCTGCCTCGGCAATGTTGCGAAGTGCTAAAAGCAAGGCATCTTTATCTTCTTCTTCGATGACGGCATTAAGATAACCGGCAGCGTTCTCCGGGTCTTTAAGCCACTCAATATGTTCCGCATGATAATCGCCAGTTTTTCTTACCATTGCTATTCCTCCTTTTGCCTCTTCCAGTAAGCTTTTGCCGTTTCAATATCCTTGTGCTGGGTTGACTTGTCGCCGCCCAGGAGCAGCAGCACAACAGTCTTTCCGTTCATGGCGTAGTAGACGCGATAGCCAGGGCCGTGATCAATCATAAACTCACTTACGCCATCACCTAACGGTTTCGTCGTCCCGAAATTGCCAAGTTCCACGCGGTCAAGGCGGGCTCGTATTCGGTATACAGCCATCCTGTCTCGGATCGAATACAGCCACTCCAGAAAAGGGGCTTTGCCGTTATCGTCGAGGTAGTATTCAAGTCGGTAAGGAGTTTCAACCATGGCGAATTGTAGATTATATGTTACAGAGTGTCAAGCGGGTTGGATGTAACCTTGTACTACGAAAGAAATATCTGGCAGAATTAAATAAACTGTCCCCTGAATTCCAAGCACCCCGTTAGGAACGAACTTTAGTGTTCCAATGGATACCCTTTCTTGCACTGTAAGCAGCCAAGAAATTGCTCGCCGCTACGGGGACCGCTCTTGAACTCGCGGATAACCAAGCCATCTCCGCACTGAGGGCAACTTTTCGAATTACTGGCTACTGGAGTAACCGGAGCTATCTCCTGAGCCTGGACTGGAACCGCATCTACAACGGGAGTAATCGGCAGAACCCCTTTGCAAGCCGGATATGCAGAACATCCCCAGAATTCATTTCCGGCATTGCTCCCCTGACGTGCTGTCCGCTTTTTCATCTCTGCGCCGCACTTGGGACAATTTGGAGAAAATGCCAGAATCGCCACAGGGTCCAGAACTAACGCAGGTTGCTGAACTGCCGCCAATTGTCGTACTGCTGCCGGTTGCCGTACCGCAGCGACAGCCGGTTTACGGGCATTGTCGATGATTTGCCGAAGCCTGCGGCCATCGATAAGTTCGACATTCAGCCCCTTGGCAAACGTTTGGGCCTCGTCAGTGAACATCCCGGAAGTCACCACGTAGCCACCGGCAGCGCCGAGTGATGCCATGACACCATAAAGTTCGCGCACCGGTTGAACGCCGACCTTGTAAGCTTTCCACTGCTTGCACTGCACAAGATAAGTCTCACTAATATTCTTGAGAACAAGATCAACACCACCATCAGGGCCGTTCCCGCCTTGCCGCGACACCTGAAAACCTTGCCGCCGGAAATGCTCACCAACCAGCATTTCAAATTCATCCCAACTCATTTCATTGAGAACGGCAACATCGGTACGAGTTGCAACGGTGTTGTAGAGTTTTTTCTGGCGCAAAGCAGTAATCGCCGAGCCGATAGCAGCAATACAGAACACAAATGGCAGTATGAGTTGACCGAACATGGCCATAGTCAAAATCAAACTATGCGTAACGGCAGCGCCTAACTGCCCTGGGCCAGTGACCGGAGCAATCATTGGCCTGGCTGCGATTGAGTGCAAAACGCCATAGGAAACAAGCGCCATCAGGAGACACGACCACCACGGAAGTTTGCTTGCCAGAGTAATTACATCTTCCAACGGGCTGGTTCTCTTCCTCGCCATAAGCATGAGATCGTCGATCTCTTTTTCCGCACCCTTGGGCATCGGGATCGTTTTCCTGACGTCAGGAAAATGATCGGCAACAGAATGACCGGCTGTTTGGCAGGCTATTTTGGCTTTTTCAATAACCTTGGCAAAATTCTCCCACTTGGAATACCCGAGAAGCCCTTGCAGGTCGCGGGCAAACCAGAATTCCTCACCATCAATCTGATGTGCGTAGTCCTCGAAGTTTTTATGCAGTTGGATGATGATGTCGCTTTTCATGTGCAAGACCTCGCTTGTTGGTGGTGATACGCGGTATCACTACACGTTTGATGTCAGAACCCAGATCGGCCATTTTGTTGACGTCAACAAGATGATCCTAATATGAGTCGGAAGCTTCACAAGGGTCGTGTTGGTGGCGGGGGCAAAACGAAAACAAAGATACAGCATAAATTAAAAATAAAAAAAAAAAATATGAAAAA
>JANNRW010000006.1:0-8548 GCA_031401815.1 Geobacteraceae bacterium | reverse complement strand
GCGGTTCCTGGAGAACCAGTATACAGCTTCTCTGGTCGGCTTCTCCTTCTTCTCGGCATCAATGACCTCCGGCGGCATCTGGGGTTACTATGCCTGGGGAACCTACTGGCTCTGGACTCCGAAAGAGTTCTGGACCTCCATCCTCTGGCTTTTTTATGCTTTTTATCTCCATATCCGGCTCAAAGGGCCCAGATGGGAAACGGCTGTCGCCTGGCTGGGGATTATCGGTTTTGCTGTAATGATGTTTACGTATCTGGGGGTGAGCCTGTTAATGAAAAGCTCCCACAGCTTTTAGGAGAGGCGCCACTTTTTCGCAATCCCGGCGACAGTCTTCACAATTGCTAATCAGAATTTATTGAGTAGTGTCCGTTTGGTTAATGCAGTTGCCTAAAAGTTCCCCCTCCCCTGGCGGGAGGGGGTCAGGGGGTGGGGGAATTAACCACATCTGATACTGACGGCAGCTTCACCCACCCCTCAATCCCCTCCCGTCAAGGGAGGGGAGGCTAAATACAAAGACTTAACCGGACAATGCCGGGATTTATTATGAAAAAACTCTTTGCTGACATCTACAACAGATTTGCCTCACTCACTTTTGCTCTCTGGCTGCTGGGCGGAGTTATGCTCTTTCTGGCGATCGGCTCATTTCTGCAAAAGGAGGGCTCCTTCATCAATGAAGTCGCGCTGTTTTACTGGCTTCGCGAAGTCCCTGCACGGGAGTCATGGTGGCTCTGGATCTCGATTGGATTACTTGGGCTGCTGGCGCTTAATACGGTACTTTGCAGTATTGAGTCGCTGCGAGCCAAATGGCAGCTTGGGAGTATTCTTGTCCGGATTGCACCCCAGCTTATGCATCTTGGTTTTCTCCTTATCATGATCGCTCATCTTCAGAGCGCATATGGGGGGTTCAAGCAGGTACTGCAGGTTCAGGAAGGCTCCTCTATAACATTTCCGGACGGCTCGCATGTAGTGTTTACCGGGTTCGACTCAACCTGGAGCAGGATGGGGATGCCGACCGCCTACTCAGCGACCCTCGGCTACCGGGCAGCCGACAGCTATAAAAGCGCTCTCATAAGCCCTAATAACCCCTTTTTCTATCAGGGTCACGGGATTTACATCAAGGACATTGCTCCGCCCCCCCAAAAAGCTGCTCTGGTCGAGATCCACAAGGAGCCGGGTGCAGGCATGGCGCTTGTCGGCGGGCTGATTTTCACAATTGCAAACTTGGTTCTGTTGGCCAGAAGAAGGGGTAGACCCTCATGAATAAAGATCTGATCCTCCTTGGTCACGGCAGTGGCGGCAGACTCTCTCATCAGCTGCTTGAAGAGCTTATTATTCCTGCACTTTCAGGAAAGCTCCCCACAGGACAAAATGACGCTGCACTCATTGAGTGCGCCGGTAAAAAACTTGCCTTTACCACTGATTCCTATGTAGTAGACCCGATTTTTTTCCCCGGCGGCAACATCGGCGATCTGGCACTGAACGGCACGGTCAACGATCTGGCGATGATGGGTGCAAAACCTTTATGGATAAGTGTCGGCCTGATTCTGGAAGAGGGTTTCAGCCGGAAAGAGCTGGCAGAAATACTAGCTTCGATGCGCCAGGCAGCTGATCTGGCAGGTGTCAGCATTGTTACCGGAGATACGAAAGTTGTTCCAAGAGGCAAAGCTGACCGTATTTTCATCAATACATCCGGAATAGGTATCCTGGAGCATAACCTTACGATCAATGGTGCTAACGCCCGGCCAGGCGACCGGATCATCATCAGCGGCACTATCGGAGACCACGGGATTGCAGTTATGGCAAAAAGGGAGGGTCTGGAGCTGGATACTGACATCCTGAGCGATTCAGCCGCCTTGAATGGTCTTGTAGCAGGGCTTCTCGCAGAGTGCAGCGGAGCGGTTCATGTAATGCGGGATCCTACCCGTGGCGGTGTAGCAACAACTCTCAAAGAGATCGCTATCCAGTCCGGAGTTGATATTATGCTCCGAGAGGCAGATATCCCCCTGAAGGACGGGGTAAAAGGTGTCTGTTCAATTCTTGGGCTTGACCCCATGTACGTTGCAAATGAAGGGAAAATGCTCGTATTTGTCGCACCCGAAGCAGCAGAAAATGCCCTTGCGCTGATTCGTCGCCACCCGCTGGGTGTAGATGCGGCAATCATCGGAGAGGTAACTGCTTACGGAACCGGAAAGATTGACATGGAGACATTGTCAGGCGGGGTACGTGGTGTGGACATGCTGGCAGGAGAACAGTTGCCGCGGATCTGCTGAAGGACAAAAGGTCCGGCTGTACAGTGTAACATAATTGCGATGGAGTGAAGAACATGTCCAAAGGTTATCAGTCTAACAGGGAGCGCCTGGAATCCATCAGCTCTTTTGGCAAGACAATAAGCAAGCGAGCAGGCTTTTGCTGTGAGTGGTGTGGCTCCAGGGAAGAACTCAGGCTCTGGGATCAGAAACCGGAGTCAGAGCCGACAGAAGTTACATTGGCGCTTCTTTGCGGCAGATGCCGGGAGCTTGCCGGGGGGAGTCAGGCCGATTCTAACGAGCTTCGTTCCATCAGAAATGCTCTCTGGAGTGATATTCCGGCTGTGGCTGAAGGTGCGGCACGGGCGCTGTCCCGCTGTCGGGAGGTCTGGGTTCGCGAAGCGATTGAAGAGAGTTTTATAGATGAAAAGGTCAAGGCAGAACTGCTGAAATAAGGATTCTTTCTGTTACAAGCCCACCCAGTTCAGACTCCCAGTCGTTCTGGTACACCATGGCATCTTTCAGCCTCGGAAGCTTCTCGATTCCCACGTGGCGAGCAGGTAGGTGGTAATCCTTCTGCGGCCACGGAGCGAAAAACCTACCTGACTGGTCATGGCCGTTTCCCTTCCAGTCGCCGTACGCCCGCATCGGCCAACAGCAGCTTCATTTGCTGAATTGCGGTCTGGTTCAGCAGTTTCAGCCGATCGGCCTGCACAAGCCCCTGATGAATGAAATGTGCATTCAGCGTTTCCAGATTCGCCAGGCAGACCAGTTGCGCGGCATTGGCCTCGTCGCGGATGTTGCCCTTGCTGCCGGGGTTTTCGTCACGCCACTGTTTCGCGGTTTTGCCGAACAGCGCCATGTTCAGCACGTCAGCCTCATTGGCGTACATCAGGTTACTCTGTTGCGGCGTCAGTTCAGGCGGTATCAGGTTGGCCTTGATGGCGTCGGTGTGAATGCGGTAGTTGATCCTGGTCAGGTTACGACGGATATCCCAGCCCATTTGCTGGTATTCCGTCTCTTTCAGGCGCTGGAATTCCTTGATGAGGTAGAGTTTGAATTCGACCGACACCCAGGAGGCAAACTCGAAGGCGATGTCTTTGTGGGCGTACGTTCCGCCGTACCGGCCTGCTCTGGAGCTGATACCGATGGCACCTGTCAAATCAGTCCATTTTGAGGGGGTCATCACAAATGCATTGCTGCCGGATTGATTTTTAACCGTATCGAATTCGACACGGTTAAAATCAGGATTATTCAGCAGTTCCCAAATACCCAGAAATTCGATGGATGAACGCGAACGCATCCAGTTCTGAATGACAAACCTCGGGTCGTCGGGATTCTTGTACTTGGCGATATCCGTCAGCGAAATATAATCATCCTGATCCATCCTCTGGATGCGGACGGTTTCATGTAACACAATAATCTGGCTGTTCTTGCTCATCAGAACCCCCCGTTTCCAACTGTGGCGAATTCGCCATAATTAAACTTGACGACCTCTATTCTCCATTGATACAGGCAATCTCACTCACTGACATCGGCGGGGAGGTCTTGGTCGGCACGAAAATTTCGTGTTTGCCGAGATGCGCAAAAAGCGAGCCTTCTTCACATTAATGCAATGCGTAGATCAGACATTGGGCACTGCCCCCAGATTCCCCATCAGCCAGAGTCTTGAAAGTGGATACTCTTTGTTCATTGCCAGCAGTTTTTCAGAGAGTGTGACTCTGGTAACTTTGGTGTGACCGTCGCTGTTTCTATCTACTGCGAAGAGACGTACTTCTTCGTCGCGTAAATCGAGACCATCCAGCACAGCCGGGTTACGCGCCGTGAACAACATCTGCCGCTCTATATCCGCACGGGACAACCATGCCGAAAGCTTAGCGGTCAAGCGCGTTACAAGACGCGGGTTCAACGCCTGATCCAGATTATCAATTGCAAACAGCCTCGGCGCATTGGGTGAGAGGCACAGAATTGCGCAGAACAGCACATACAGAGCCCCTTCGCTGGCATCATAGGCAGTAAGGGTATTACGATTTTCCTTCATGAACCTGTCGGTAAATTTCAACACATCCTTGGTTCGCGGCACAGACGGTGATAGTAAAGAACCGGCCGTATTGCTGGTCTCAATATCCGCCACCCAGTCGATCAATTCGAAAACGCTATCCAGCAGCACATCATCCTTGTCCAAAACCGTCTTACGGAAGTCTGCAAAGGCCTCTGCCAGCCGCCCGCCAGAAAGTCCGACTGGTTCACGCGATTGAGGATCGCTAACCATGGCTCGCAAGGTAGGTGTATTTGGCGAGTAAATCGCATAGCCCTGCAAACAGTGCATCAGTTTAAAGGCCAGGCTGTCAGTACCAGTATCCACAAGTTTAAGCGCCGCCAGACCGGCTGTCGGATTCAGATTTTTTTTGCTGCGGACACCATCCGAAACAATTTCAGTCTCGCCATCAGACAGGTATTCGGTCTTATACGACCAGGCAGGATTCGGATTTTCCAGCGGATTCAAAAGAGAAACCCGAAAAGTTTCCTCCCTTGGCCCCGCAGCACTCAGCGCGATGTGGGCTGGCGTTCGGCCTTCCTTGAAGGAAGATTTGTAAAGACGAGGCAAACCCAGTCGCACCCCCCGGTTTCCAAGTGATTCGTAATCAACCTTGCCGTTGGCAGCAGCACCCAACACCCCAATGGCTTCAATTATATTGCTCTTGCCAACCCCATTTGCGCCGATAAAACAATTAACCCGACCTAGTTCGAGCGTCATTGATGGAATCGATTTGAAGCCTTCAATCTTTATGGTTCTTACCATCGTTTACCCCCAGTCTTGTTCAGCATTGCCTTATTATCTCAGGATGTTTATTTTTTAGGCTATTAGCCTTCCAATACGAGCTATATATTCCTCATCTGCGGTTGATAAGCACCTACCAGGGTGAAACCTATACATTTCACTTTGTCAAGAAAGTCGACTTGACAGCAGCTTAAGTTGCCGAAATTATACGTAAGTTACCCGCAAGTGCCCGACCCCTTCCTTTTTTCGGTTCTTAACAACGATGTCAACGTCACGACCCAGAAGTGTCAGAAGATGGCAAAGCTTTTCAAGCGAGAATCCCCTGAGTTTTCCATGTTGTATCATGGATACTTTCGGCTGCGGAATCCCCATGATTGCCGCAGCCTGCGTCTGAGAGAGCTTGTATCAATACCAAAATCGCTGCTCTCTGCCTACCTCTACACACCCCTACCACACTGGGATGGCTGAACCCTTTCGCCGGGAAGTCTCTCCCTCCCTTCGGGCAGCAGCCCCTTTTCGCCGCGATTGGCAACAATCCGGTCGTAGTAGAAACTGTGAATCTGCCTTTCCAGTTGTGTCTTCGACCAGCCGCATTCAGCGGCTTCTTGCTCGTAGAAATCGCGAGCCGTAACATTCTCCACCCGCATCAGGGCACGGTAATGGGACCAGGAAAGGTGTGGCGAAAAACCCTGCGGCAATTCAGTACCCGCTGGGTAGCTTTTCTGCACTGGAAGCAATTCCCTCCCCGCCGGGGAGGGAATTGCTTCCAGTGCAGATTCCACGCTCAGCGGGCGTGATATCTCCGGATACCCGCAAGTTTCGGAAGAATCCCTACCCATTGGGGAGGAAATTGTAAGCCTCTCCGAATAAGCGAGAAAGAAACGCCTGAAATTCTGTAGGCTCTGCTCCGAGAATCCCTTTCCATACCGCTGCGTCAGTCGTGCCGACAGATCTTCGATGACCTTTTTACCATACTCTGCCCGCTCTGCGCCCCCTTGCAGTTCATGGACAATCTCGCGCCCGATCAACCAGTAGGCCAGCACCATATTGGTATTGACAGCCCTGACGACATTACCCAGCGCCTGTTCAAGGATGGAGACGACTCGCTCAAAGAGCGCATCGGGATGCCCGGAAGAAATCTTTTGCTTTGGCTTACTCATCAGAGGCTCCACTGAAGGTCTATCGTGTCTACCTGCCAGAACCAAAACTGCACATTTCAGTTTGTCACGCGGTAGCCCACCGCAATGATCGCATCGAGATTGTAATGCAGGATGCGGCGCTGCACCTGGCGTTTACCTTCGGTTTGAACTGCTAAGAAATCGTTAGCAGTTACCGAGAATTCCTCGGCAACTGACTCCGCGCGTAATTCACCCTCCTTGAAGATGTTTTTAAGGTGCAGTCCGATGTTGTCGCTTGAGGTCGTGAACAGCTCTCCCATGTTTTTTTGCGACAGCCAGATCGTGCCGTCCTGAACCCGCACTTCCACGCCATCTCCGCCGGTCTGGTAGGCAAAGGTGAGAAATTCCGCCGTGCTGTTGCGAATGCGCACGCTGTTCGGTGATTTCTTTTTTGTCATGGCGTCCCCCTGTTCGCAAAAAACTTCATCATCAATCGAATATCATTCCGAAAGCTTCTTCCATCTTCCGCCGGGTCTCCAGAGCAACCCCCCGTGTCCCTTTCAGCTTTCCGTCGATCAGATCAGCCACAATCCTTTGATGCAGACCGTTCTTGTTGGCCCAGGAGTTGACCGTCTCTTCCATGTCCACCAGTTGATGCTGGATTGTCTTCTTACGCTGTCCCTTGTCCATCAGTACACTCCAGTCAAATGCCCGAACAGCCGAATCTTGCAGGGAAAATACTCTTTCCTAGAGTAAATGTCAATTTTATCCATGAATATTTGCTTATGGGTGGAGGGTAGGCAAAACAAAAAAACCTGCCAAATAGAATTAACCTGGCAGGCCTTGAAAGATACACTCATCGTCGTCAGAATCGCGACTGAAGGCGGTTCTACACAACTCACACTGCTTCCCACTCTGGGATGTCACCGGTCACTAGGTAGTTCGTTGTCATTGACCTTCAACCTGTTGACTCAGCTCCACAATCATCTTCTCAATGGCTGCGGTAAGGGAGGGCAAATCGTTTAAACAAATGCCGTACACTGCCTCGGCATCCAGATCGAAATAATGATGAGAGATCATATCCCTCACCCCTTTGGCTCCTTTCCAGTCAACTTCCGGATATTTGGCCAGCAAATTATTGCTGGTTATTTTATCAAGATTCTTGAGGCTTTCGCCGATAGCGATCAGCATCATACAAACTGCATCCAGACGATCAAGCCCCTCGTCATTGGCCAGAAAATCATCGGGATGCCGCACCGGAGAAAAGCGACGCTCGATCCTTTTTCCTGCTTCGTGGATTTGACGAAGGATTTCCATAACCAGTTCGACATCATACATAGATGGCCTCCTGGTCAATACGGCGTTTCAAAAACGCATTCATCCGCTCCCGATAGTGGACGATATCTACATGTTCGTGCAGCGCTTCCTCCAACTCTTCCTTGACATGCACGAGAACAAACAGGTTAGGTTCCCGCATAGTCACCACAACATCCACATCACTTGTCTCCGTCTCCTCTTCACGAGCCACTGATCCAAAAATTCCAAGTGAGGTGATACCGTATCTCTCTGTTAATTCCCCCTTGAGGCGTTGCAATATTTCCAGAGTTTTTATTTTGCCTATCATTTGGTTGCCTCCATAGACATCTCTCTAAAATAGCCCAAACAGAGCTCAGCCCCCCCCCTTCTTCATCCGCCGCTCCTCCCGGAACATATCCAGCGCCAGCATTGCGACACCGACACAGATGGCTGAATCAGCCACATTGAAGGCCGGCCAGTGGTGGCTTTTCCAGTAGACATCAAGAAAGTCGATCACCTCCCCAAGGCGTATCCTGTCAATCAGATTACCGACAGCACCGGAAAGAATAAGGGTAAGGGAGATAGCGGCAAATCGCTGGTCGTCACGCAGTTTGCCAAAAGCCACCATAATGGCAACCACAGCAATAATAGTGACCACAATGAAGAAAGGGAGCCGCCAGCTGGCATTGGCAAGAAAGCTGAACGCCGCCCCCTTGTTGCGCAGGTAGGTCAGACTGAACAGTCCGTCAATCACCGGGATAGACTGGTAAAGCTGCATGCTCCGGTCGATATAAATTTTCGTCAGCTGATCGAGTATCAGGATCAGCGGGGTAAGTATAACAAGGAATAGATACTTGGTTTTCATTTGAATCCCCGGGCCGGGCAAGCCGAAATCAAAACAGGAAAAACAGAGACAATGGAGTCGGATCGAATCTGATCCACTTGCAAGAAGTTCCCCCCCCTCCCTTGACGGGAGGGGGTCAGGGGGTGGGTGAAGTCGCAACATACTGATATCATAGCACCTTGGCCCCCCCCCCCAAGCCAACCCCCCCCCCCCCGGGGGGCGGGCGGGGATAAAAAATGAGGTTCAAAAAACAATAAAAAAA
>JANNRW010000005.1:0-9160 GCA_031401815.1 Geobacteraceae bacterium | reverse complement strand
CAAACTGCTCATGCCGATGGTTATCGGCGGCTTTCAAAAGGCAAAGATCGACCTTGATGCAGAAACGGCCTATTACATCAACTCCTGTGTGACGCAGGAGTATCTGAACGAATACCGGGGAGTAACTACGTGGTAACCAGGGATTTCACCGCAAGAACGAAGGAACTGATCGACAACCTCAAGGGGATTTGCGCTACCTACGGCCTGGGGAACGACGGCAATGAATTTAAAATCATTACCCAGGTGTTTCTCTATAAATTCATGAACGACAAGTTCGGCTTTGAGGTCAAAGAGCTGGAGCCGAAGCTGAAAAAGTCGGACAACTGGGAGCAGGAGATTGCAGGCTATTCGGACCAGCAGTATGAAATGCTGCTACTGCGCATGAGTCCGGACAGCGCCCGGTTGAAGCGGGATCATTTCATCTCCCGGCTGCACAACCGCCAGAACGAGGGGGAGTTTGCCAAGCTCTTCGATGACACCCTGCGGGACATCGCCATCTTCAACAATGACATCTTTTCCGTAAAGACCGGCACCGGCGCCAAGATCACCCTTTTTGACAGGCTTTCCGACTTCATCACCGACAGCTCCCTGCGGGACGACTTCTGCCGAGCCCTTGTCAACCAGTTGGTGAATTTCAGTTTTGAGAAAATATTCCACCAGAAGTTCGACTTTTTCTCCACTATTTTCGAATACCTTATCAAGGACTACAACAAGGACGGCGGCGGCAAATACGCCGAATACTATACCCCACATGCCGTGGCCAAGATCATGGCGTCCATCCTGGTGGACCAGCCGGTGAGCAATGTCACCTGCTACGACCCGTCAGCCGGCTCCGGCACCCTGCTCATGAATCTGGCCCACGCCATCGGCGAAGACCGCTGCACCATCTACTCCCAGGATATTTCCCAAAAGTCGTCCAGCATGCTGCGGCTCAACCTGATCCTCAACAATCTGGTACATTCCATCCAGAACATCATTCAGGGCAACACGTTAAAAGAGCCATACCACAAGAGCAGCGACAAACTGATGACCTTTGACTATGTCGTCTCAAATCCGCCGTTCAAACTGGATTTCAGCGATTTCCGCAACGACCTGGAGACCAAGCAGAACCAGAAGCGCTTTTTTGCCGGGATTCCCAATGTAACGCCGAGAAGCCCGGATAAAATGGCCATATACCTGCTCTTTATCCAGCACATCATGTTTTCTCTCTCAGCTAAAGGTAAAGCCGCCATCGTCGTCCCCACCGGCTTCATCACCGCCCAGAGCGGCATTGAACGGAAGATCCGGGAAAAGCTGGTAACGGAAAAGATGCTTCGCGGCGTGGTCTCCATGCCGAGCAACATCTTCGCCACCACCGGCACCAACGTTTCCGTGCTGTTTCTGGACAAGGCCAACACCAAGGGCGATATCGTCCTGATGGATGCCTCCAAGCTGGGGACGACGGTCAAGGAGGGTAAGAATCAGAAAACCCTGCTGTCAGCGGCAGAGGAAGAGCTGATCATCACGACCTTCAACGACCACCAAGCGGTGGAGGATTTCACCGTGGTGGTCTCCTATGAGCAGATCATGGAAAAGAACTACTCCCTCAGCGCCGGGCAGTATTTTGATGTGAAGATTGAGTATGCCGACATCACGCCGCAGGAGTTTAGCGCGAAGATGGCGGGGTATAGGGAGAATTTGGAGCTGTTGTTTGGGGAGTCGAAAGAGCTGGAGAAGGAGATTCAGAAGCAGTTGGCGGGGCTCAAGTATGAGTAGATTCGGCACGGAAAACAACACTACGGAATTCAAGCTTCAACTGAACGATTCGCTGGAGCGAGAGGTGGTAGCCTTCCTCAATTCAGCCAAAGGGGGAGACCTGTTCATCGGTGTGGATGACGAAGGAGAGGTTGTGGGGATACAGGATGTCGATCCCCTGATGTTGGCCATTTCCGACCGCATCAGGAACAACATTCTCCCCACCTGTCTTGGGCTGTATGATGTCTATGAGGAAGAGTACGAAGGCAAAAGGATTATTCATGTCGTTGTGACACGCGGCACGGAAAAGCCCTATTACCTGAAGCGATACGGCCAATCTCCAGCTGGCTGTTTTATGAGGGTGGGGAGCGGTGTGCAGCCAATGACCACTGCCATGATCGATCAGCTCTACGCCGGGAGGGTGCGCAATTCGCTCCGCAACATTCCTGCTCCGGCAAACCGGAAGCTGTCATTTCAGCAGTTGAAAATCTATTATCAGGAGAAGGGTTTTGAGATCAATAATGCCTTCCTGAACAACCTCGATCTTTACACGTCGGATCAGCAGTTTAACTATGCCGCATACCTTTTGGCCGATACCAACAGCATTTCCATCAAAGTTGCCAAATATGCCGGAACCGACAAATGCGACCTGATCGAAAACGAGGAGTACGGCTTTTGCTCGCTGCTCAAGGCCACCCACCGCGTGCTCGACAAGCTTGAGATCGAGAACCGCACCTTCACCCGCATCACTGGCGCGGCTGAACGTGAACAGCGCCGTTTATTTAATCCTCGCGCCCTGCGCGAAGCGCTGATCAATGCCATCATCCATAACGACTACACCGCCGAAGTCTGGCCGTTGGTGGAGATATATGCAGACCGCATCAGCATCACCTCGTATGGCGGACTTCTGACCGGTTTAAGCCTGAACGAGTGCCTAATGGGACGCTCAATGCCGCGCAACCGTGAACTCATGAGGATTTTTCGGGACATGGAGCTGGTCGAGCACTTGGGTTCAGGCATGCGCCGGATACTGTCGGCCTACGACAGCAGCATTATCCATATCAGCGAGCACTTTTTTGAACTGCGTTTTCCGATGGACGGCAGCGCCCTTGCCCTTGCCGCACAAGTCACAGGGAATGACGAGGCCCATGACGAGGCCCATGACGAGGCCCATGGTCTTGCCGATACGGAGAAAAAGATTCTCGCTGCATGTGGAGAGGCTGCCAGGAGTACTCCGGAATTATTGGAACTCCTCGGATATCGCACCAGAACCGGTAACTTTAAAAAGGCCATGTCCCGACTCTGCGACCAACTGAAGCTATTGGAGCCGACGCTCCCGGATGCCGTCCGCAGCAAGAACCAAAAATACCGGCTTACACAGGCTGGACGGCAAGTTGTAGAGAGGATGGGGGGAGCAGTTGGCGGGGTGAAGTATGAGTAAGTGGGAACATAAAACTCTTGGTAAGTTTCTTTCTCTTCAAAGAGGCCATGATTTAACTGTAGAAGAACGAGAGTTTGGCACTGTTCCAGTAATGGGGGCTGCTGGGCAGAATGGATTCCATAATAAAGCTTTAGCTTCTGCCCCAGGAGTTATTGTTGGTCGAAGCGGGGGTTCTTTTGGTCAGATCCACCTTGCGAAAGAAGATTTTTGGCCGCATAACACTGCCTTGTATGTCACCGATTTTAAAGGTAACGATCCATATTTCACTTATTACTTCCTCAAGAATCTTGATTTTAGCCAGCTAAACTCTGGTAGCGCGCAACCCTCCTTAAACAGGAACTACGTTTATCCAACTAAAATTGTTGTCCCTTTACCAAATGAACAAAAGAAAATCGCCGCCGTTCTTTCCGCCCTCGACGCCAAAATCGACCTCAACAACCGCATTAATGCCGAACTGGAAGCCATGGCAAAGACGCTCTACGACTACTGGTTTGTGCAGTTTGATTTTCCCGACAAGGACGGCAAACCCTACAAATCCAGCGGCGGGAAGATGGTCTGGAACAAGGAGTTGAAACGGGAGATTCCGGAGGGGTGGGAAGTCAGAAGCCTATCTGAAATCACCAATGTTAGTAACGAGCAGCTGAATCCAATTGATGCACCTGAAAAAGAATATAAACATTATAGCATCCCTGCTTTCGACGCCATCGGCACATACAAAGTTGAAAAGGGAGAAGAGATAAAGAGTAATAAATTCGTGGTAAAAGAAGTTGACGTGCTAGTTTCGAAACTTAACCCATGGTTCAGCCGTGTAATATACGCAACTGACGATACGGATTTAATTTCATCCACTGAATTTGTTATCTGGAGAACAGATAATATTAATAAAAAGAATTACCTGTACATGATTGCTCGCGACGCAACGTTTGTAACTTATTGCACCAAGTCTGCCACCGGCACCTCAAATAGCCATAAGAGGATTAACCCGACTGTGATGATGAAGTATAAAGTTGCTTTCAATGAACAAACAGCTGACTCGTTTGGTGCTGTTTTGGGCTCCACAATAAAGATGTATGCGAAGAATCAAATCGAGAACAATAACCTCTCTTCCCTCCGCGACTGGCTCCTCCCCATGCTCATGAATGGCCAGGTGAAGGTGAGTTGACGGGATAGTAGAAAGCGCGTTATCCTTACAGGCAAGGAGAACCAGATGAAAAAGCTTGATGAAAAGACTATGAGCAGGCGAGAGAATCGCATTCCGCAACTGGCGGAGAGCGCCGTAAAACAGGCTCGTGCCAATACCCTGAAAGCAGGCTGTAGTGTGGTAGAAGCCATTGGTGGCAAACTGATTGAAACGCGCCCTGATGGTTCTTCCAGGGTACTCAAATCGATTTCAGCGCCGATTCCCGTAACAGTAGGACAGAAGCGAGTCCGGAGAATTAAATGAGCCGTGCAACTCCGCGCCTTCGCATGTTTGCTGGTCCGAACGGCTCGGGCAAAAGCACAATAAAAGCAGTTGTTGAAGGGGAAATAGGATCAGATCTGTTCGGCGTGTATATCAACGCTGATGATATCGAGTTGTCAATACGACAATCCGGCTACCTGGATGTTACGGCGTATGGAGTAGAGACCACCACTGAAGAGGTGCTCGGATTTTTCAGGGGCTCTTCATTCCTCGCCGAAAAAGGACTGGCCGAGGAGGCGTCACGGCTTGAGTTTTACAACGGCGAATTGTTCTTTCATTCCGTTGACGTAAATTCCTACTTTGCTTCGGTTGCTGTCGATTTCTTGCGGAACAAGTTACTTGAGACCGGCGTTACCTTCACGTTTGAAACCGTTATGTCCCACCGCAGCAAGGTTGATTTCCTTGAGCTGGCACAAGAAAAAGGCTTCCGAACCTATCTCTACTACGTCGCTACAGAAGATCCGGAAATCAACATCTCCCGTGTTGCCTCACGTGTTGCGCAAGACGGGCATGATGTCAGCAGGGACAAGATTGTTGATCGATACTATCGTTCACTGGATTTGCTTGCTGATGCAGTCCAGCACGCCAATCGCGCCTATATTTTCGATAACTCTTCTTCCGAAAAAGTCTGGGTAGCTGAGATTACCGATAATTCCGTTCTTGAATTAAAAACCGATTCCATGCCTTGGTGGTTTGAAACATTCTTGTGGAACAAGTTTGGTCCAGAAGAAAATGGCTGAAAAACAAAAGAGCCCCGGCTACAGCAAGCAGTAACTGCTCACCTCACTGGAACCCTTTTAAGTGCTGCCGGTACTCATGCCGATTAGCAAACAGTAACTGTTCACACCGCCATGGCACCAAGTTTGTTATTTAAAATTAAATGAATTAGTCTGATAATTCAAGAAACATAATTGCTATGTTGCAAAAAAATAAGTTCAGCAAACCAACACATCTCTTCCCTCAGCGAATGGCTCCTCCCCTTGCTTCTAAACGGCCAGGTAAAGGTGAGTTGATAGGCAGGAACAACGTTCAGCAGGTTTGTTGATTTTGCGAAAGATACAAGGAGGTATTGCCGCCATGCCGATTATCAGTAATTTTTTCGGGATCATTATCAGAATGTTTTTCAATGAACATGCGCCGCCTCATTTTCACGTCGAGTATGCAGAATACAAGGCATCCGTGAACATTCAAACTCTGGAAATTCTGGAAGGGAATCTTTCCCGCAGGGCGCAGGAACTGGTTCTTGACTGGGCTGAACTTCACCAGTTAGAATTATTGGAAGATTGGGAGCTTTGCCGCCAACACCAGGAACCAAAACGAATTGAACCACTGAAGTAGCAAGGAGGCTCACATGCACTGGGACGTCATCTCCGCGAAAATAGTCAGACATCTCGAATTTACCGTTACTTTTGCAGACGGTCTTACCGGACGAGTGCTGATGCTCCCTTCGCACCTGTATGGTGTTTTCGAGAAACTGAAGGATCCTGATTTCTTCAATAAGTTGCAGGTTACCAACGGCTTTGTCTCCTGGCCGGATGAAATCGATCTCGCTCCGGATGCCATGTACGAGGCGATCCGTCGTGACGGCGAGTGGCTGCTTTCCTGATGCCTGAAAAACAAAAGAGCCCCGGCTACAGCAAGCAGTAACTGCTCACACAGATCAACTGGTAATGAATTACAATCCGGACTCCACTTTGTATACCAAGGACAAGCAGCAATGAACATAGCTGACCCCTTCATTCACCGACCGATCATGACCTCCCTGGTCATGATTGCCATCTTCATCTTTGGCGTTGTCTCCTATCGCCTGCTGCCGGTTAATGACCTGCCTAATGTAGATTTTCCGACCATTCAGGTGAATGCCAGCCTCCCTGGCGCCAATCCTGACACCATGGCCTCGGCAGTTGCTACTCCGCTTGAAAATCAGCTCTCCACCATTGCCGGGGTCGACTCCATGACCTCGACCAATGGTGTAGGCACTACAAGGATTACCCTACAGTTCAACCTTGATCGCGATATTGACGCTGCTGCCCAGGATGTACAGGCAGCCATCTCGCTTGCCATCCGTTTTCTGCCAAAGAACATGCCGACCCCCCCCTCATTCCGCAAGGTGAACCCGGCTGATCAGCCGGTTCTCTACCTGGCGCTCAGCTCACCTACCCTCCCCCTCTCGACAATTGATGAATATGCCCAGACCATTATCGCGCGCCGTATATCCACCATCACCGGTGTGGCTCAGGTCAATGTTTTCGGCTCGCAGAAGTACGCCGTCCGGACGCAGCTTGATCCGAAAGCGCTGGCCTCGCGTCAGATCGGCATTGAAGAAGCAGCATCTGCAATTGATGCTGCGAATGTCAACCTCCCTGTCGGGACACTGGATGGCGCAAAACAGGCTTATACCATTGAGGCAAACGGTCAGCTCTTCAGGGCTGTTGACTACCGGAAGTTGGTAGTAGCTTATCGGGACGGCTCGCCTGTCCGCCTGGAAGAGCTCGGAAAGGTTCTGGACAGTGTCGAGAATACAAAGATTGCCAGCTGGTACAATAAAACCCGCGCCATTGTCCTGACAGTGCAGCGACAGCCCGGCACAAACACCATAGAAGTCGTTGATAGCGTCAGAAAGCTGCTCCCCTCCTTCCGGAGCCAGATGCCCGCCTCAGTCGATCTGAACGTACTCTATGACCGCTCTGTCCTGATCCGTGAATCGATGCATGATGTCAAATTCACCCTGGTCTTGACCATCGGTCTGGTCATCATGGTAATCTTCCTGTTTCTGCGCAATCTCTCCGCCACCCTCATCCCCTCACTGGCAGTTCCGATGTCAATTGTCGGCACCTTTTCGGTCATGCATCTTCTCGGTTTTTCCCTGAATAATATCTCCATGATGGCTCTGACCCTGGCTGTCGGCTTTGTAGTGGATGACGCCATTGTCATGCTTGAAAATATCGTAAGGCATATGGAAAAGGGCGAGAGCGCCATGGAGGCTGCTTTCAAGGGGTCAAAGGAGATCAGTTTCACCATCCTCTCCATGACCATCTCGCTGGTGGCTGTCTTTATCCCGGTTCTCTTCATGGGGGGGATACTCGGACGCCTGCTGAACGAATTCGCAATAACCATCAGTGTAGCGATTCTGGTCTCCTTTATTGTCTCGGTCACCCTGACACCAATGCTCTGCAGCCGTTTCCTGAAACCGCAGTCAACCGGAGATCACGGCAGACTTTTTATGATGATGGAGCGTTTTTTCGACGGGATGCTGCATCTCTATGAGCGGACCCTGCAACAGGTATTGCATTTCCGGCGGACAACCATGGTGGTGACGGTTCTGGTTACGCTGCTGACTGTCTGGCTCTTTACGAAAGTACCGATGGGTTTTCTGCCGATTGAAGACACCGGCCGGATCAACGCCGACACAGAAACAGCCCAGGGGACCTCCTTTGCCGAGATGAAACTGCATCAGGAGGCTGTGGCAGCCATCATTGCGCAGGATCCGAATGTAGATGGTTTCATGTCATCCATCGGAGGGGGGCGCGGCAGCAATGCCGGCTTTTTTTTCATCCGGCTTAAACCCCGGAACCAGCGCAAGCTCTCTGCTGACGAGGTAATCCAGCAACTCCGCCCGAAACTGGCAAAAGTTGCAGGGATTCGTGTCTTTCTGAGAAATGTCCCTTCCCTCCAGATCGGTGGCACAACCTCCAAGAGCCTCTATCAGTTCACCCTCCAGGGTCAAAATACCGAGGAGCTCTACCGCTCGGCCACGGAATTTGAAGCAAGGCTGCGGGAGATTCCGGAACTCCAGGACCTGACCAGCGACCTGCAGATCAGCAATCCACAGGTGCATGTCGAGATCAACCGCGACAAGGTCGCGGCTCTGGGGCTAACAGTTTTCCAGGTGGAAGACGCACTTGCCTATGCCTATGGCTCACGGCAGGTATCTTCCATCTTTGCCCCGACCAACCAGTATCAGGTTATTCTCGAACTCGATCCGCTCTACCAGGGGGATCCGGCAGCAATGGGGCTCCTTTATATCCGGGCTAAAAGCGGTCAACTGATCCCACTGGAAACAGTTGCAACTCTTTCAAAAACCATCGGGCCACTTGCCGTCAACCATCTGGGGCAACTTCCGGCAGTTACTCTCTCGTTCAACCTTCGTCCGGGGGTAGCCCTGGGGGATGCCATGAAGCTGGTCGACAAAATGGCCGACTCCACCCTCCCGCAGAGCGTCAGCACCAGCTTCCAGGGAACAGCCCAGGCATTCAAATCCTCGTTAAGCGGGCTATGGATTCTCCTGGTCATGGCCATATTTGTCATCTATGTGGTGCTGGGGGTACTCTATGAAAGCTATATCCATCCGATTACCATACTCTCCGGTCTCCCTGCCGCTGGTTTCGGTGCACTTATTACTCTGATGATCTTCAAGTGTGATCTGAACATTTATGCCTTTGTCGTGAAGTGGTTGCGCTTTCTGAGACATGTGTGTAAGCAATGAACCTCGCTATTTCAAAAGGAGAGTTCAATGCAACAAC
>JANNRW010000004.1:0-2440 GCA_031401815.1 Geobacteraceae bacterium | reverse complement strand
GTCCGGTGCGGCGGCGGATGTGCTAACCTATTTGTTTGGCACGGTGGCTTTTACAGATCGTTCGGGTCAGAAGCACAATTTAGGAGTACGTTCATTCACTTCGTTTGAGGCCGCCGCTACTGAAGCAGCCATTTCGCGCTTGTATGGAGGTATTCACTTTCGGTCAGCGATTGAAAATGGGATGCGACAGGGGCGCTGCATTGGGCGCAACGTGCTGGATTATATATCGTTACGTTCACAACCGCAGGGCGAATAAAGCGCAATGCAATTGAGTAGCAAAAAAGGGGATACACATGGTATCCCCTTTTTGTTATAGCAAAACGATACTAGGTCGAAACAACCGAATTATCGCCGCTAAATGGATTGGGGACGTATTTATCAGCGTGCCAATCATTATGCCACTCGGAACTATTGACCAAATAACGGAATTGATATTCCTTCTCTTTGGGCAGTTCAAGTGTCACAGTAAATTGACCGTTTTTCTTGAGCTTTTTCATCTCGGTGGCTTTTTCGTCCCAGTTGTTAAAATCGCCAACGAGGTAAACGGTTTCTGCCTTCACAGACTCTGGCAGCGTGAATGTGACTTTGCAAACGGATTTGCTCTTGAGGGGCTGCTTCTTCAGCATAGGCATTTCTTCCTCCACTACAAAACTACACACTTTGTATTTGGGAAATTATTCACCATTACAAACTTTATCATATCATAGGCTAACTCAGCGTAAAGAGTGTAAATTGAACAGAATTTTCGATATGAAGATCGTCACATCTCACTAAAAATGCATTTTAAACCAACGATCCGTTATTCTTCGCTAACTAAATGGCATGTATAATGCCAAGAGTACAATCCAAATGACATCACAATCAGGAGACCTTACGAATGGTTAAACCGGTTACGCGAATAAACGTAATACCTAATCTACCTGAACCTTTACGACGACTTCAAGAGCTGGGCTTTAACATGCGCTGGGCTTGGGATCATGAGACGATTGCTCTGTTTCGGCGGCTTGACCGTGAGCTTTGGGAAAAAACCGGACATAATCCGGTTTGGATGCTCGGCCTCATCAGCCAAGAAAAATTACAGGCAGCCGGCGAAGACCCAGCGTTTATGGCAAATCTTAGCGCGGTGTGCGAATCATTCGATGTCTATATGAGTGACAAAGATACATGGTATAGAGAACAGTACGGCAAGCTAAAGAAGCCAATCGTAGCCTATTTTTCTATGGAGTTCGGTATTACTGAGTGTTTGCAAAGTTATTCCGGCGGTCTTGGAATTCTTAGTGGCGACCATCTGAAGAGCGCCAGTGATCTAGACCTGCCTTTAGTGGGTGTAGGACTCCTCTATCAAGAAGGCTATTTCCAACAATATTTGAATGCGGATGGGTATCAACAAGAACTTTACCCGATTAATGACTACTCGGTTCTACCAGTAACACTCCAACGTAAAGCGGATGGTACACCCATCAAAATTTCAGTACCTATGCCGGGACATGAACTTTATGCACAGATTTGGAAAGTGCAAGTGGGGCGCATACCACTGTTCCTACTTGACTCCAATGTGTCAGAAAACACACGACAGGAAGATCGTAATCTAACTGACCGGTTGTATGGAGGCGATAAACGAACACGCATCCGACAGGAAATTCTGATGGGGATTGGAGGCATTAGGTTATTGGAAGCGCTTGATTTGAGACCTTCGATTTGTCATATGAATGAGGGTCACTCGGCATTTCTGGCATTGGAACGCATCCGACAAGTAATGCAAGAGAAGAAGCTCAACTTCTATCAGGCCAAGGAAATTATGGCAGCCAGTCATATCTTTACGACGCATACACCTGTTCCAGCAGGTTTGGAGCGCTTCGGCTTTGACCTGATTGATGAACATTTTACGGATTATTATCGCAGCCTTGGCCTTTCGCGCGACGAATTCTTGAACATCGGGCGCGAAAACATGGGTACATACGAGTTGTACTCGATGGCGGTGATGGCGCTCAATCTATCGGCTGGCTCGAATGGTGTTGCCAAGCTGCACGGGGAAGTCTCACGCAATATGTGGCAGTGGTTGTATCCGAATGTCCCTGAACACGAAGTTCCGGTTGATTCGGTGACGAATGGTATCCATGTGCAAACGTGGGTGAGCCGGGAAATGGCAACTTTACTGGATCGTTACCTCGACCCGGCATGGCGCAGTGATGAAGAACGGGCGGATGTGTGGGAAAAAGTGGATACTATACCCGACGCAGAATTGTGGCGTACACATGAACGACGGCGGGAACGGTTGGTGGCTTTCACACGCAGGCGATTACGCTCCCAACTCGAAAATCGTGGCACAGGACTGAGTGAAATTGAAGCAGCAGACGAAATATTGAACCCGGACGCACTGACGATTGGGTTTGCACGGCGATTCGCGACTTACAAGCGTGCTACCCTGCTCTTCCGCGAC
>JANNRW010000003.1:0-9960 GCA_031401815.1 Geobacteraceae bacterium | reverse complement strand
CTCCTGACTCTGTAAATGTTGGCGAGCGCTATTTTGCAACAACTCTGGGGCATGATGTCTCTGTTCTTTCAGTTGACAGGCGAGGTGAGAGGGCGCGAGTACGCGCAGGGAATGTTGAGATTGAGGTTTTGGTCTCTGCCCTGGCTCTCCCCAGAGGTGAAAGGCAAATTGCCCGGAATAAACAGATCCGGCACTCTGTTGCAAGGGATGAGGCTGACATAAGTGATTTCAGCCAGCTGAAAATTATCGGTTGCCGGGCAGAAGAGGCCATCCATCTTCTTGACAGATTTCTGGATCAGGCCGCTCTTGAGGGGGTCGATAATGTCCGTATTATTCATGGCAAGGGGGAAGGGGTGCTTATGAAAACAGTCCGGGAATACCTTGCCGGACACCAGCTTGTAGCAGAGTTTCGTGTAGGCAACGATATTGAAGGTGGTGAAGGGGTTACTTTCGCAAGACTGAAGTAGGGATGCTTCGACTCCGCCAGGCGCAGTACTAGTCGCTCAAGCGGAGTCGAAGGGTATAATAGTTACTGTTTTACAGCCGGAGGTGCCTCAACAAGGACTGCCGGTGCAGCCGACGCGGGTGGAGCTGGCGGAACAGGTGGAGCAGTCTGGACAGGTGGTGCAGTCGGACCAGTCGGAGCTGCCTGGACTTGTGGAGCTCCCTGAAGTGGAGGCACCGCAGTCGGAACCGCCGGAGCAGGCTGCACTGCCGTAGCTGGAGGAGTGGCTGGAACTGGCGGAGCAGGTGGAGCTTTGGGAGCTTTTGCAAACGCAATGTCAGACCTGATCTTCTCCGCAGCCTGCAACCCCTCTATACGGAAGGGGCTCTGAGGATATGCCTCAAGATACTCTTCAAACAGCTTGAGCGCCTGCTCATTGTCCCCCTTAAGCTTGGCTTCAATCGCCAGGGTAAATATCTGCATCTCTTCATCAGCCATATCTACTGTCTTATCCTTCCCTTTCCAGTAGATATCTTTTGCATCATCATTCTTGGCGCCTCTCACTCCTCCGGGGATAGCCTGCGTAGACTGTTTTTTTGCCGGAGTAACCTTGCCTAGCTGGTTTTGCAATTTATCCCAGAATGCGTCTTTCTTGCCGACCTGTTCACCCTGAGCAACCGTTGCTGCACATAACAGACAAAACAGAGAAGCAGTAACTTTTTTCATGGCAAATCTCCTTTGGCATCGGCAGTTGCAGTATGGATAGTAGTTATTGTAATTCAGATAGGGTTATAAATGCAACGATGTTCAACTTTAGTAATTTCAGTAGTCTGTGGTCAGGATTCAGTTGTCAGCATAATCTGACAAATCGGAAGCTGATTAAGTCCTTTTTGGTTATCTTTTATGCTGACTGCGTCTCAAGAAAAAGATTCTGATTATTATACTGACTCCTGACCCCTGACTCCTGAATACTCTTGTTTGTCACATACTCCCGAGCAATTCGATGGCAATTGTCCTGTGCTTCTTTACGAGAGCAGGGTCTTTAGAGACAGCCTTCTGGAAAGTCTCGGCAGCCTTGCTTTTGTTATCCAGCTTCAGATAGCAGATCGAGAGATTTACAAGAATGTAGGGGTCTCCAGGATCAAGCTCAGCAGCCTTTTCATACGAGGCTCTGGCTCCCTGATAATCACCCTTTAGATACTGCAGGTTTGCAAGGTTGTTGATTACTTCGGGGTTTCCGGGCAGAAGTGCTCCGGCCTTTTCCAGGTATTTTTTTGCTTCATCCAGCTCACCTGATTCACCATAGATGATCCCGAGCTGATGATAGGCATTTCCATCATTCGGATTGATGTTTATCAAGGCAAAGTAGCGATTACTGGTATACTTCAGTTTGATTTTATTAAGCTTTGTGATCTCGTCATTATATCGTTTGTCAACTTCTGCCCGCTTGATTACCTGGGCACGCCATTCTGTCACAGGAAGGGTTGCAGGCTTGTAACGCCCCCATGCCTTTCTAAGATCCGTAAATTCGATCCCTTTCTCGCGCCAGTCGTAATACTCCTTGCTGCCGGTTTCCCATGCCTTCATGAATGTAGAGCCGACAAGAGTCAACTCTATCGGAGCCCATACAGTCTCTTCATGAATTGCAAACATGCCGTTCATGGTGGAATCCCCCAGTTCGCTTACAAGCCCTACAGCAAACATCATGAAAAGGTGATCCGGAGTTCCAAGCAGCATGGTACGTATACCTAACCCTTCCAGAACAGATGAGAAGAATACAACAAGGTCAGTGCATACCCCTGAGTTTCTTTTCAGGGTCTCTCTGGGATATTGAACATAATCTACAAAGTTGGTCTTCCCTTCTACGATCTGATAAGGGTTACTTGGATGCTGAAGATAAGTCATCCCCAGATAGCCGAGGTAGTCATAAACTGCTGCCGCATAGACCAGAGGGGAGCCTATCTCTGAATACTGGGTCACTATCGAGCGGGTAAATTCAAGTATCACCGGATCCTTGGATGTCACAAAAGAGGCTACCCTGTCCTTGTTGATCCACATCATACGGTGTTTTTCATAAAGGTTGATGGTGTTGTTCTTTGAAAAGCTGCGCTGTTTCTGGTTTTCGAAATATGTAGCCTTGAGCTCGGTCTGTACCGGAGTATCCTCTGTTACTTCCAGAATCCTGTTGTTAAAGACCGCTTTCAGAACAACTTCGGTATTTTGTCCTGGAGGGAGATTCTTTACCTCAATTTCTGTGGGGAAATCCATGTACTCCTTGATGGTAAAGGCAAGCTTAAGGGTGACAATCGCGTTGCGTGTATTGTTTGTAAGGCGAACCTTGCCGATACCTTCATTTTCATAAATCTTGTATGTATTTGAAAAAATGTCCTGCATCTCCATGATATCAATCTCAAGCGGCGGTTTGGTCGCTATGATGGTGCTTGTTTCAACAGCCACTTTCTCGCTTTCAACACCGTCAATGCTTATGGCACTTACCAAATAGGTATATCGTGTGTCAGATTCCAGCCCCCCCTCAGTAAAGAAAGGCTCCTTTGTCTGGACAAGCAGAACAGGGGGGAGCTCCTTGTTCTGGTTCCCCCGATAGACGGCATAACGGTCAATATAGCTCTGCATGTCCGGCTGCCAGGCAAGATCAACTGACCACTCCTGACTCTTTGCCTCCAGTCTTTTCGGAGGGGGAGGGGTAAACTTCTGTGGCACCGCAACAGCAGAATCAATGGAAATATTTTCATTTCCGCCTTTTACAACTGCGCTTACCCTGTATGAGTACTGTATATCCGGCAGGACATTAGTGTCACGGAAGCTGTTCGATTTTGTAGTTGCAACCTCCTTGTATTCAGGCTCACTCTCCTGCGACCTGAAAACCCTGAAAGAGGTAACATTCGACTCATCCGTTGCTTTCCATTCAAGCTCAACAGATCTCATCCCTTCAGTTGTTTTAATCCCTTCCGGTGCATGTGGAGTATATACTGTTAACAGCTCCTGAATACGCTTGTTCTCTGGATCAGACACGAGAAATCTGGAGTCGTCCAGAATTGTGATGGAAGCAGGTCTCTTGAAGTCCCCCTTGCCAACCCCCTTTGCGCCGAACTCACGACTGAACTCCCCCTGCAGGGTAAAAACCTTGACGCTTTTAGTCCCTGCATCAAGAACCATCAGTTCATTGCCCGAAAGAGCAAGGCTTACCGGAGACTCCAGCCCCCCCTGCCCTGGCAGCTTCCCGCCAAACTCTTTTATGACCTGGCCATTGGGAGCTATTACAACTACCGAATTTCTGGAATCAAGCAGAACATAGAGATTCCCCTTGCGATCCTGATCGATAGCTACCGGACTCTCCAGCGGGAGTTGCCTTGCCCCTGCCGTAAAAGCATTCATGAACACACCGTCGGCATTGAACACCTGAATGCGGTCATTATTTGTGTCAACCACATAAATCAGATCATCCTTGCCTATCAGCAGGTCGCCGGGCTTCGAGAAATACCCCTCCCTGCTCCCGGATGAGCCGACCTTCAGAACAATTTTGCCCTCGGCATCGAGTTTCAGAAGCTGACTCTCCTCCCTGTCAATGATCCAGGGTGAGCCCTGCGAATCGACTGCTACTGAAACCGGATTCCTGTCAGCAAGCTTGATCGATTTCTCCACCTGCCCTTCACGCATGATAACAATGCTGTTATTTTCCGGATCGATTGCATACAGCCTGTTGTAAACCTTGTCCCAGGTGATCTTTTTGACCGCCAGACGATAGTCCTTTACCCATCTGACAGATGTCGGTGGCGCAACACTGAAAGGGAGATCACTTTTTCCCGCCTTGTCTGTGGCAATAATCTGGACTGTCTTTTTCTCCCGATCAACAGCATATACCTTTCCAAAACTGTCGGCGGCTATCCCCCATATCTCCTTGAACTGTACTCTCCCGGCTCCCAGCGTCCCAAACGAAAACAGTTTTTCACCTTTGAAGCTGTATTTGGTAATATTGTAATTCTCAATATCTGTAACAAAAATACCGTCATCCGCCATTGCAAGAGAGTATGGCTTGACCGGGCCGCTAATCTTGCCTGCATAGGCACCGTTTTGCCGGTAAATCTTCACCTGACGGCTCTTGCTGTCAATTGCATAGACATTTCCCCTGCTGTCAACTGCAACAGATGTAGGGCTTTTCAGCAAGGACTCTTCACTTCCGGAGGTGCCGATAGACTGAAGGAATACACCATTTGGTCCAAAGACCTGGATCCGGTCATTACCGTTATCAGCTACGTAAATAATCCCCTGGTAGACAAATATCCCGTCAGGATTACTCAGCTCCTTGGTGCCGCTACCTCCTGTTCCAAAGCTCTCCCGGTAGGCCCCGTTTCTTGAAAAAATCAGAACCTTGTCAAGTGAAGTATCGCAGACATAAATATTTTCGCCATAAACAGCAATCCCGGAAGGCTTTTTCAGCAATGGATCTCCATCCGGAGCTTTCCCCTGGATTTTAAGAAGGTTCTTGCCATCAGGCGTATGGACAGAGACAGTTCCCTCTCTTGTAGTCACATAGAGGTTGCCGTTTTGATCCGGGGCGACATGGACAGGCTTCTCTATTGCCACTTCGGCTACAAATTTAACCTGATAGGCTGCGTGAGCCGTAGCTGAGAGGGAAAACAGTAAAACAATCAAAACAGCTGCTCTGCTCATCGGTATCCTCCCCTGATAGAGGGAAATTATTGAATGACATCAACTCTGGAACATGACGGGCGCAAAAGTTCAAAAAATCTGTTCATATGCTCCATTACGCGAATAAATTACCAATAAACAGAGAAGCTGTAAACAAGTTTGCAAGAGGATCTTCAAGATGACAGCGCTGCTTTGCATTACAGATCAAATTCAATCCCATCCCGGCGATGGGGAGTGTATGATCTGCCTGCTGCTAGCGCCCTGTTGACACGGGAGTAAAGTGTAATGTCTCTGACCGGGGTCGGTATATAGTCAAAGAAACCTCTCTTGAAGGCCATTGCCTCTTCTTCCGGCGTTGCACGATGTGAAAGGAGAATAACCGGAATTCTGCTTGTCTCCGGAACACCTCTAAGTGTTGTGAAAAAAGCAAACCCGTCTGAGAAGGGCATGTCCTTGGCAGTAATAATGAGGCTGGGGAGCTGTAGCAGCGCCTGCCTGAAACCATCTTCCGGATCCACCGCTTCAACAGCATGATAACCCTCTGCCCGCAGAGAAGAGGCAAGAGCCTCCCGCTCCTTATTGTCAGTATCAACAAGCAGGATTGAGTTTCTCATCTGTTCCAGGGTTATGCCGAGATAATGCCTGGCAACCGCTTTCATTATCTCTCTGGTGGTTGAAATAAAAGGTATGATTTTGTGGTTCAGCCGAGTTGAAAGAGTGCTTATCAGGTCGGAATTTGTAGGGTCAGCCATTGCAAGGGCAAGCTTCCCCTCTTTAGACTGAAGAGGGAAGATCCGGCTCTCAACTGCTTCTTCGGCAGAGACAAACCCGAGTGTCTCTGCCGAAATTGTCAGGGATGCTATATCTGCGATAATTTTGTAGCCGAACTGAAACGCCAGTGCCTGCGCCAGCTCTTCTCCGGTAAGGAGCCCCATATCTTCCAGCGTCTGGCCGAATCTGCGGTGAGTAGAGCCGGAAATCTGGATTATTCTGTTGACCAGAACAGGGGTAAGTATGTTCTGCTGGATAAGTATTTCGCCAAGTTTCAATCTCTCTTTGACCGGCTCCATAATCCCCTCCAGAAAAGAAGCCGCAACAGATATCGCCACGGCTTCTCTACAAAGTTACTCTACAAAGCTTTTCAGCTTTTTGGCTCGACTGGGGTGGCGAAGTTTTCGCAGCGCCTTGGCCTCTATCTGACGAATCCTCTCCCTGGTAACTTCGAAGTCCTGACCGACCTCCTCAAGGGTGTGATCGCTTTTTTCACCAATACCGAATCTCATCCGCAAAACCTTTTCCTCGCGTGGCGTAAGTGTAGAAAGCACTCTTGCGGTCTGCTCCGAAAGGTTTGCCTTTATGACCGCTTCAAGAGGAGAGACTACCCCCTTGTCTTCGATGAAATCTCCAAGATGAGAATCTTCCTCTTCGCCTATCGGAGTCTCCAGAGAGATCGGCTCCTTGGCTATTTTCAGAACTTTTCGAACCTTGTCAAGGGGGAGCTGCATTCGGTCGGCAATCTCTTCCGGTGAGGGTTCCCGTCCAATCTCCTGCACAAGCTGCCTGCTGGTTCGAATCAGCTTGTTTATTGTCTCGATCATATGAACCGGAATCCGGATTGTTCTTGCCTGATCCGCAATTGCGCGGGTAATTGCCTGCCGTATCCACCAGGTGGCATATGTTGAAAATTTGTAGCCACGCTGGTACTCAAACTTGTCCACAGCCTTCATCAGGCCGATATTCCCCTCTTGTATCAGATCCAGAAACTGTAGCCCGCGATTCGTATATTTTTTTGCTATTGAAACTACCAGGCGAAGATTTGCCTCAACCAGCTCGGATTTGGCCTGCTTTGCCTTGCGCTCTCCCTGGTCTACTGCCACAAGAGCCTGTGAAAGCTCACATGCTCTGAACCCGGACTCTTCCTCGACTTTTTTGAGTTTTTTATCCAGCGCAACAAGTTTTTTTTCAAACTTCAGAGCATCTTCCTGGGAACAGTTCAAAGAGGCAATAGTGGTTTCACTGTCAATTACCTGCCCACCTGAATCGGCCAGAAGTGATACAAAGAGCTCAGGTTTGCACCCCGCCTCTTTTTCCAGCTCCATGGCTTCCCGCATAATCCGGTCAACTTTTCCGGAGAGCTCCTTTAGCCGCAAGGAGATCTTTTCAACATGACGATCTTTCAGACGCAGCGCTTTAACCAGTTCAGCCAGGCGAGCCTTGAGCTCATTTTTTGCTGTAACCAGCCGCTCTCGATCATCTTCACTCAACATGGCTGAATCAAGTTCAATCAGAATTGCATCCATCCGTATATCAATACTCCTGATCTCCTCCATGATTTCCAGGAGTCTGTTTCGTTGATGATCTTCTTCATCTTCCTCCAGCTCTTCCTCCTCAACCTCCTTGCTGATTTCAGAGCCGCTTATCTGGAACTTGCGAAGACGATCCCCCAGCGAAACCATCTCTTTCAAGGTAATAGGCGTATTCAGAATCACCCCGGCTACATCCCGCTCCCCCTCTTCAATCCGCTTGGCAATTTCAACCTCGCCTTCACGGGTAAGCAGAGAGACTGAGCCCATTTCACGAAGATACATCCGTACCGGATCGCTTGTTCTGCCCAGCGCACCTGGTTCGAACTCCTGCTCCTCCTGCTCCCCTTCGCTCTCCTCATCATCTTCGAGATCAAGCTTGACCTTTGGGATTTTCACCTTCTGGACAGAATCGACAATTTCTATCTCCATCTCACCGAACATGCTCATCACATCATCAATCTGTTCAGAAGAGACGATATCAGGGGGGAGGAGGTCATTCACCTCTTCATAGGTCAAAAAACCCTTTTCCTTGCCCATGTCTATCAGCTGCTTTACTTCTTCAATGCTCTTTTTTGCCATGAAACTCCCCTTATAAAGGCGGATGGATTGATTCAATCATTACAGCCTGTGTGACCGATTCTAATATCATAATTGCGATTTTCTGTTTCGCAAGTCATTAAGTGTACCAAGAATCTCCTTGTAGCGTGGAGAGTCGTAATCGAGGTTCAGCAACTCCCTCTGGAGACTTTTGGCATCTGCCATCTTCAGCGTTTCACGCTCAAGGGCCTTACGGTAATCGTGCATCGCCTTGACCGGATCTATGCCTTCAAGATGCCAGTCGTCCACCAGCAGGGCCGCAAACGCATTCGAACCGGAAATCCCCGCCTCTATTATATCAGCAGGCTCGATTTTTTCACCTTTCGCGGCAGCATCGATGATGCGTGCCGCTGGTTTCCGCAAAGCGGCCGGCAGGAGCACTTCCGTTCCGGTAGCCCTGAACTCCGCGGCTATCTCGGGGTATCGGAAAAGGAGCGCCACCAGAGAGTCGGCCGGGTTGGCGGAAATCCGCGGAGAGGTACTCTTTTCATGGCTGGCTCCGGCGATTCGCTGCACCGGCCCCAAGGTCCTGACATCAACAGACAGAAGTCTCGACAGCTCTTTAAGGTAAAGATCCCGTTCAACCGGATCGGTCAGCTTTTGCAGAAAAGGCCTGAACTGGTCAGCAACCGCCTTCTTGCCGGCAACGGTTCCGGTGTCCTCAATGGAGACGAGTTCCCGGAGGTAGTAGTCGAGTGCCGGCCGGGAGTGCTTCATCAACTCGGAAAACAGCTGCGTTGAATGCTTCGCCAGATAGCTGTCCGGGTCGTCCCCTTCCGGGAGTTCTATGACAAAACAGGGCATCTGCTCGGAGAGAAGCAGTTCCATGGCCCGCAGAGTAGCTTTTCTGCCGGCACTGTCGCTGTCAAAAAGCAGATACACCTTATCGGCGTAACGCTTTATCAGCTGGAAATGACCTTTCGTAAGGGCTGTGCCGCAAGTTGCCACAACATTGCGTATCCCGGACCGGTACAGGGCCAGGTGGTCAAAATACCCCTCGACGATCACAACGGAGCGTTCTTCACGCATAGACTGTTTTGCCAGGTCAATCCCGAAAAGAACATCGCTCTTCTGATACAGCGGCGACTCAGGAGAATTTATGTACTTGGGGAGCGCATTGTCAAGCACCCGGCCGCCGAAACCGATCGGCTGACCATGCAGGTCAGCAATCGTAAACAGCAGCCTGTTCCTGAATAGGTCGAAGTACCCGCCGCTGCTTTTCCGCTTGATCAGGCCGAGCTTTTCAACCTGCTCCAGCGCCACCCCGTTCTGATTGAGAAAAGTCGCCAGTCCGTCCCATTTTTCCGATGCCCAGCCAAGCCGGTACGGGGTAAAAATCTCCTCGCCCACGCCACGCCCGGCCAGGTATTTCCGGGCGGCAGCCCCTTCGGCTCCCTGTGCAAGCTGCCGTGCGTAGTATGCCACAGCATAGGCGACGATCTTCAGCTGCTCATCTTTCTCGCTTTTCCGCCTGATTTCGGACGTTGTCGGGGCTCTCTCCTCGATCTCGACACCGACCCGCTTTGCCAGCAGTTTTACGGCCTCAGGGAAAGAGATCCCCTCCATCTTCATCACAAAAGTCAGGGCGTTGCCGCCGACACCGCAGCCGAAACAGTGGAATATGCCCCGGCCCGGATTTACATTGAACGAAGGGGTCTTCTCCCCGTGAAACGGGCAGAGTCCCTGAAAATTCGCGCCTGATTTTTTCAGGCTTATATAATCCGAGATAACTTCGACTATCCCGGCACGCTCCCGAACTTCAGCGATCTTATCATCCGGGATCATCATGAGTGTTAATCCTTTGAGACAGCAGGAGACTTGGTTCGCTTCTGCCCTGCAGCAGGTTTCAGCAGATCGGGAACCCCGCCCCATCCGGCGACAATATCCTTGCCGGTCTCCAGAAACGGTGCGGCTGTTTTTGAACGGTGGATGTATTCCTTG
>JANNRW010000002.1:0-4450 GCA_031401815.1 Geobacteraceae bacterium | reverse complement strand
GGCTTCCTATCTGTCGCTCTTTGTAGCAGTATCAGTCAGCTCAACTCGCCTTGCCATAATTACCGGCGTCCCTCTAGCACTTGCCCTGCCGCTATTCTGGGTCTCCCTTGAATATGTTCGCGCTTTTTTTCTGACCGGATTTCCATGGGCATCCCTGGGGTATACTCAATATCGAACATTGCCGCTGATTCAGGCTGTCGATATCACCGGCATTTACGGAATCAGCTTTCTCACGCTCTTTGCAAATGTAACTATTTTTGAGATAGTGATCTGGTTTAATGATAAGGGACGAAGCAGGTATCCTCTAGCCTCCTCCTCAACTCTTGCAGTTTTACTCACATTTTTTCTTGTTTACGGGTTCTTTAGCCTGAACAGACCCGATAGCGCCAAAACTGTCAAGATCGCACTTGCTCAGGGCAACATTCCGCAAGATATTAAGTGGGATCCAGTTTTCCAGCAAGAGACGGTTTCAATTTATGAGCGTCTATCCAGAACTGTTTCAGGGGAAAATGTGGCATTGATTGTCTGGCCAGAGAGCTCGCTCCCTTTCTTTTTTCAGGAGGATCTTGGCAACTCCGCTCGTTTGAGTTCTCTTGCCAAAGAGTTGTCAACTACTCTGGTTGTCAGTAGCCCGGCAAGAGAAACCCGTGATGGAAAGCAAAAACTTCTGAACAGCGCCTTTTTGATAAATGCAGACGGGACTGTTTCAGGCAGATCAGACAAAATCCATCTGGTTCCATTTGGTGAATATGTGCCCTTGCAAAACCTCTTGCCATTTGTCAACAAGATGGTGCATGGCATTGGTGACTTTTCACCAGGCAGATCAGCAACACCTCTTGCAACCTCTTTTGGTAAAATAGGGATTCTGATCTGTTTTGAAGGTATTTTCCCGGAAATAGCGAGAGAGTATGTGAGGAGAGGCGCTGTAATGCTGGTTAATATAACAAATGATGCATGGTTCGGTCGCTCTTCAGCCCCTTATCAGCATCTCTCAATGACTGTATTCAGGGCGATAGAGAACCGGGTTCCCCTAATCAGGGCTGCCAACACAGGAATAACCACAATAATTGATAAAAACGGGCATATCATTGGCATGACAGCTCTGTTCAGGGAAGACATCTTGAGTGGAGAGGTACGAATTGGCACTGAACAGACATTTTACAACAGGTTCGGCGATATTTTTGCCTGGGCATGTATAACTGTTGCCTGCTGTATTGCACTCTTCATTGTCAGACAATCAAACAAAATAAACAGGGCTACTCAATAGCATTCAGATCCTTCAGAATCTCGTTCACATCAAGACCATGGGCATTACACCCCTGTTCAAGTGATTCATTCTGGGCACCCATGCAACCTATACAGCCAAGATTGTATTTTCTGAGTACATGCGCCACTTCACTGCTGGTCTGAAGAGCCTGCGCAAAAGTCATATCCTTGTTGAATTTCTCACTCATGATTTACTCCTCTTTTTTTATATGCGGTAATTGTGATCCGGGGACAGCATTGGTGGATCAATCATCTGCTCCCAACTGCTTTACAGGTAGCGGATCTCTACAATCTCATACTCTTTCATTCCTGATGGAACCTTGACCTTCACAGTATCATCAAGCTTGTGCCCGATAAGCGCCTTGCCAACAGGAGATGTGCAGGAGATTTTAGAAAGCTTGATGTCTGCCTCTTCTTCGCCAACGATCTTGTATCTGACCTCTTCTTCATTTGATGTATCGTAAAGAGTTACCGTTGACCCGAAGACAACCTTGTCAGGTTTCAGGTTTGATAGATCAACAACGTAAGCGCGAGCCAATTTGTCCTGAAGCTCAAGAATACGCCCCTCAATAAAACCTTGACGATTCTTGGCCGCGTCATACTCGGCATTTTCCGAAAGATCGCCATGAGCGCGCGCCTCGGCAATATCCTGAATTACCTTTGGCCTCTCTTCACGTATAAGACGTTTCAACTCTTCCTGCACTGCATCATAACTCTCTTTTGTCATTGGAACAGATTGGGACATTAAACATTAACTCCTCTTTAAAAAACTGCCGGGGCAGCTTTTGACAAGCCGCCCCGGATGATGAAAAGCAGTGTATAGATCAGTCTAGGCTAAAAATTCCTGGAGGGTCTTTACATTAAACCCCTCGGTCTTGATCGACCCGATAGCGTCTACAGCGGCTCTAGCACCGGCAACTGTGGTAAAATAGGTTACACCCTGAACCAGTGTCTCTCTTCTGATCGAAAAAGAGTCCATAACTGCCTGGGCACCATGAGTTGTATTTATTACCATCGCAATATCGCCATTCTTGATAGCATCAACAATATGTGGACGCCCTTCCAGAACCTTGTTAACAATCTTTACTTCTACACCCCTCTCTCGCAGATAGGTAGCAGTACCTCGGGTGGCCAGTAGCTGAAAGCCAATAGTATAGAGACTTCTGGCAATCGAGACAAGATGTTTTTTGTCCGAATCCTTCACGCTTATAAAGACTTTGCCGCTGACAGGCAATCTCGCACCTGCTCCAAGCTGGGCTTTGGCAAAGGCCTTGGGGAAAGTGTCGTCAATACCCATAACTTCTCCGGTTGATTTCATCTCGGGACCAAGCAGTGTATCAACCCCGGGAAACTTTACAAAAGGGAATACCGACTCTTTCACTGCAACATGAGTAATCCTGATGTCAGCAGTTATCCCTTGCTCCTTCAGACTCCTGCCACCCATAATGCTGGCGGCGATCTTGGCCAGTGGCCGACCGGTAGCCTTGGAAACAAAGGGGGAAGTCCTTGAAGCGCGCGGGTTTACCTCAAGAATAAAAATTATTCCATCCTTGAGAGCATATTGGACATTCATCAGCCCCTTGACATTCAGTTCAAGAGCCATCATGACAGTCTGCCGCCTGATTTCAGCCTCAATATCAGCAGAAATGGAGTATGGGGGCAAACTGCAGGCAGAATCACCGGAGTGAATCCCAGCCTCTTCTATATGCTCCATGATCCCACCAATGACAACATCAGTGCCATCACAAAGGGCATCAACATCAATTTCAATTGCTTCATCAAGAAACTTGTCAATCAGAATGGGGTGATCAGGAGAAGCAAGTACAGCTGTATTCATGTACCGACGAAGGTTGTCAACATCATGGACAATCTCCATTGCCCTGCCACCCAGAACATAAGAAGGTCGTACAACAACCGGGTAACCGATACGATCAGCAACTGCTTCAGCTTCATTAAATGAGCGGGCAGTACCATTTTCAGGCTGCTTAAGCCCCAACTTATGAAGCATCTCCTGAAAGCGCTCACGATCTTCTGCGCGGTCTATTGAGTCAGGTGAGGTGCCGATAATCGGAACACCCGCCCTCTCAAGAGCAACAGCCAGCTTGAGCGGGGTCTGCCCACCGAACTGGACGATTACCCCCGTCGGCTTCTCTATGTCGATTATTGAAAGGACATCTTCATAAGTTAGCGGTTCAAAGTAGAGCCTGTCGGAAGTATCATAATCAGTTGAGACAGTTTCCGGATTACAGTTGATCATGATTGTTTCATATCCATCCTGAGCAAGGGCAAAAACCCCATGCACACAGCAGTAGTCAAACTCGATCCCCTGACCTATACGGTTGGGACCCCCTCCAAGTATGACAATCTTCTTCCGGTCGCTCACATCTGCTTCACATTCATCTTCATATGTTGAATAAAGGTAGGGTGTATAGGCTATAAACTCTGCAGCACAGGTATCGACTCTCTTGAAGACAGGCTTCACTCCAAGGGAGAGCCGAAGCTGTCTGACTTCCACTTCATTCATCCCCCAGAGAATACCGAGAAACTTGTCACTGAAGCCATACTGCTTTGCTTCTCTGATAATCGCTGCAAGATTCTCCTTATCCTCAACCTCAACCTTGACCTGCTTCAACTCCTCTTCCTTTTCAATTATCTGGCGAATGTTGTGCAGAAACCAGGGATCAATAAAGGTGATTTCATGGATTTGTGCCACTGTCATGCCGCTACGCAGGGCATCGCCTATATACCAGGGTCGGTCGCAGTTGGGTGTATGCAGCTTCTCGAAAAGAAGTTGCTGCTCTTTAGCCGTCAGGGCTCTGCGGGTTTCGGCAGTTAGATCGAAAAGTCTTGATTCGAAACCGCAGGAGCCGATCTCCAGTGAACGGAGCGCTTTCTGAAATGACTCCTTGAATGTTCGGCCAATTGCCATGACTTCACCAACAGACTTCATCTGGGTTGTCAAAGTGGCATCAGCAGCCGGGAATTTCTCGAATGTGAAGCGAGGAATCTTTGTTACCACGTAATCGATTGAAGGCTCAAAACAGGCAGGAGTCTCTCTTGTAATATCATTTACTATCTCGTCGAGCCTGTAGCCAACTGCCAGCTTTGCAGCAATCTTTGCTATCGGAAATCCGGTCGCCTTGGATGCAAGGGCAGAAGAGCGGGAGACACGCGGATTCATCTC
>JANNRW010000001.1:0-22066 GCA_031401815.1 Geobacteraceae bacterium | reverse complement strand
CACTGGAATTGATTGGCCGCCCCCTGCTGCGCATTATTATTGGGAGCATTGCCACAGGAACCAATCATACTCGCGCCATATCTGTAAATAATACTGCCTATCCTGAATTCTGGAAACACTCTCTTCTTGTCGCTGAACTTGCATCCGCACTCTCAAGGGGGGTCAACTTCAAGGATTCTGGCGAGGCCTATCTGGCTGGGCTTTTACATGACATTGGCCGGTTGCTTCTGCCGGAAGGGGTACAGGACAAGCCATCCGTTGATCTGAAAGATGAAAAGGCGCTTCCTGATTCCGGAGAAACCGTTCTGAATTCTGCCTTCATAAATGCAGGCACTCAGTTGATTGACCATTGGGAGCTGCAATCCTTTATGGCTGATGCCGTACTGTTCCACAAAAACAGTGCGGAAGAGATCAGATCAACAGACCTGCTCAGCCGGATACTCTGGTCGGCTCATCTTCTTGCCGAAAATCAAGCAGATATCAATATCAGTCAAAACAGCAATAACCTTGCAACAGTTTCCGAAATACTCGGCATCGACATCGCATCTATAGACAAAGCCTGTCAACATTCACGGATTAAACTCTCAGAAACGGCAACCCTTCTTGGTGTAACAGATATCCAGACCGATAACAGCCATATATCCGGTCACTTCCCCTCTGGACAACCTGTATTCCAGAAGACCGGCGAGAAGCAGTCCGCTCAGGATCAACTGGATGGGTTCCTAGGCAACAGGGCTGTAATGCAATCAGTGCAGCAGGAGTTATCTTCCTTTTCTTGCGAGGCAGATCTGTTCCGCGCACTGCGCGAAGCCTCCAGCATCCTGTTTGGCCTCAGACGACCGGTTTTCCTGCTTCAGGATTCAGCTTCCAGGCTCGTGTATGCCGGATCAATGGAGGGGGAGTCGCCTCTTCTGTCAAAAATTGAAATTGAATCATCCAACAGTCTTTTGGTACGTGCAGTAAAGGAGAAGAGACCCTGCTCCTCTTTTGATCCGGAAACCGGGTCATCTTCCCCCCTTGTCGATATCCAGCTCTCCAGAGCACTCCGTAGTGAAGGGTTGCTATGCATACCGATGGATACCGGCAAACATATTCATGGCGTTATGTTGTTCGGGCTAAGTCGTGATCAATTTGCGAGCAAGTTTGATCTCCTTGAGCAATTGACCAATTTTGCACGGATAGCTGCAAAGAGCCTTGAAGCCTACCGATCCCTTGAAGAGCGGGAAAAGTCTGTCAAGGCAGAGCTGACCTTCAAATTTGAACAGAATCTGCGCAAGGCGATACATGAGACAGCAAATCCGCTTGGCATCATCAACAACTATCTGAACATTGTCTCCGGAAAGATAAGTGAAGTCCCAGCAGTGCAAGAAGAACTCTCTATCCTGAAAGATGAGATTGCCCGCCTGGAAAGGATCATCCGGAGCCTGAACGACCGCAAGGAGCAGGCGGTTGAAGTCGAATCCATAAACGTAAATTCCGTAATTGAAGGGTTGCTGGCTCTGTACGGTGACACGCTCTTCAATTCCCGCTCTATTGTCATTGAAAAACAGCTCTCCCCTGAGCTCCCATCATCCAGAATGGATCGTGACAGTCTCAAGCAGATACTATTCAATCTCTGGAACAACAGCGCAGAAGCCATGTCTGCCGGAGGGCTCCTGCGGATCAATACCCGGACGATTGAAAGCGTCCAAGGCGCCATAAGCATAGAAATACAGCTGATCGATAACGGCCCGGGAATCCCGGCGGAGGTCATGGCTCTTCTGTTTCAGCCACTTGATCCGGATCGGCGTCCTGCCAATTCAGGAGTCGGTCTCTCAATAGTCGCTTCACTTGTTGAAAAGCTGGGGGGAGAGATAAAATGCTCAAGCACCCCCGGCACTGGAACCGAGTTTACAATCAGATTTCCTCAAGCATAAAAGGACACTAAATGAACAATCTTCTTAATAAAGAGAGCGAACCAAGGAATAACCTGTTTACCCAGAGAATTCTCATAGTGGACGATGAGCATTTCATTCGCTCAAGCATGCGCTCTCTTCTTGAAGAAGAAGGGAGGGAACTCCTGGAGTGCGGCAGCGGTGCAGAGGCTATCGCCCAGATAAAAAACAAGGAGATATCTCTGGTTCTGCTCGACATCAATCTGCCGGATATTTCGGGACTTGAGGTTCTGGAGTGGGTAGCAAATCATCATAGCGCCACCGATGTTATCCTGATCAGCGGTGACGACAGTATCGACTCAGCCATAAAGGCGCTTCGCAATGGAGCCGTTGACTTTGTCCGAAAACCGCATGAACTGGAAGGGATCCGATACAAGGTTAATGCCGCTCTCCATAATCGGCAGATGAAACAGAGTAATCTCCTGATGGCGGCACGGCTTGAACAGTCCGAGAGATTACACCGTTTTCTCGTCGAGAGTTCGCCTGATATTATCTACACTCTTGATAACTCAGGATGTTTTACATTCATAAACGGAAGGGTTGAATCCCTGCTCGGTTTTTCCAGAGATGAACTTATTGGCTGCCCCTACTTTACAATAGTTCACCCTGATGACCTGGAAAGGGCAGTTTACGCCTTTAATGAAAGACGCAGTGACAATCGCGCCACAACAAATGTTGAAATCCGCCTGAATTGCAAAAAGGATAACAGTTTCATCTTCTTCGAGGATCGTCACGTAGTAACCATGCTGAGTGCCATCGGCATCTATGAGAGCCCTTCTTCAGCAACTGAAATGAACGGACAAAAAGAGCGTTACCTGGGGACTTACGGGGTTGCACGCGACATTACCGAGCGCAAGCTTGCCGAAGAGACCATTACCTTTCAGGCGCTGCACGATCCTTTGACCCACCTGCCCAATCGGCGCCTTTTCAAAGACCGGCTTGAACTGGCCATTACTCATGCAAAGCGCAATAGTGGTCTTCTTGCTGTCATGTTCATAGACCTGGATCGCTTTAAACTGGTAAACGACACTTATGGACACGCCGAAGGGGACGATCTGCTCAAAAACGTGGCGCTGCGTCTGCGAAACTGTATCCGCGCCGGAGACACCTTTGCCCGCCAGGGGGGGGACGAGTTCACAGCTCTGCTCCCGGATTTGCATAGTGTTGAAAACGCAATACAGATCGGACAAAAGATAATTGACGACTTCAAAACCGGATATCAGGTTGCAGGAGTTGAATTTCGCGCCACTGCCAGTATCGGAATCGCACTCTATCCGCGTGATGGAGAGACCCCGGACATCCTTCTGCGAAATGCAGATATAGCCATGCATAAAGCCAAGGGTAACGGCAAGAACACCTTCCAGGTATATTCGCCTGAAATCAACACCTTCTCCCAGGATCGGATCATTCTGGAGAATGAACTGCGTAAGGCAGTTCAAAATAACGAGTTTGAGCTGCACTTTCAGCCACAGGTAAGTACAAAAAACGGACATGTTACCGGAGTGGAGGCGTTGCTTCGCTGGAAGCATCCGGTTCATGGGCTCTTGAACCCGGGCGGTTTTATCCAGCTTGCAGAGGAGAATGGCCTGATTGTCTCGATTACCGACTGGGTACTTAGCGAGGCATGCAGCAACCTGGCGCACTGGAGATCTATGGGTCACCTTGATCTGCGGATGGCGGTCAATATCTCTCCTGTGGAATTTGAAAGAGATGATGTCGTGGAGCGAATTTTCTCCAGACTGGTTCAGTATTCAATTCCGGGAGAAAACCTGGAGATAGAGATTACTGAAAACCTGTTACTTAACGACACGACCGGAATTGTAGCCAAGATGAAGGAACTGCGAAATCGCGGAGTGCTGATTTCAATCGATGATTTCGGTACCCGTTATTCATCCCTCAACTATCTGCGCTGTTTTCCCATAAGCGCCATCAAGATTGACCAGTCATTTGTCCATGACCTGTCCGAAAAACAGGGTGTATCACCGATTATCAATGCAATCGCCGGTATTGCCAGAGGATTTGGCCTTAATCTGATCGCCGAAGGGGTTGAAACCGGAGTACAGGTAAATCTTCTGCGAAACATGGGGTGTGACGAAATGCAGGGCTATTTTTTCAGTCGACCACTACCTGCGGCTGAAATCAAAGCCCTTCTGGACAAGAGAGTGGTGGCAGTTGATATGAATGGAAAGATTGAAGAGCCCCCTTTCCTCTTGACAGGCTGCTGAACTGTCAGCAAAAACATCAGAGTTCAGGGGCAAGGGGAGCAAGGCACGAAATAAACCTGAATGCACTCATCCGTCATGATCTTCAGTTTATATGGTTTATCCGCTGTTATCGGCCTATATCTGTGGCTAACTGTAGTTTTGGGATAAAAGTCAGTTACGTTCAGTGATCTGCCTGGTCGTATATGAATAAAATGTCCCCCCTGTCCTTTGATAGAGACGCGTCAAGGTCTGTCCTCCAGCTTTTCCATCTACTGAAAGTCTCTCAGCACCCTGAAAACTGCGTACAGCTCTTTCTGTTTTCAGATCAAAGATCCCATCCGGTGTACCTGTGTAGTGTCCGGTTTTTTTCAGCAGCCCCTGAAGGGACAATACACCGTTTAGCTCCTGATTTACAGCTGCGCCAACTGCTACCGGTTCCCGCATTTTCAGCCCGGATATCAGTAACCCGCTGCCGACCAGAACAGTAACAAGCAGTGCCCCATAGATGACAGCCCGTTCAAAGCCCCGCCTGTACCCTCTCTCCTCCTTGAGAAGATCTTTGATCGCCATGGACGCCATTTGCGAGGTTATCTCTCTTAGCTCTAAAGTATAAGCAAGGAGCAGCGCCCTGTCGCAAGCAGCATTTACAAGACGCGGGAGACCCCCTGAAAAACGGGCGATACGCTTTACAGCAGCCGCAAGAAATGTCACCGGCTCTCGCCCTTCTGCGGCAACCCTTACTCTGTGGCGGATGTAAAGTTCGACATCACCTGTATCCATGGGTCTAAGATGATAACGGACTGTTATCCGCTGGTTCAACTGCCGCAGCTCCTCCCTGGCGAGCAGTCTCTTGAGTTCCGGCTGCCCGACAAGTACTATCTGGATCAACTTCTCCCGTTCGGTTTCCAGATTGGAAATCAGTCTGATCTGCTCAAGCAGCTCTACTGACAAATTCTGTGCCTCATCAATAACCAGAACTGCCTTGCGACCGGCACTGTTTTCAGCAAGAAGGAATTCGTTAAGCTGCTGGTGAAGTTCACCGACTTCAAAGCTTCCCGCAGGTAGGCCAAATTCTCGGCAAACCTCCTGAAGAAGTCGTGCAGGAGAGAGCGCAGGGTTAAATATCAGCGCAGTACGGTAGAGCTCAGGAGCGAGTTGTCCAAGAAGGGTACGGATTATGGTTGTTTTGCCTGCACCGACTTCACCGGATAGTTCAATAAAACCTGCACGGGTATCAATAGCATAAAGGAGATGCGCAAAAGCCTCCTGATGCTGACTGCTCATAAATAGAAAATCCGGGTTGGGGGTCAGTGCGAAAGGGGGTTCCCTGAAGCCGAAAAACTGCCGATACATTTCAACACCTCTTCCTTGATTACGGCAGTTGTTCTTTGGCCGTCTCTCTGCGCAGATAAGCCAGTATCTCGGCAAGACTTGCCTTCATTATAGATTCATCCTTTGAAAACTCCTTGGGGGAGAGCTCCAGAGTAACAGTATCGCTGTACTCGGTACTTCGCAGATGATTCAGGAATCTGGTAAGAGGGAGCATACCATGACCTGGGATCAGATGTTCCTTCCCATGCCCATAGTCTGAAAAGTGAATGTTACTTATCCGTCCGCTATTGTAACAGAGGTAGAAATCATTGATGAAATTTGCCTTGCCTGACCCCATGTGTGTGCAGTCAAAAGTCATATAAAGATTTCTTTCCTGAATAAAATCGATCAGTTTTCGGGTATTGGACAGAATGTGCGGATTGATTTTATAATCACCTACCCAGGGCATGTTCTCCAGAGTCACCTTGACATTTTCGGTTCCAATCTCTTTCTGAAAATCGCGAACCGTGTAAAGCCATCGCCAGAAACCAATCTCCAGACCCATCCATGATGGTGGATGAAAATTTACGAGCGGAACAGAGCATTTATCTGCCAGCTCAACACTGCGTCGCAAGGAGTTTTCCGGAGAGCCCCATCCATCAAGGGGCATGAAAGGCGCATGGATGGATAACACAGGTACCAGTTGCTGCAACTCTTCAACAAGCTGGACACCGTTCAACTTCTCAAACTTCTGATTGATAATCAGCTCTATGCCGTCAAATCCCAGCTCCCTTGCTACCTCGAATATCCTTGGCAGTGGAAGGGTATGCAGAGTTCCGGTTGAGAGACTTATCTTCATCCTCTGACTACCTCTTTTGGGCTTTACCGGCATTCATTGATCAATGCCTAGCCTCATTTGCCTAAGAAAAAGCCTTTGCCACAGAGACACAGAGACACGGAGACAAGCATTACAATCAGTTATGCGATTACAGCGGTTCAAGTCATTTTCACCTTTCAGATTATGCTTTGCTTACAATAAAGCTCTGTGATTTTCTCTGTGCTCTCCGCGTCTCTGTGGTGCAACTGCTGCTTTTAGGTTTACTCAAGATGACCATGAACCTCTTCAGCAAGAAACCGCCTTATTCTTTCCGGTGGAGGCTCGGTAAATCTTGAAACAAGGATCATGACAAAAATGACAAGCGGAGCGCCGCACAAGGCAGAAGCCGTAAGCGGAAAGATGGTATTTACAACCGGAACAAACCCTCCGAAAAGGGGCTGGCTGAAAGTGATCAAGACTCCGGACAGCATCCCGGCAATAACACCTTGCCTGTTTGTCCCCCCCCACCATATGCCAAGAAGAAACGCCGGGAAGATGGTGTTGCCGGCAAGCGCAAAAGCCACGGCAGCAATTTCCGCGATAAGCCCGGGCGGGTCAAGCGCACCACATAGCACAATAAGGGCAAGAACCAGAGTAGCTGCTTTTGCCAGCTTCATCCTGGCTCCTTCGCTTGCGTGAGGGTTGATCAGCCGGTAATAGATGTCATAAGAAACTGATGCTGCGCCTGTCATCAGGAGACCGGCAACTGTAAAAAATGATGCGCTCACCGCTCCAGCCGCCAAAATGCCGACGAGCCATTCAGGGAGCCCCCCCATGAGAGCTGTTCTAAGGACAACAATATCAGCCATCTTATGAGCGATTTCAGGAGGGAGGAACATCCCTGCGCGAGCCTCCAGCAGCCTGCCGAAAATGGCGTAGGCCGGGGCTGACCAGTAAATCAGTGCAATGAAAAAGAGCCCCCAGACAACACTCCAGCGTGCGTCCCGGATGTTGGAGACTGTATAGAAACGTGAAAGAACATGAGGAAGCCCTGCCGTACCGAGCATCAAGGTAAAGCAGAGCGCTGTCCAGTGAAAGAGCCCAAGTTCCCTGAAAGGGGTTGCAGCAATATTAATGTTGAACTCAAGGGCAAGATCTGTCATCGCCTTGCCGTAGCCGAACTGGGGGAGTATCCAGAAGTAGCCGAGTCGATAGGCAAGAAACATCAGTGGCAGGATGAAAGATACAATCAGCACGAAATACTGGAGCTGCTGGCTCCGGGCAACACCCAGCACTCCGGAAAGGATAATGTACCCCATGAGAATGGAAGCGCCAAGAATAACACCGCTTGTGTAGTTAATGCCCAGCAGCCAGGAAAAGACAATCCCTATACCCTTGAACTGAGCCACACTGTAGATAAGTGTAATAGCTACAGAAATTATGGCGGACAAGAGACGCGCACCTGGCGAGTCGTACCGCTCGCCAATAAAATCGGGCGCAGTGTATTTGCCGAAACGGCGCAACTGCCCTGCAAGCAGCACGAGCAGGAGAACATACCCCCCGGTCCAGCCGATGACATAGGCCAGGGCTGCGTAGCCGTACAGATAGATAAGACCGGCAATGCCGAGAAAACTTGCCGCGCTCATCCAGTTGCTGGCAATTGCCGCGCCCCCCCCCATACAGCCTGCATGGCTCCCGGAGACACCATAACCGGGCTGCTCTCTGGCCTTGTACATTAGCCCTGCGACAACAAAAACCAGCAATACCCCCAAGACAATCAGCATTGGAATCATCTTCTGGCCTGAGTCAATCATGATTACCTTCTCTTCTCCGGTTCTGCTTCTCAGATAACCGGTCGATGCGGATATTAAAGATTATGCAGATTATAATGAACCAGAGCGGCAACATCTGCGCTGTAAACCAGTAGTGAAAAGGGAGATTGAAAAAAGAGAACCCGGTCAGCCAGTCCCCTCTTCCGGAGTTTTCAAGGAGGGTCAAAAGGAGCTGAAAACCGAAAGTCGCACCGCTCCAGCCAACAAGAGCAGCAAAAATCACAGCAACCTCTCCTCTCATGTATCCGGCTCTGGGGCGAAAGAGATTAACCTGGTAAGGCTCGGGACTATCCATATAGATCTCCTTCCTGGCTCTATCGTTGTGCCGGTGTTGGCCTCGTAGCAAAATATATCGTTGCACTCAAGATTACCATAATTTGTTTCCTGATACTGCCCAGAACAAGCCACAGACAAGCTATTTCATGATCTCGCGCAAGACAGAGGTTGCGTATGCCCCCTTTGGAAGGGAGAATTCGAGTACCAGATCACCACTATCCATGGCAGCAGAGCAGTCATCAATCTTCACCCGCAAAGGGCGCCGCTCACCGGACAGCTCGTATTTTCCTCCTGTCGTAAAATCCTGCATTGAAAGCCCCTCGGAAAAGATGATCGCCTCCTCCCGCGAAGCTACCAACCCTCCCGGCAACAACATTTTTTTACCACACATGGGGCCGGTTGGCGATATTTCGAACTCTTTCGCCCGAATGGCCAGATCAGCTGCATCTTCGACCAGAAAGCAGGCGCCGTTTAAATGCTTGAACGCAATATCCCCCTCCTCCAGCTGGTCTATTAAGGGCATCCGACCAGCCAGCACTGCGTCAAAGAGCATTGACTGACAGGCCGAAACGTAGAGCGATATAAGGCGGGGGTTAATGCTTTTGAGCGCCTTTTCCCAGGCATCCGGAAACCTTGCCAGTATACGGAGAATATCCCGTTCGGTTCTACAGTGACCCGGAAAAAGCTCCAGAGCATCGTTAAAGCGCCCTTCCTGAAAAGCGCTGATCGCACCCTGCCACTGCTCGTCCCGTACAGCCTCCGGATTGCCGACAAGAGCCCGGACAGCTGCCTCGGAATCCCCTTTCAGCAGTTCCCTGCCGATAGCAGCAGAGTTCCCCTGACTTCCGTAGCGCTGCTCCCCGAAATAATTAGGAACGCCACGCTCCTTGAGCACTGAAAGAGCCTCCTCTGCCCGCTTAAGTGCTTCCGGTGCTACGTTTCTCAGCCGGATTCTGAATCTGTTACCTTTGAGATGTCCGAGCCTTAACTTGTTATTATGCCTTGCTGCCGACAACACCCTGATTCCTGGCAACTCCAGTCCGGCAAGAGATTCAGGAGGAACTTTTGTCATCGAAATGGTCTGCCGGGTAATCCCCCGCGCATCCTTCATACCTGCATAACCTGTATCCCTCTCAGAAACACCGAGATGCCTCGCCAGACGGCGAATCATCTCCAGAGTCGCCAACCCCTGCTTTTCGACAAGGAGGTAGGTATGCTCGCCAGATCCGCATGGTAAATAAAGCGGAATCTCGGTCACTTCGAAATCTTCGGTGCTCTCCTTGAAGATTCCGCCTGTGCCGGGGATGAAGTGGGTCAGATAGGGGTATGACATTAGATTACTCCTGAAAAACAAACCTGAAAAACCCGTTTAACACAGAGACACAGAGATAATCATTGCAAATTTTAGCTCCTGAACGCCTGTTCAAGATCCGCAATAAGATCATCAACATCTTCGATCCCGACAGACAGCCTGAGGAGCCGGTCATTTATGCCCAATGCTTCGCGCCTGGCCGGTTCGATATCTGCGTGAGTCTGTATCGCCGGAAAGGTCATAAGGGTTTCCACACCGCCGAGACTTTCGGCAAATGATATCAGTTTGGTGCGAAGAAGCAAGACTTCTACCAGTTCCGGCGAGTCAACCTCGAACGCGATCATTGCGCCGAAGCCATCCGCCTGATCCTGCAGGATTTCACGGCCGGGATGATCTTCAAGCCCTGGGTAGAATACTTTGGTAACCCGAGGGTTGGCCCGGAGCCAGCGGGCAATCTTCAGGGCATTATCCTGCTGCCGATCCAGCCTGACTGAAAGAGTCTTCATCCCGCGTATGGTAAGCCAGGCATCCTGAGGGCCGAGCACTGCGCCAGCGCCGTTCTGGTGGAAATAGACCTTTTCCGCCAGTTCCGGATCCTTGACCGTAACCAGGCCGCAGATGGTATCGTTATGTCCGGACAGGTATTTGCTCCCGCTGTAGATGGCAATATCAGCCCCAAGATCAAGCGGTCTTTGTAGATAGGGGGTCAGGAAGGTATTGTCAACGATGCAGAGGAGCCCCCTTGTTTTGCAGAGAGTCGCCAGGGAGCGGATGTCGGCAACCTTCAGCAGCGGATTTGTGAGTGACTCGACGAAAAGCGCCTTTGTGTTCGGTCTGATCGCAGCTTCAACAAGAGCAGAGTCACTTGTATCAACATAGGAAAACTCCAGACCGTACTGGTGGAAGATCTTCTCGAAAAGCCGGTAGGTTCCGCCGTACAGATCTTCGGTTACAATCAGGTGATCGCCATGCTCGAAGAGGAATAGCAGACTTGTAATGGCAGCCATCCCTGAGGCGTAGGCAAATCCGCGAGCAGCTCCGTCAAGCCTGGCAATCCCCTCCTCCAGAGCCTGCCTGGTAGGGTTCCCTGAGCGGCTGTAGTCGTAGCCGGTGCTCTGCCCGAGCCCCGGATGACGAAAAGTGGCGGTCTGATAGATTGGAACTGTAACCGCACCGGTGCGGCTGTCCCATTCAAGCCCGATCTGTACTGCCTGCGTAGCGATTTTCATGAATTACCTCCAAAAAAATAGTCCCCTTCCGGGGTGCGTAAGGGGACTATCGTTAATGATTGTCCGCGCTCCCTTATCTCCCGAAACCTTTCGGCTTCGCAGGAATTGGCACCTTCCCTTATGGGAGGTTGCCGCGACGTCACAGGGCCTGTCCCTCGATCGCTCTGGATAAGAAGCTTTGGCTCGTGAGCAGCTACTGCCCCGAACCTTTTCAGTTTTGATAAATACTAGCTATCTGCTCAACAATTGTCAATCTGTTTTTTAGTAATTAACTGGACAATGGTCTCTGCTCTTTTTTCAGATATTCGCAGGATAATCTACACCGGCAGACACACCCAGAACTAGCGCTGTCGTTATTGACACTGTAATCTCCAGACGCGCTTCGCTTCATCCAACCTGCATCCTCACACAGCTTTTTGACGTGGAGTACGTCGTGGCGCTGACTCGGACTGCAATTTTCTATTTTGCTTTGAAGGGTTGCACTTACTATGAAAAGCAACTGATTTTGCCTGTATATATGCAAGATATTCCTGTGTGGTCATATCTTTTGTTTCTTCGTAATTGCGGTCTCTTATCTTGCGTACCATTTCAACAGACTTGATTCCCATAACAGGTTACCTCCCGTGGAGAATAGATGGCGATAGTTTTGTAGCCAAGCTCCATATTTACGGCATTGAACCGGTTGATTTTATCAAAATGAACGATATGGCGGAAATTCCAGCTTACAACCATGTCAGCACCGACAACCGTTGCGATTGCAATATGTTGGGCGTCTTCGAGGTATTTGGGTGTGACTATGCCGCGGTTCAGGTAGTGACGTGCCAATTCGATGGATTCCTCGTCAAGAGGTATCAATTGGTGGCAATACGCACTAAATTGGGTGAAAATAGTCTGTACCTTTTTCGGAGCATCTGCAATTTCAGCTTCGGTCAGCACAGACAGAACTGGCAAAAATATTCCCCTTTGAAAATCGAGGAGCAATCCGTTCGACCACTCCTTAAATTCATCATCTAGGCAGCCACCGATAACCGATGTGTCAACATAGATCCGAAGTTTCTTCATGCAAACCCCAAGCGATAAACTACCGGTTGTTTATAACGCAGATATTGCAGCGTAAAGCATCGTGTTGCTCAGCATTGTAGCCTAACATGCCTTTATGGCAAGTGAAATCTGCGAAATTGAAATCTGAAAAATCGGATAAAAATTGAAATTTGCCAGATTGATCCTGCCCACTATGTGGAAATGAATCCGTTAACTGCCGGAATAGCAGAGGATGCCGCTGCCTGGCCATGGGACGATTTCTAGGGACATCAATTGATGCTTATTTGTAAATGCATTTCAATTAGCCTGCACACAAGCAAGAATAGCGCATGTCATAGCAACCGGTATCCCCCACCACATCACCCAGCGAGGCAATCGGAGAATGCATTTGCATTGATCGTTTTACTGGTCTATATTTTGGCTGCAATAAAGATCCATATAAAGGAGTGCCAAAAATGAGAACAATTTCAGTCAGTAATGACATTGTCCCAATTGCAGAATTTAAAACCAATATTTCCAAGTGGTTCAAAACACTTCAGACATCCGGACATCCACTCATCATTACCCAGAACAGCAAACCTGCAGGAGTACTGTTGTCCGCTACAGATTATGACGAACTGGTGTACCGAAAATCATTTCTTGATTCCGTTGAGAGGGGCATTTCGGACGCAGAAAACGGGCAGATCCAAACGACTGACGAACTACGGAAATCTCTGCAAGCACGAAGAAGTGTGGGTAATACATGAACGTAACGTGGTCACGGGAAGCTGGCGAAAATCTGGTCAATATTGAGAAGTTCATTGCACGTGACAGTCTGGAGCGAGCTATACGGTTTGTCGATGTTCTGATTGATCATGCAGAGAGTATTTTGTCAGATACCCCGAGAAGCGGGAGAACAGTACCGGAAATTGGCAACCCTGACATTCAAAAACTGATTTACCGGGGATATCGCATTGTCTACCGATTAGATAGTGAGCGAATTGAGATACTTACCGTTTTTGAAGGGCATCGATTATTGCGGCTGAATGAAACAGCCGGCTAGGAAACCTCGGCCATAGAGGGTCAAACCTGCTATTTTTAAAGTAAAATAGTTGAACAAGGGACTGTAGCGGTTTTCACTGCTACGGAAAAACCATTTACTTTTTCTGACCGAAAGAGATAGACAGGATAACTTGAATGAACAAAAAGATTTCGCTTTCTGCACTCTGCTACATTTTAGCTGTTCTTGTATCATCGCACACTCTGGCCAGCGAAACTGCTCCGGTTGGAAAGCAGGATAGTGAGCCTGTTTCCATTGTCAAACAGCCGGAGAAAAAGCTATGGGAAACCTCTTTGGAGAGTTCCTGGTTCAATGGCAGCACAATTCATGGTACTGGCGGTGAACTCTCCATGACAGAGCTGAAAGCCGCTTTTACCAGGCGGTTTCTGCCAAACCCGCTGGTTGGAATTTCCGCTGGAATACAATATTCACTTAAAGAGTTTGAAGCCCCTCAAACTGCACGACTTCCTGAGTCATTGCAAAGGCTCTCGATAATTATGGGTGGTGAATACCACTCAAGCGATGATCTTACGTATGGTTTCAGGCTTTCACCAGGAATCAGCAGTGACAATATTCATTTCGATGCGAGCGACATCCGGGTTCCGGTCGCACTACATGCAACTTATAAAATGTCACGGAAATTATCACTCACTGGAGGGGTTGCCTATACCGGACATAAGCATTCCGCTCCCCTGCTACCGCTGATCGGGATTCGTTATCTGCCGACAGAGCAGTGGTTTCTCGCCCTCGGACTCCCGCGCACAGCTGTTGTCTATAAACCCAACCGGGAAACAGACATTTTTGTTGCAGGCGAGTTTTCCGGGGGCGAATATCGACTGCACGACCCCTCCATTGGGGCAGACATCGTAAGCTACAGGGATTACCGGCTGTTGGCTGGCGCTGAAACCGGGCTCTCTCCATATGTCAGAGTGGGAATAGCCGGAGGGTATGCATTTGCCAGAGAGTTTGATTTTTATGAGGGTAACAGAAGAGATGTTCAATTAGATAATGCGCTGTTTGGTCGCTTGACAATCAAACTCTTCTGGTAACCGGTCTCTTCCGGTAGATGCGTGTGGCAATGGTATTGTTCAAAAAAAGTGAGGTTTCGAATGAAGTCAGAGAATGGTTCCTTTATGAAATGTCTGCTATTACTGTTTCTCCTCTGCATAACAAATGCTTGTACCGCCATACCCCGGACTGATACAGAGCTGCTGTTCATCGATCAGAGCAAAATTGCCGCTCCCGACATCTCCGTAACAATTCAGGGACTTGGCTCATGCAGTGACAGCACGAAACAGACTCTCCAGCTGAATTCAGAGGAGCCTGTAATTGTTATGGTGCATGGCTGTTTCGGTTCGGCAGGTCGGTTTCGCGCCCTGGCAGAGGTATTTGCTTTTTCCGGTCAGCAGGCAATCTGCTTCAGCTACAACGACCGCGACAGTCTCATGGTCAGCTCTGCACAGCTTGTCTCTTCTCTGGAAGCTCTCAGCAGCCATATGCAAAACAGGGAGATTACAATAATCGGTCATAGCCAGGGGGGGCTGGTTGCCAGAAAGGCAATGGTCAAGGAGCGCTCTCCATCTCTTGCTGACATTGATACCGATATTACCCTGGTTACTGCTTCGGCTCCTTTTGCCGGTATCAATGCTGCACGTCATTGCGGCTCAACGCTGGCCAGGATCCTGAGTCTCGGGTTGACCATACCGATCTGCAAAATTGCCACCGGTGACAAGTGGCATGAAATTGTTGCGTCTTCGGAATTCATACTAAAGCCAGGGGATCTTCTTGAACAGGTTGAGAAACACCTGAAAATCAACACTGATGAATCCGGCTCCTGCCGTAGCACCAATCCCGCAGGGAACTGTACCGAGGATGATTATGTATTCAGCCTTTCAGAGCAGCATCATCCTCCGGTGGAGAGGGGTGAGGCAGTAACGAATGTCGATATAAAGGCCGGGCATGTGGAGATTGCCGGAGACCATCAAGTGGCACCGCTTAAGTTTATTGCGGTTCTGCAGCAGTATGGAATCCTCAAGACAACTCCGCCTGAAAAGATTTCTGCATTTGATCAACTGCTGACTAAGCTTTACAAGACTGAGTCGACACCAGACCGGCTCAGGAGAGATATATAGCCAGGACAGAGATAAGATATCAGATCCGGAGGAGTGGTGAAACATCCCGCACATGTTAAGGCTTGAAGAATACTTTTCTGACTCGTTCCAGCCGACCGCTTTGTAGCTTCTCATCACCGGATGTTTCTATCGGTAATTTTCTTTAAGCGTTTTCCTTCTGATCCGGCTTCACAGCCCGGCATCAAACCCCTTTAGCACCGGCTGCGCAACTGCCGGAGCGCTAAAGAGTATCAGATTGATCCGGTCACCATCCCTTGTAAAGGTGAATTGCAGATTATGCTCGTAGGCCAGCATGGCCACCGGCGGGATCTGTCCCGGATCGCGCAGGCAAAAGAGCACCCTGTTCCCTTTGGCAAGGGTAGCCAGAAATGCCGGAGTAGCATCAAATTCCAGCACTCCCTGCTCTCTGGTCAGATCCACCATATTCCCCTCGTCGCCACATATGAGCGACTCAGCAAGATTTATCCGCCGAGTGGCTGTAACTGCTTCAAAGGCCGGTGCCATGACCAGAGCCGAACCCTGCAGAGCTTCCGGCACCGCAGAAATAACCATCCCTGCCGCCAGTGTGGCATTACTGAAACGATCAATAACAATAAAGCTGCCGGTATCACGGTTTTGAAGATATGGATCGACAGCTGCCGGACGATCCAGCTCAAGCCGTATAACACTGATCGAGTTGAGACCCTGGGTTGCGGCCTCCCTATGCTCCAGGGTATTGACATCAACTGTATGCTCCACCCTGGTGACCTTTCCGGGTATCAGTGCAGTTCCTGTTTTAATCAGATAGCTCTGCCCCAACTGGAGCGGATCGTCATGGAACCAGACCAGGTGAGCTACCAGATGCCGTGTATAAAGTGGTGGAGCAATCGGAGAGGTCAGTACCTCTCCCCGGCTGACATCGATTTCGTCTGCCAGGGTCAGAGTCACGGCCTGGCCGGCAATTGCCTCTGCCAGGTCGCCATTCATGGTGACAATTCGCGCTATTCGGCTGGTTCGCCCTGAAGAGGTAACCCGCACCTCATCTCCCTGACAAATGGTGCCAGAAGCGAGAGTGCCGCAGAACCCCCGAAAGTCGAGATGCGGGCGATTAACCCACTGCACCGGCATCCGGAACGGCTTTTCCCTGCTGTCATCGCTAATTTGCACGTTCTCCAGATATTTCAGCAGTGAGGAGCCCTGATACCACGGAGTATTGGGGCTGGGCTCAATGATGTTGTCCCCCCCCAGAGCTGAAATCGGGATGGCCGCTATTGAGGCAAAACCGAGCGGCACGGCGAACTGCTCATAATCTCGACGGATAGCAGCAAATCGCCCGGCGTCAAAATCGACAAGATCCATTTTGTTGATTGCCAGCACTATATGCCTGATGCCGACCAGGGAGACCAGATAACTGTGGCGCCTCGTCTGGGTCAGGAGCCCTTTTCTGGCGTCCACCAGAATCACCGCCACCTGAGCGGTAGAAGCCCCGGTAACCATATTGCGGGTATACTGCTCGTGACCGGGGGTGTCAGCTACAATGAATTTTCGTTTGTCAGTGGAAAAGTAGCGGTAGGCCACATCTATGGTGATCCCCTGCTCCCGTTCCGCCTGTAGGCCATCCAGCAAAAGGGCATAGTCGATGGCGCCCCCCTGGGTGCCAACCTTTTTGCTGTCAGCCTCCAGCGCTGCCAGCTGATCCTCGAACACCATCTTGGAATCCCACAAGAGACGCCCTATCAGCGTACTCTTGCCGTCATCGACACTGCCGCAGGTAATAAAGCGAAGTAGTGACTTCTCCTCCTGACTCTTCAGATAGGCAAGGATATCTTGTTCAATTAAATCGGATTGGTGGGACATGGTAACCTCGTTTTGGGCTCAGGGCTCAGGGCTCGGGGTTCGGGGCAAAAGCTTTTTTCGAGCCCTGAGCCCCGAGCCCCGAGCGATTTTTTCCTTGAGCGGTTTTAAAAATATCCTTCCTGCTTTTTCTTCTCCATGCTCCCCGCCGAATCATGATCAATCATACGCCCCTGCCGCTCAGAGGTTCGGGTCAGCAGCATCTCCTGAATGATTGCGGGGAGTGTATCTGCTTCAGACTCAACTGCAGCTGTAAGGGGATAGCACCCCAGAGTACGGAAACGGATCGACCTGTACTGCACAATCTCTCCGGGCTTTAGTTCCAGCCGGTCATCATCCACCATGATCAGCATGCCATCCCGCTCAACCACCGGCCTGACAGCTGCATAATAGAGCGGCACTATCGGTATCTGCTCCAGATGGATGTACTGCCAGACATCCAGTTCTGTCCAGTTTGAGATCGGAAAGACGCGGATACTTTCTCCTGGTTTTATCCGCGTATTGTACAGGTTCCAGAGTTCCGGGCGCTGGCTTTTGGGATCCCATCGATGATTGGCGCTGCGGAAGGAGAAGATCCTCTCCTTGGCGCGTGACTTTTCTTCATCACGGCGGGCTCCGCCGAAAGCTGCATCGAACTTGTATCTGTCCAGCGCCTGCTTCAACCCTTCGGTCTTCATGATATCTGTATAGAGGGCTGAGCCGTGCGTAAACGGGGAGACCCCCCGTTTAACCCCTTCCTCGTTCACATGAACGATCAGATCGAGGCCGCATTCGGCAGCCATCTTGTCCCGAAACCGGATCATATCGCGAAATTTCCAGGTCGTATCAACATGCAGCAACGGAAAGGGGGGAGGCGCCGGATAAAAAGCCTTGCGGGCCAGATGCAGCATTACTGCCGAATCCTTGCCTATGGAGTAGAGCATCACCGGATTGCCGAATTCAGCCACGACTTCGCGGATGATGTGGATGCTCTCGGCTTCTAGCTGCTGTAGATGGGTAAGGGCTTTGCTCATTGGGTTCTCCTGTCGCCGAATAGATAGAGATATTCGTTCGTTGCACTCACAGAAAGAGATTAAGTACGGCTTCTCTCTATCTCTATCTCTATCTTTTTCTCTATCTCTATCTTCCTCATCTCCTGTGCAGTCCGCACTCTTTATGCTCCGCACTCTCCCACCACCACCTGCCGCTACGTGCATCCTCCCCCTCTTGCACCGCCCGTGTGCAGGGGGCACAGCCGATGGAGCGGTAACCCAGGCTGTAGAGGCGATTTTGCGGCAGACGGCTAACTTCACTGTAGGCAATAAGGTCTGCTTCGCTCCAGTCAATGAGCGGGTTTATCTTGAGTATACCGCCATTCAGCTCATCCCGCTCGATTGGCTGTAGATCGCTTCTGGTCGGGCTCTGCTCACGGCGCATGCCGGTTACCCACCCCGAGAGCCTTTTAAGCGCCCTCGAAAGTGGCTCCACTTTGCGGATGCGACAGCACTCCAGGCGATTTTCCATTGATTCGCGGAAAGAGAACAGCCCTTTCTCCCGCTCCAGTATTTCCACCTCTTCATGTCGGGGGAAATACCAGTCGATTTTCAGGCAATAGCGCTCTGTCAACGCATCAGCCACCTCATAGGTCTCCTCATTGAGGCGACCGGTATCGATGGCAAAGACCCCCAGTTGAAGCCCTGCCTTATGAGCAATGTCAATGATGGCCACGTCTTCCATGGAAAAGGAGCAGGCCAGTGAGACCGGGCCATTGGCCTCTGCGATACCGGTGCAAAGGATATCCGTTGGAGTGGCGTTTTCCGGAAGTTGATACGAGCTATTCATCATGACACTCCTTAAATTTTCAGCCCTAAAAGTGGCCAGACAAACCAGGCAGCTCCCAGAAAGAGCAGCCATGATATCCCCATAATCACTACTCCGGGGACGATCATGTCCCGGCTCTTCAGATAGCCTGAGCCAAAGACAATGGCGGTGGCCGGGGTTCCCATCGGCAGGCAGTAGGCCAGACCGGCAGGAAGGGTTATGGCCAGGGTCATGACTCTTGGATCAATCCCCAGGCCAGTGGCAACACTCAGACCGATCGGCATCAGAATTGCGATTACAGCAGCATTGCTGATGCACTCAGTCAACAGAATAGCAACGAGTGAGATCGCCGCAATAATCTGGAAGGGCGAGAGTGTAAATGTTGTCAGTGCTTTATCGGCAAGCCAGAGCGCTGCACCGCTTTTTTCCATTGAGGTTGCAAGAGCTATTGCACCGCCGTACATGAAAATAATCCCCCAGTTGACATACTCTTCGATCTTCTGCCAGGTCACAACGCGGAAGGAAAAGAGGACAGCAGTCCCGAGAATGGCTATGGTGGCCAGCCCAAGTTGTCTTCCGAAAAAGACCCAGCCGCTGATAGTGGCTATCATGACGATTGCAGTAATCATTTCATCATAGCTCATCTTGCCGACCTCCAGCCGTCTACGCTTGAGTACGCGCATACCATCTTCAACGCCATCCAGATCAGGGGGGAAAAAGTAGAGCAGCAGGCCAAAGCCTATGAACAGAAGCGGGAGAACTATCATGATTGCCGCCATGGTCCAGTCAAAAAACGGGATGTCTATTCCGGTATTCTCCCGAAGCATGCCAACTGCCAGTGGCGCTCTGGCACCCCCCAAATAGGTCGCGATGCCGCCAATAATGCAACCCCAGGCAATGGACATGAAGAGCAGCTTGGCGTAACTGCTCTTACCCGGCTTAAGCCCGAGACTGGTTGAAATTTCAACCACTACCGGGAAGAGCATGGCAGCAACGGCATGCTCGCTCATGCAAAAGGAGAGCCCGGCTGCCAGCAGGAAAACGGTCAGGGAGAGACGCCTTGGCGTACTCCCGAACCGGACAAGCATGGCGCGAGCAAGACGGGCAGAGAGACCTGTACCGGTCATGGCCGCACCCAGAATGAAGGCACCGAGTATGAAGAATACTGCTTCATTTCCAAAGAGGGCATAGGTCTGCTTGGCTGGCAGTATCCCGGCCAGAGGGAGCAGCGCCATTGAAAGGAGCGCAGTTACGGCCAGTGGCAGGAGACCGGAAACCCAGAGAAATATTGTGCCGGCAAAGAGAAGCAGCGAGCGGTAACCCTGAACAGACAACCCTTCCGGAGGGGGAAACTGAAAAAACAGTCCGATAACCAGTACCAATCCGGCCAGCAGCTGGTAGCGGACAGTACGGTTGATGACAATCAGCCAGATAGGTCTGGTGTCGATCTTGAGCGGCTTGTCTATTGCTGGCTTTTCCATCATAGCCCTGCCGAATCGAGTGAGTTTTCTGTCTGCTGCACCCGCAGATGTCTCCGGATGTCCGAACCTGCCAACTGATGCCGGTCGCGGAGCCGATCCACGATACCCCTGAAAAGAGTTGCCGGTTTTGTTGCAACAAGGGGGGTCATGGCAGTGATGAGAGGCAGATAAGCCTGGAGAGGCACCGAGTTCTGCTCCCAGGCGAAAGCAAGGTGATCAAGTAAGGTAACGATATCTTTCCCGGAAAGATCTGATGATCGGCCTGAAATCTGAACCAGTGGAACTATCCCCTCCTGAAGCAGTCGGTCGATCCGGCTTATTGTAAGCGCAGGTGCGCTGTTCCCGGGCAACAGAGTCGCAACAGCTCCCCAGCGGGGGAATACTATTCTGGCAGCCTGCAAGGAGAGGGGGAGCCCGGACAGAGCTGTTACAGAATCCTCTTCCAGAAAGAAGAGTACATTGTCCACCCCGGCGGCGTAAATACGCTCAATAGTGCCTGCATCAGCGGTTGGGGCAAGGTTTGCAATCAGTCGCACATTGAAATTCTTTTTAATCTGGCGTGCCATCTCTTCACCCTGCGAATATGTCTCCGGTGTGCCGAAGGTAAGAAAGAAGAGAGTGGTGGCCTCCATGCAGAAACTGTCGAACATGGTTACCATGGTTTGATCAACCGGCAGCGCACCGCCGACAAAAAAAACTCCCTGATCCCGAAACAGCCTGTCTGCCGCCGGAATCTGGCAGTTGCCGTCGAGCAGGAAACTTAACCTGCTTTTGTCGGTTTTAAGATTGGCCATTTGCCCATTACCTTTGTAATTTAACCGGCAACAACTGAAAATATATTATCATACTGATTGTTTGATCCTGAACTTGTATTGAATTTAGCTCATCTCTGGCAAGAGTGTCAAGCTATTTATTATAATGTCTATAGTTTTTATAGTCTATTAAGCCGCTAAAGCTGTTTTCTGTCGCATGTACGCCGGTGATTAAGAGGATTGCAGAAGAGATTATTTTGCCGATCATCTGCTGTTTGCTCGCCATGCCGACGGGAGTGGCTCCTGTACCAATTCAACCAACTTCTCAACGGTCAGTTGTGCCTGGATCTTCTCACCCAGACCTCCACTGCGGCGAACATAAAGATCGAACCTTGGCGACCTTACCCCATCTTCGTTGGCAATCAGCTTTGAAGAGACAATGCCGTAATCAGCCAACTGGGGCTGGGTGCAGGAGTTGGAGCAGCCAGAGAGCGCCCAGACATGAGCCTTTGCGGCCGGATTCATTGTTGCGAGCAGCGTCCTTGCCAGATCACGGGTTGGAATGAGACCCATCTTGCATTCATGATTGCCGGGGCAGATTCTGAAATTTACCTCGGCTTCAACTCTGTCTCCGTCTGCCAAAGCATCCAGTTCGGCTGCTGCACGCTCAGGATCAGCGGCAGCAGTGAGCGGAAAGGCTATACTCTGGTCAGCAGTAACATGTAGCAGGCTGTCTGCGATTTTTTCAGCAAAAATTGCCAGCTGGCGAAGGGTGGCAGCAGGGAGCTGCCCGGCAAAAACAGGATGGAGTACTCTTTTCCGCCCTTCAGACGGTTGAGTCATGTTGTCGCTAAAACCTCCACGCTGCGGGAACTGCACGCCGCAAGCAGGTTCAGCCCTGATTAGTCGCTGCAACTCGACCTCACCCAGCTCTGTCGCCAGAAACTTCAAACGTTTTGGTGGTGGTGCCAGTCGGGCATATACCGATACTACCGCCTCAATTATCGGAATTATCCGTGCTTCGCCCACCCCTTGTTCAAAAAGAAAGCCGGCCTGCGGCTCACGCCCCAATC